>NZ_JAECVZ010000007.1:0-142114 GCF_016055135.1 Thermoactinomyces sp. CICC 10521 | reverse complement strand
CCATCCCGAACACGGAAGTTAAGCCCTCCAGCGCCGATGGTACTTGGGGTTCACCCCTGGGAGAGTAGGTCGTTGCCAGGCAAAGATACAAGCCACCTCCAACGAGGTGGCTTTTTCATTGTTGTCTTTGTTATTTTTATTTCCTTCGATTCATCCTCCTTCTCCATCCTTTCCCATCGCCATCTGTTTTTGAGCGTATTTCATTCACTCCGTCGGGAATCCTCGCGGAAATCCTGAGGATGTTCCCCGATGTTCTCCTCAGATTTGCGGATTCCTCCAAATGGGATACAAGTTATAGGGGCGGGAAATCGCTTCTCCAAAGTACAATTTTACCAGGCTTGGGGAATCTGGTTTGGAATCCGGCTTAAGGAAATTACAGATTTAATTTTTAATCGCGATTGAGCTGAGACAACTCAATTTAGCTGAAAATATTGGTCTCATTCAAAAATATTGGTTTTATTCAAGGAAGACGCTGTGAACTGCTTCTACTATGGATCGCTTCGACGATACGATACCGACGTTCACTGCGACCAGGAGTCTTTGTTAGCGTTTAGGGTTCCGTGGTAGTGTAGTTGGGAAACGGTTAGCATTTTTCTACTAAAATGGAAGGATAAAAGAAAGAAAAGATCAAGAAGCATGTGCCGAGGATTGGCTGGGAGACAGCAGAGCATCACTTGTTTTCTACTTTGTTTTGGATCTTGTGTTTTCATATTTAATACGTAAATAGCTTCTGAGCAGTGCATTTAGAGGAATAAAAATAGCAAAAATGAAAATGACAATCCATCTTGGAGTAAGCATCAGATTTCCTCCTTTTTCATTTAGCCTGTTACGCAAATGACGAAAATATTCTAATAGGGTGATGAATAAGCATAGGGAGTAGGATGTTTGACAGGTTATAGAAAACGGGAGATGGTTTATCAGGGAAATCCGGTTAAGGAAAGGAATGCCTGAACAAGAACTGTGCCACCTCCCGACAGGAGATATCCTTCTTCTTGGAAAATGTTTATCTCTTTACGGTATATACAGTGGATCAGAAGTAAACAAAATTGCCAGGGTAGAGGTGCCCCACTGACCGACCGGATCTAAGGTTGACTTCAGCGGAGTTTCATGACTGTCATTTTCGCCTGAAGTGCGTTGAAGCAGGGGAGTTTGGTTGCTTTTCGATGCAGTCGCCTGCCGCTGGAATTGTTTGTGTCGGTAATCATCCACTCACAGACGGACAAAATTTTGTTGATGAAATCCCTGAAAAATGGAAGCAATGAATTTTATTCGCTAAGCTTTCTCCACACAAGAAGCGGCCCGGGCAACCGGAATTGGAGCAATACCATGCAAAACATCAACACATCCCTGACAGCAACCATAATGAATTTTCCTCAAAAAACAGGGCTATTGGTCATTGTTTATTGTTTAAATCATTGCCCTTTTGGAAATGATGTGAACAAAAGGGAAAGGCGGGCGATTGAGATGGAGAATAAGCAGCCCTATCACTGTATCATTTGTGACCAGGTTCGCGATGAAATGTTACCTTTATTGGATCAATATATCTGTACCCTCTGTGAAAGAGAGTTGGCGCGCAGTACCGTTGATGATCTGCGTTATGGCTACTATGTTTGGCGTTTAAGGGTATTTTGGAATCATCAGGGAAAAACATTATATGAAGCACCTTAACTTTTTACTGAGAGGTGAAGCCTCTGTTGCCGTCTGGCGAAAACAAGCGAATCCTCGCGAGAGAGGATGGGTAAAGGGCGATTCATTTGCCTGTCGCGGATATTTGTGCTGCGTGGTTTTGTTCCCTGCCCTTTCGAGCAGCGCAATTCAGATACCGGGACATCGGTTTCCTTCAAGAAGTTGCGATGATCATCACAGAGACGGATTTTTTCAAACCATATTTCCTGAAAACGGGGAGCGCTAAATCTCTCCAATTTGACTTGGTTTCATCTTGACAGAAAAGACAGGGGATTCTGTTCACCATCCGCTCACCTCATCCGTTATCCGGCTGTCGGACAATGTTCCAGGGGCCGGCTTTTTTATTTGGGTGGGTGGTTGCAAACCCAAGCGGACCACGGAAAATGATCCCTCTGTGACAGAAAGGATTTCTCTATTCTTCAAGAAGCTGCTTGCGGATTTGAGTGAGGGCGTACTTTAACTTTGCTTGCCCATTTGCCATGAATTGTTTTATATAAATAGGAAGGAGGTGGCGCGAAAGTGGATCAGATGAAGGCGCCGTTGTTTGATGCTTTGATAAGGCATATCAACCGTTCGACGGGCAATTTTCATGTTCCCGGTCATAAACAAGGTCAGGCATTTGATGATGCCGGAAAGAAATGGTTTGCATCCGTTTTGCAATTGGATTTAACAGAGGTGGGGGAACTGGATGACTTACACCATCCGCAAGGAGCGATTTTGGAAGCGCAGCAGTTGGCGTCTGCAGCATTCAGGGCAGAACATACTCTTTTTCTGGTGGGAGGAACCACCGCCGGCATTTTAGCGACCATTCTTCACCTCTGTCGTCCGGGAGAAGAGATTATTATTCAGCGCAATTGCCATCAATCTGTGTTTCACGGATGTATGATGGCCGGGGCAAAACAGCGCTATCTGCCATGCGAATTTGACCAAAACGGAATGGAGATCCCGATTTCCCCGGATACGGTTCAACAGATGATCCGTCAGTACCCACAGGCCAAAGGGGTGGTGATTACCAGTCCGTCCTATTTTGGAGTTGTCCAGAATGTGCGCGAAATCGCAGAGATTTGCCATGCACATCAAATTCCGCTGGTTGTCGATGAAGCACATGGAGCCCACTTTGGATTTCACCCGCGTCTCCCGCTGTCGGCCATCGACCAAGGAGCCGATGTTTCCATTCAGTCCACGCACAAATTGCTCACCTCCATGACGATGTCCTCAATGCTGCACGCTCAAGGAGAAAGAGTAAATATCGCGGATATCATGCGCTGGCTTCGCATGATCGAATCAAGCAGCCCTTCTTATCCGTTGATGGCTTCTCTTGACTTGGCCAGACGATGGATCGCCACGAAGGGAAAGGAAGAATTGGAACGTTTGTTAATTGCCCTGGATCATTTCCGGGGAAATATAAAAAACGGTTCTTTTATACATGAGGTTTCTGTTCTCAGCCCTCATGATCCGTTAAAATTGACTTTAGTTGCCGATCCAGGAGTGTCCGGCTATGCCATGGCCGATTGGTTAAATAAACAGGGAATTTATGCTGAGTTGGCTGACCACCGAAAAGTGTTGTTTGTTTTTTCGCCTGGAACAACAGAAAGCGAGCTGAGCAGGCTTGAGCAGGTTCTCAGGCGGCTGGACAGGGAAATTTCCCATTTTCCCAAGGAACCTTCTTTCAATTTACCGAGCTTCTCCATACATACCCAGGCGAAGGTGGAGTTCGATGAACTGAGGCGGAGAAAAAGGCGCTGGATTCCTTTGGCCAGTGCCGCGGGTGAGATTGTGACAGAAATGATCACTCCGTATCCGCCAGGGATTCCTCTTGTGTTACCTGGAGAGGAATTGCGTGAAGAGGTTCTTCACTTTTTGTGCGATGTGATCCGGCGTGGAGGAAACGTGCGCGGTATTCGTTCTTCCGACACACCGGCGGTGGAGGTGCTCCTTTAAATCTTGACGGCGAAGTGAGGAGGTACGACAAGGATGGGAAAAGGTAGGTTTATTACGTTTGAAGGGCCGGAAGGGGCCGGAAAAACGACACAAATCCGACTGCTCGAGGATTATTTGCGGCTGAAGGGAAAAGAATGCATCACAGTGCGTGAGCCGGGTGGTACACCGATTGGAGACGGAATTCGTCAGATTTTATTGAGCACGGAATTTTCCGATATGAGGCCGCGAACCGAAATTCTGCTGTACGCTGCCTCCCGGGCCCAACTGGTGGATCAAGTGATTCGCCCCGCGCTGGAGCAAGGCAAGATTGTTTTATGCGACCGTTATGTTGATTCCAGCATTGCTTATCAGGGTTACGGGGCGCAGTGGGATCTTCAGGAGGTTATTCAGATTAACGAATGGGCAACCGGCGGCCTGAAACCTGATCGTACATATTTGCTTGATTTGCCCGTGGAAATGAGCCAGAGCCGGATGAAGAATCGCGGCGGAAAGAAGGATCGGATGGAATTGAAAGAGAAATTATTCCATGAACGGGTTCGTGAAGGGTTTCTCTCTTTGGCGCAAAGCGCCCCCGAACGTTATCGCAAGCTGGATGCATGCTTGAGCAAAGAAGAGATATTCGGGCAGCTGGCCGAAGACATCCTCAACTTGGTGAAAGATTGACGGGAGAATGATGCTGTCGGGACGAATTTCCAGCTCTTACTTAATGAGATGTTTGCTCAATTTTTACTGTGAATGATAGAATGGTATATGAGATTCTTTAACAGAATCCTGTGAGAATCAATGAACAAATTGACGGATAGATCAGATGATCCAAACGGGTTTATTTTGAATAAATTGGGAGGCGTGTATTCAAACAAAACCGGCAAGCATCAATATTTCTTGGATGGAACAAAAAAGAGATCATCGCTTTTCGTCAGCGACAGGCTGATACGATGCAACCTCTGGCCGTACTCGGAAAATAGGTTGGGCGGTAGAGGAGGGACGCTGTAAGTGCTAAGAGTGATTGGAGTTCGCTTTCGACAAGCGGGTAAGATATATTTTTTTGACCCTGCCGATTTACAAGTGCAACGCGGGGACCATGTCATCGTGGAAACGGTGCGGGGAGTTGAATACGGCCATGTGGTGACGGGAATCCGTTTTGTCAAGGAGGATGAAGTGGTACTGCCCCTTAAAAAGGTATTACGGATTGCCACGGATGGAGATACTGAACAAATGGAAGAAAATCGCCAGGCAGCAAAAGCGGCCTTATCCATTTGTCATGAAAAAATCCAAACACATGGTTTAGAAATGAAGTTGGTTGATGCAGAATACACGTTTGACCGCAATAAAATCATCTTTTATTTCACCGCGGATGGACGTGTCGATTTCCGCGAATTGGTTCGCGACTTGGCTGCGGTTTTTCGGACCCGTATCGAGCTCAGGCAGATCGGGGTACGGGATGAAGCAAAAATGTTGGGCGGAATTGGCCCGTGCGGACGGATTCTTTGCTGTTCGTCTTTTTTGGGAGACTTTGAGCCTGTTTCGATTAAAATGGCAAAAGATCAGAATCTATCCCTGAATCCGGCTAAAATCTCCGGGCTTTGCGGCCGGTTAATGTGCTGTTTGAAATATGAAAACGACCTTTATGATGAAGCGAAGCAAATTTTGCCCGATCTCGGTGAGAATGTGTTGACGCCGAACGGAGATGGAAAAGTGGTTTTGTTGAACCTCTTGGAGCGGCGGGTGCAAGTGGAACTGTTTCAAACGGGGGCGTTGGTGGAACATTCTTTGGAAGAGATCAAACTGACAGAGTCTCCGCAGACGAGCGGAAGCTATAAATGACCGGAAACCACGAATATTAACCGCTTTTGGTGATAAACGAGGTGGGGGGGCTTGGACAAAGAAGCTATCTTTGAGCAGGTCGCTCGCGTTGAAGAGCGAATCGGTGAACTGTATAAGGAATTAGCCGGGCTGAAAGAACAGATTGTCGGACTAATCGAAGATAATACCCGATTAATGATGGAGAACCAACGGCTGAAAGAGCTGGAAGCCAGGTTCTCTTCACCTTCAGGCGAAACAGAAGAAAAGACGCTTCCACCAAAAGAAGAAGCCGCAGGTAAAGGGGTTCATCATCTCGCAGATTTATATGAAGAAGGGTTTCATATATGCAATGTTCATTATGGTCGGTTGCGCGGAGAGGGAGATTGCCTGTTTTGTATCGCCTTTCTCAATAAATCATCCAAGGAAGAATGACGCTGGCAAAGTGGTACCAATTCGAGTATGGTGTAACCACCAGACCCGTCCGGTGCCGGAAGCCGGCGTTTTTTCTTTGCCCAAATGGAGGAAGAAAATGGCTGATTCCTATTATGTTTACATACTGGAGTGTCGGGACGGTACATTATACACAGGGATGACTAATCATTTGGAGCGGCGGTTGCGAATGCATCGTCTCGGAAAAGGGGCCAAATATACACGCGCCCGCTTACCGGTGGTTCTGCGGTATTATGAAGCGGGCACGAGCAAATCGTGGGCCCTGAAACGGGAGCATGAGATTAAAAAGATGTCACGGAAGGAAAAATGGAGATTAATCGCAGAAAGGGGAACCGAGCGATGCACGTGATCAAGAGTTTTGCCGAAGAAAAAAGAGGTATTCTCTATGTCGTCGGAACGCCGATCGGCAATTTGCAGGATATGAGTCCGAGAGCGTTGGAGATCCTGAGTGAAGTCGACCTGATTGCAGCTGAAGATACACGGCATACGCGAAAGTTGCTCCAGGTTTTTCAGTTTCATACGGAATTGATCAGTTACCATGAACATAATAAAAGAGAACGCGGAGCCCAACTGCTCAATCAGCTTTTGGAAGGGAAGAAAATAGCCCTGGTCAGCGATGCGGGGATGCCCGGAATTTCCGATCCGGGAGAAGAATTGGTTCGGGATGCCGTCCAACATCAGATTCCGGTGGTTCCGATCCCCGGCCCGAATGCCGCTCTGGCTGCGCTCGTTGCTTCAGGATTGCCGACCCAACCTTTTCTGTTCATCGGCTTTTTGCCGCGGTCAACTAAAGAGAGACGGGCGCAGTTGCAACGCTGGGCCAGGACCCCGGCCACCCTGCTGTTTTATGAATCTCCGCACCGGATCACCGAGATGCTGGCCGATCTTCGGCAAGTGATGGGCAACCGACGTTTGGCCATCTGCCGGGAATTGACCAAAAAGCATGAGGAATGGCTGCGCGGAGACATTGACCGCTGTTTGGATTACTTAAAGGAGCATGGAGCCCGCGGGGAATATACGATTGTCGTATCCGGAGATCTTCAGGAAGAAGAGGAATCTCAAGAGGAAGCATGGTGGGAATCACTTGCGATTGAAGATCATGTCGAGATTTATATAAAAAAGGGGATGTCAAAAAAAGAGGCGATCGCCCAAACGGCGAAAGATCGTTCCCTGCCCAAGCGAGAGGTTTATAATACCTATCACCGGAACTGAATTTGCCTGAAAGAAGGCATTTTGTCATCCAGGTATTATCCTCAGTCAATATAAAAAATATGACAGGAAAATTAACTTTCTATGTATAATAAAAGTATGTGTTTGGATGTCCAAAGTCGCGGCAGACAGGCTGGAAATAGACTAACGGAGGTGTAAGAGTTTGAGCAAACGACGAGGAGGGGGTATTTTAGGGTCATTGCAGCGCATCGGAAAATCATTGATGCTTCCGATCGCCGTGTTGCCGGCCGCGGGGATTTTGCTCCGCCTGGGCGCGTTATTGTCCGACCCGAAATACTTCGCCAAAGGAAGTATTATTTATTATGTAGGCGAAATTCTGACCCGTGGTGCGAGTGCGATTACGGACCATATGCCCGTCCTGTTTGCAGTCGGGGTGGCCATCGGATTGGCGGAAGAGGCGGGTGCCGCGGCACTGGCAGCTCTCGTTGGATATCTGGTGTTAAGCCAGGTGGTCGATCTGGGAAGCACCAAGACGATGAAACTGGATACCGGAGTTCTCGGTGGGATCATTTCCGGGGCCATCGCAGCAGTGCTTTATCGCCGGTACCACAAAATTAAACTGCCCGACTGGTTGCAGTTTTTTGGCGGAAAACGCTTTGTTCCGATCATTACCTCTTTTGTGATGGTATGGGTAGGTATTATTTTCTTATTCATTTGGCCGACTGTTCAAGACTGGATTAATAGTGCCGGAAACTGGTTGATCGGTGCGGGTGCCGTCGGAGTCTTTGTCTACGGGATTTTGAATCGTTTGCTGATTCCTTTTGGGCTTCACCATATTGTTAACACGATTGTCTGGTTTAATGTCGGATCGTATCACGGGGTTACGGGAGACATGAACCGGTTTTTGCATGGGGACCCGACTGCGGGAATCTTCATGGCCGGGATGTTCCCGATCATGATGTTTGCCTTGCCGGCTGCGTGTTTTGCCATGTTGCATGAAGCCCGGCCGTCCCAGCGCCAAAAAGTGTACGGTGTGCTGGTGAGCGCGGCTCTCACTGCCTTTTTGACCGGGGTTACCGAACCGATCGAGTTTTCGTTCATGTTTGTGGCGCCGATTTTATATGTGGTGCACGCCATTCTGACCGGGGTCTCCATGGCGGTTGTCGATCTGCTGGGAATCCGCCACGGTTTTACCTTCTCGGCAGGGGCGATTGACTATATTCTCAACTACAATCTGGCTACCAAGCCGTTGCTGTTGTTGGTCATCGGCGTGATTTATGCTGTGCTGTACTACGTCCTGTTCCGCTTCATGATCCGCATCTTTAACCTGAAGACACCCGGACGTGAAGATGAAGAGGATGAAACGGCAAATGCAGCGGAAGAAAAGGGGAAACGAGCCGGAGGAGGAGAGGATGAACTGGCGCGCCAGGTTCTCGAGGCCATCGGCGGAAAGGAAAATATCGAACATCTGGATGCTTGTATCACCCGCCTGCGCATGACTTTGAAGAATGAAGAAAAGCTGGATCGCGACCAATTGCGAAAATTGGGGGCTTCCGGTGTGATACAGGTGGGGCCGGGCAATTTTCAGGCTGTGTTTGGCACAAAATCTGAACTATTGAAGGAACGCATATTGGAAATAGCCAAACAGGAGAAGGCGGAGGAAGCGGAAAAACCCGAAAAGGAGTAAAAAAAGAAAGCGGTTGCCCGTGAACGAAGGGCAACCGCTTTACTCTGTGCCGGCATATCAAAATCTCCAAGGAAGGATGACTTCCTGCTTGCGTTTGCTGAAGCAGGCGTTTCGTAAATCTCCGCCTGATAAAACGGCAATATGGTTGACACAATATTTTCAAAGTTCTTCCTCGCCACTTCCCATGCAGGTAATATGTATCCTCATTAAGTGCGTAAGTGTTGCGGATGATGCTGGGAATAACGTGTTTCATCTATAGGAAAAAAGGCGGATGCATGAGATAATGGTAAATGAAGATTTTGGCAGATTTAACTTTATTCTACCGTCACTTTTTCACCGTGGATCAGTTGGTACATTTCTTCAATGCATTTTTTGCTCACGACTTTGTTCTTGTAGCGGATCGTTTCATCCACTTCGCCGGTGAAGATGCAAGCCGGTTCATATTTTTTCAGAACAATGCGTTCTCCGTCTACATAGATTTCCAGAGCATCTTTTTCACCAATTCCCAACGTTCGGCGTAATTCGATTGGAATGACAACGCGGCCGAGTTCGTCAACTTTGCGAACAATACCAGTAGATTTCAACATATCCGGAATCCCCTCTCAGTTTTGATTTTGGTTTTGGGTTTTGTTTTTATCTTTAAATTGACGTCAAATTTCGACATCGACGTCAAACTCATCATACCAACCATTCCCATAACAGTCAATATAATTAGAGGATTTTTATAGAAAATTCCTTAATCATGTAAAAGAATAGTTATTTCTTAGTCAAAAAAAGTTTATTTTATCAGCATGAAACATTTAATATATAAATATTATTTTTATCTTAAGTTTATTCTGTGTCGGTTCCGGGCTTAAATGAGACTGTTTTTCCAAAAATACCTTTCCTTTCTTTATCATAATCTGAAAAAATAGGGTAAGAAAACTCGGGATTATTAGATGGCAGATTCTTGACAATGAAGGACCAAAGGAGGAAAAGACATGCTGCCCGTATCGGAGGAGTTAAAATGGAAACTGAAAAAATTAAATGATTCCCTGCGTGAAATCTATCCGTCGACTGCGTTCGACAAAGAGAAAATCCGCGCCCGCCTGCGTGAAGTTGGATCATTTTACCGGATTGAAAAATGGGAAGACGGAGAAATGCGGGATTGGCTACAGGGGAGATCCGTGATCGGAGTCGATGGTTCCGTCAACTCCACCCGCGGCTCGCAAACCCGGACTTTATCTGTATTTCAAGCGTTGGCAAAAGGAACGCTGGGCGAAGAAAAGTGGGCTGCAGATGTATACACCCCGCTGCTTGAAGAGGAGGAAGAAGAGGGACAAGCTGCCCGGGAGGCCCGAAAACGGGGAGCGATTTTATCGGCGCTGGAAATGAGGGTGGCTGGTGAGGCGATGCGGGAGTGGGAAGCGCGGGTGGTGATCATGGACGGGTCACTTCTGCATTTTTATATCGATGATGCGGAAGAGTGGGAGAAATTGGCCAGGATCGCCGAGGATCGGGGAATTCTGATCGTGGGCGCGGCCGAAGAAATCAGCACGCGCCGGCTGGTCAAGGAACTGTTTCCGGAATTTCCCGCCTGGTCTGATCGCGATTTGCTCTATGGCGTGTTAAATGTGGGAGAAGCGTTTGAATGGGAGGAGTGGAGTCCGGCCGGAAGCGGAATGTGGAAAATGGCCTTTCGCTCGTCGAAAAGTCCCCAGCCGATTGGTTTGGACGGGCTGATGTCCCAACGGGAAGAGCGGCTGGCTCTGGCGCGGTTGATTTACAGCCTGACGCCGGAACAGGGCCGGGGCATTCCTTTTTGGCTGGATATTGTCGATAACCAGGTGCGGGTGACCAACCCTTTGGTCGAGACGATGGTTGAGAAGTATATCGACGCTGATCTGCGTCATCGCCTGCTGGCCGTAAAGCGGAGTGAACGCATGATTTGACGGGACAAAATACGCGATGGAAAGGGAGAGATGAGAATGCAGGTCGTTGGGGTCACAACACAGCAGGAAGTATATATCGTGTCGCGGGAGCGTAAATTTCGCATCAATGAGATTTTGGTTATTGAAGACAATGCCCTGAATAATCCGCGGGGGGAAGTGGTGGAAACTTTATCCTACAACCGCTTGATCCCGATGGGTCTGGACAAGTCCCTGGTGGATGCCCAGGTGATCCGTTCCCTGGAACAAATCGGATATGATATCGAATCCGATGAAATCAATCTGGCCAAATTGCGCTTATATGAAGAGGCGCCGCATCCCGTTCGCACCGGCTGTTCCGTCCGTTTGCCGGAATTTGCCGAAGTGCGCGATCTGCTGGTGAAGACAACGCCGTCAGAGGGGATGCTGCTCGGTGAAATTCGCGGAACCGAATCGATGTCGGAAACGATTACCCCCGATTTGCGAAACCGGGTGATGATCATGGAACAAGGAGCGCTCAGGGAGCAGCGGGGCGTTCCCTTTATCTTTGATATCAAAACGATGCAGCAATATCCCCATGTCGGCATTTTTGGCGGTTCGGGGTCGGGGAAGTCGTTCGGCTTGCGCGTGATGCTGGAAGAACTCATGAAATTGCGCATCCCGACACTGGTTTTTGATCCGCATTTTGAGATGGATTTTCGTGACCGCGTTCCGGGAGTGGAAGGAGGGGACGATTTTACCGATCGCTTTATCGCCGTGCAAATCGGGCAAGAAGTGGGTATTTCCTTTTCCGATCTGTCGACGCGCGATGTGACCGAACTTTTGGGCGCTGCCGGTAGCCAACTGTCTGACGCGATGGTGAATGTGATCCAGATGCTCCATCGGAAGCGTGATTCCTTTGCTTCCTTCAGTGACCGCATCAATAATCTGGTGCAGGCGTTGGAGGAGGGAAAACAGGGGCTGGAACGGCAGTTGAACAATGCGGATTTAACTCCGACCGATGTGCAGCGCATCCACGACTTGAAGCAGCTGTTGGCGCAGTATGGAACATTGCCGCTCTCCTCTGTCAAAGGGGTCCATTGGCGTTTGCAGCGGCTTGACAGGGCGGGATTGTTCCAACAGGATATCCGGGCGATCGAACGAGGCCTCGAACAGGGGAAATTGGTGGTGATTCAGGGGAGCACATGGGTTTTGCAAGTGTTTGCCACCTATGTGATCGGCTCCTTGTACCGGAAGCGCCGCGAATATAAAGATGCCCGCATGAACGGGGAGGAAGCGAAATTTTTTCCGCCGTTTATCGTCGTGACGGATGAAGCGCACAATTTTGCTCCCAAGGCGCTCGAATCTCCGGCGAAAGCGATCTTGAAAGAGATTGCCCAAGAGGGAAGAAAATACGGAGTGTTTCTCTTTCTCGCCACGCAGCGACCAACGCTTTTGGATGAGACGATTACTGCGCAGTTGAATACCAAATTTGTTTTCCGCACTGTGCGGGGAACCGATATTGCCACGTTGCGGGAAGAAACGGATTTGACGCCGGAAGAAGGGAAACGGCTTCCCTATCTGCGCTCCGGAGATACGTTTGTTTCCTCGGCCGTGTTTGGACGTACGATCTTTATTCGCATCCGCTGCGCTTATACACAAAGCCCGCATTTGTCCAATCCTTTTGATGAACTCAAGCAATTTGCCGAGAAACAGGATGATCAATTGCTGGGCGTCCTGGCCGGGTTGCTCCCTCTTTTTGATACCGATCTGGTCGGAGCGGTTGCCCAGATCAATCGTGCCTGCGGGTTAAGCTGGGATGTGCATCGCCTGAAACAGGAACTGGAACGTTTAACCCTTGAGGGAAAGCTGTCAAAGCATGCAACTCCGTTCGCCGTGCGCTATGATAAGAGATAGGGAGGTTTATCCGGTTTTTTCGCTGGAAAAGCTATGGAGAGAAGCAGCTTGGCAGAGGCGCCGCTTTTACTTTTCAACCGTTTTTGACTATTGTATAATAGGAAAAAGATCTTGATCCGTAATCAATGGAAAGAATCAAAGTCTGTGAAGGGGAAGAGTAGTCGGTGGACGCTATCTCCAGAGAGCTGGGACAGGTGGAAGCCAGCATAGCGGAAGCGGATGAACATGGCCCCTGAGACTTCTTCCTGAAATGGAGGTTCTCCGGACTAGGGAAGAACGTGTGCCGACGTTAAAAGGCGTCTGAGGGCATCTGCCGACAAAGCAGGTGCTGAACTTGGGTGGTACCGCGTGCACAGATCTCGCCCCAATGACGGGCGGGATTTTTTATTTTAAAAACGGGAAAGGAGTATGTGGGAATGAGTGAAGCCAAGAAGACCTTTTATCTGACGACACCGATTTATTATCCCAACAGCAAACTTCACATTGGTCATACCTATACGACGGTGGCCGGAGATGCGATGGCGCGTTACAAACGTTTGCGCGGGTACGATGTGATGTACTTGACCGGGACAGATGAGCACGGGCAAAAGATTCAAAAATCGGCCCAGGAGGCAGGGAAGACCCCGCAGGAGTTTTTGGATGAAAACGTGAATGAAATTCAAAGATTGTGGCAGAAGCTGGACATTTCCTACGATGATTTTATCCGCACGACACAGGAACGCCACAAAAAAGTGGTGCAAAAGATCTTTAAAAAATTGCTTGACCAAGGTGATATTTACCTGGGTGAATACGAAGGATGGTATTGTGTTCATGAGGAATCCTTCTTCACTGACCGCCAGGTGAAAGATGGCAAGTGCCCCGATTGCAATCGTCCCATCCAGAAAATCAGGGAGAAAAGTTATTTCTTCCGGATGGGCAAATACGTGGATCGCTTACTGCAACATTATGAGGCCAATCCGGACTTCATTGAACCGGAATCCCGCAAAAATGAAATGATCCAGAACTTTCTCAAGCCGGGGCTTGAAGATTTGAGCATTTCCCGAACCACTTTCGATTGGGGAATTCCGGTGCCGGACGACCCGGAGCACGTTGTTTATGTCTGGTTGGACGCCCTGACCAACTATATTACCGCAGTGGGCTATCTGTCCGACGATCCCGCGCTCGCTGCCCGTTTTGAAAAGTATTGGCCGGCCGACGTTCATCTGGTTGGCAAGGACATTGTTCGCTTCCATACGATTTATTGGCCGATTTTCCTGATGGCTCTCGGATTGCCGCTGCCGAAAAAGGTTTTTGCCCATGGGTTCTTCATGGTCGGGGGAGAAAAAATGTCAAAGTCAAAAGGAAATGTCGTTGACCCCGTTCCGCTCATCGACCGATACGGATTGGATCCGATCCGCTATTATCTGTTGCGTGAAGTCCCGTTTGGCGCAGACGGAATCTTTACGGCCGAGGCGTTTGTCGAGCGGGTGAACGCCGATTTGGCCAATGATCTGGGAAATTTGCTGCATCGGACCCTGACCATGGTGGAGAAATACTTCGGCGGAGTGGTACCAAAGCAGGTTGAAGGAGCCACTGAGCATGATCGGCCGCTGATCGACTTCGCAAGAAAAACGGTGGAGAAAGTGGAGGAAGCGATGGAAAACCTCCGGTTCTCTGTTGCACTGACTTCCATCTGGGAACTGGTTCGCTTCGGCAACCGTTATATTGAGCAAACCCAGCCGTGGAACCTGGCCAAAGATGAAGAGAAGAAGCATGTTCTCGGTTCGGTTCTCTACCACTTGCTTGAGGTGCTGAGAATGGTCGGCATTTTGATTCAGCCTTTTATGACAAGGGCACCCAAACAAATTTGGCAGCAGCTGGGGATAGAGGAAGGCCCGCTGACCGAATGGGATACGCTCAAGCAGTTTGGAGTGCTGCCGGCTGGTACGAAAACGCAGAAAGGAAAACCGATTTTTCCCCGACTCGATGTTAAAACAGAAGTGGAGGAGATTAAAAACATGATCAGCAAATCAACCCTCAAACCGGATGAAAAAACGGAAGCAGAGAAAACAATAAAAGAGAAGGATGAAGCGGCAGGGCTGATCTCGATCGACGAGTTTGCCAAAGTTGAACTGCGTGTTGCCGAGGTGATCCAGGCTGAGCCGGTGAAAAATGCGGATCGCCTGCTGAAACTGCAATTGTGCCTGGGGTCGGAAAAGCGCCAGGTGGTGTCTGGGATCGCCAAACATTATAAGCCGGAGGATTTGATCGGCAAAAAAGTGATTTGCGTGGTCAACCTGAAACCGGTCAAATTGCGTGGGGAGTTGTCCGAAGGGATGATTCTGGCCGCTTCTGATCAGGACCGGCTGGTTTTGGCGACGGTTTCCGGTGACATTCCCAACGGAACCAAAGTGAAATAACCCAAGCATGATTTGAGAAGGGAGCGGGCCCTCCTGACCGATTGTTCCGGGAGGTTGGGAGGCGCCATGTCCCGATTCTCCACACACTTCGGGCCACTACCCCGGCACGCGGTGATTTTTATGCCAGAAGTTGAAGTGAATCGGTTCCTTGAAATGGATGCAAGGAACTTCTTTTGCCTGTTCCGCTTTCAGAAACCAAGGGGAAAAAACGGTCTGTCCATTACAAAAACGGCCAGACAGTGAATTTGGTATAGAACCTGGTTCGAAATTTTTTCATACAGGAGGTTTTTTGATGGCGGATCCGAAAAGCTCATCGAAAAAATGGGTGACCGCATTGGAGTGGTTTGTGGCCATTGCCGTGGCGGTGTTGATTGCCTTTGGCATTCGCGGGTATTTGTTTGCCCCGTATGAAGTAAACGGTCAATCCATGGAACCGACACTGAAAGGCGATGAGCTGCTGATTGTAAATAAATGGATTTATCGTGTCGATATGCCCGATTATGGAGATATTATCGTCTTTCATACCAATGAAGGCCGCGATTTTATCAAACGGGTCATCGGTTTGCCGGGAGACCAGATCGATATTAAAAACGGAAAGGTATACCGAAACAAAAAACCGCTTGACGAACCTTATATCAACGGGGCGATGAATGATGCGATCGGAAGTTACAAGCATTTGATCGTTCCGGCTCACCATTTGTTCGTCATGGGAGACAACCGCAACAACAGCCTTGACAGCCGCATGATCGGCCCGGTTGACATCAGCGCGGTAGTGGGCCGGGCTGATGTGGTTGTATTGCCGGTGAACCGCATCCATTTACTGTCTCTGGCGACCCAGCGATAGAGGAGGATTCAGCCGTGATGTTGTTTGACACCCATGCCCATCTGAACGATCCCAAATTCGACGGGGACCGGGCGGAAGTGATCAGGCGGGCGCGTGAGGAATATGGCGTGCAAACGATTTTAAATGTCGGATACAACAAGGAAACCATTGCGACATCCCTGAAATTGGCCGAGGAATATGAGTTCATCTATTCCGCTGTCGGCTGGCATCCCCATGATGCCAAAGATTGCACCGATGCCGATTTGGAATGGATTCGCTCACTGACCACCCATCCCAAAGTGGTTGCACTGGGGGAAATGGGGCTTGATTATTATTGGGACAACTCCCCCCGCGATGTGCAGGCGCAGGTGTTTCGCCGGCAGATCGCTCTGGCGAAGGAGACAGGGCTTCCCATCATCATTCATGACCGGGATGCCCATGAGGACGTTGTGCGCATACTAAAGGAAGAACATGCCGAAGAAGTGGGAGGAGTCATGCATTGTTTCGGCGGCGACCTTCGCATCATGGAGGAAGTGTTGAAACTGAACTTCATGATCGGGTTGGGCGGTCCTGTCACCTTCAAGAATGCAAAAGAACCGAAAGAGGTGGCCAAAGAGGTTCCGCTTGATCGTCTGCTCATCGAGACGGATTGCCCCTATCTGGCGCCGCATCCCTATCGCGGCAAACGGAATGAAACGGGATACGTCCGGCTCGTGGCCGAGAAGATTGCCGAATTGCGCGGGATGAGCCCGGAAGAACTGGCCGAGGCCACCCGGGCCAATGCGATTCGTCTGTTTAAACTTGAAAAAGTGCTGAACGCTTGACGAAGCGAAACAAAAGGGAGCCTGGGTCCAGTGCTCCCTTCTTTCAAAGTTCAGTTTGAAATACAGTCCTGGAAAGAGGTAGCTTATTTTGTCACGTCCGAAGTTGAAAGAAGTTATTGTCGTAGAAGGAAAAAACGATACATTGGCGATCAGGCGCGCCGTCGAAGCCGATACAATTGAAACGCGGGGCTCGGCGCTGGGAGAAGAGGTGCTTGCCGAGATAAAACGGGCGCAGGCAAAGCGGGGAGTGATCGTGTTTACCGACCCTGACTATGCCGGAGAACGGATCCGGCGCATCATTTCGGAAAATGTGGCCGGGGTGAAACACGCCTTTTTGCCGCAAAGCGAAGCCGCAGGGAAGGGTAAAATCGGCATTGAACACGCCGGGGCGGAGGCGATTGCCAAGGCGCTCCAGTCCGTTCGCGCCGAATGGGACGGGGAGGAGCCAGAGCCGCCGCTCACCTGGGAAGAATATTATGAATTGGGTTTTGCCGGCGGGAGCGATTCGCGCAAACGCAGAGAACGGATCGCAGAGCGTTTGGGGATTGGTTACGGGAATGCCAAGCAATTTTACCGTCGTCTGCAAGTGCTGTGCATTTCGCGTGAAGAACTGCTGCAAGCCATGGCAGCAGAGGAGGAAGGATGGAAGGGATGACGCAAAAACCGATTTCTGTACGGACGAGGGATATTCTTAACCAATATGGAATCATACTAAAAAAGAGCTTGGGCCAAAATTTCCTCACTGATTCCCATGTCCTGGACAAGATCATTCGCGCAGCGGATTTAACCCCCGATTCGGGAGTGATTGAGATCGGGCCTGGGATCGGCGCTCTGACCGAGCGCATTGCCGATCAAGCGAAAAAAGTGGTTGCTGTTGAAATTGACGGCCGGTTGGTTCCGGTTTTGAAGGATTTGTTTCAAACCCGGCCGCAGGTGGAAATAGTTCATGGAGATGCTTTGACCGTCGATCTTCATGCTCTGGTGGATGAATATTTTCAGGAAGTGAATTCCCTTCATGTGGTCGCCAATCTTCCCTATTATGTCACATCCCCGATTGTGATCAGGCTGCTCACGGAGAGACTGCCGCTCAAAAATATCGTCATCATGATCCAGAAGGAAGTGGCCGACCGCATGACTGCGAAGCCGGGAACGAAGGATTACAGTTCGCTGAGCGTACTGGTGCAGTATTTTGCTGAAGCAAAAGAAGTGGCCCGCGTTCCAAGTCATGTTTTCGTTCCCCGTCCACAGGTGGATTCCGCAGTGGCGTGTTTAACCATCCGCGATCAACCTGCGGTCGAAGTTGGAAATCAGTCACTCTTTTTCAAAATCGTGCGAGCAGCTTTTGCTCAGCGGCGCAAAACTCTGTTGAATTCGCTTCATGCCAATCTCCTCACCAGCCTGGACAAAGCGGAAGTGGAGAGGTTGCTTCGTGAGGCGGATATTGATCCGAAACGACGCGGAGAAACATTAGACCTGGCGGAATATGCACGATTAACCGAAGTAATAGATGCAAAAGCGGATACGAACCTCAGACTCGACGTGTAGGATCAAACCATCCTAAATCGTTGGGGGTTTTTCCGTGAACTTTTATCATCCTCGTAAGGGCCGACGCAGTCTTGATCACATGATTGCGGAGATTAAGGAATATATTCAGGAAGACCCGAAGGCCAGCTATAAGATGGTGATCGGCACCGACTCGCAAACGCGCGAGCGGGAGACCATCTACGTCACGGCCGTAATTGTGCAGCGCATCGGCAAAGGTGCCACTTTCTACTATGCGAAGATTCGCCATAACGCGATGCGTGATCTCCGTTACCGCATTTATCGCGAGACGGAATACAGTTTGAAAGTGGTGGAACTGCTGAAGGAAAAAGGGTTCTTTGGTTTTTCCGTCAACATTCCGATGGAGATCCACTTGGATGTGGGGCAGCAGGGGGAGACGAGAAAACTGATTCAGGAAGTGGTCGGTTGGGTCACGTCTGTCGGCTATACGGCCAAGATCAAGCCGGAATCTTTTGCGGCCAGTGCCGTGGCTGACCGTTTTACCAAGTGAGTCTTATTTTATGGCAAAAAATTATGCAGAATCCCATTGACAAGAAGTTTGTCCCCCTGCTATAATACTTCGTTTGACTTTGCACCTCGCTTGTAGTATAATCTTCTATAAGTGAGGTGGTCGACCAATGGGCAAAAACGCGTTAACCGAAATCAAGTGTACTCTTGAGGGATACATCGGACAAAAAATCCGCTTAAAAGCAAACAGCGGACGCCGTAAGACCGTTGAACGGACCGGGATTCTCGAAGAGACTTACCCCTCCGTGTTCGTTGTCAAGTTGGATGAAGACCATTCTTTCAACCGAGTTTCTTACAGCTATGCAGATATACTGACAGAATCAGTGGAACTCACTGTTTTTAATAACAATAACGAACAAATTCCCGTGAAATACGTGAAAACATCTCAATAATGGAACACATTTCGGTGTGTTCTTTTTTTTCACGATGTGAAAGCGCTTACATAAAAATGCGTTGAATTTGTCATACTAGGGATGCCCTGTGACTTGTTCTTGAATCCGAAAAGGAGGGGATCACTTGGCACGTCGGCGTGGTGGAGTGATGTCAGAAGCCTTTAAGTATGAGTTGGCCAAAGACCTCGGCTTTTACGATGTGGTTCAGCGTGAAGGCTGGGGTGGAATCAGAACCCGCGATGCGGGAAACATGGTGAAACGGGCGATTCAGATCGCCGAAGAACATTTGGCTGCGAGAGATTCAGGAAAGTAAACAGGGTAAGAAGCCCAAAGGGATATTTCCCTTGGGCTTTTCTTGTCTGGATGGTTACACCCGATTTCTTTTCATACTTCTGGCGAACCGATCGTGATAAAATAAGGAAAGTCTGGTCAACCGCTCTTGTTAAACAACGGAGAAATCATCAGTTGGTGCACTGGGGGGAAGAGAATTGCTCGTTTCAGTCAAAGCACCGGCCAAAATAAATCTGACACTGGATGCCCTTTATAAACGGCAGGATGGATACCATGAACTGGAAATGGTGATGACGACAGTCGATCTGTTTGACAGAATCGATTTGTTTGAAAAGGAAAGCTCGTCCATCACACTGGAATCCAGTTCGGGACTCGTGCCGCAGGATGAACGGAATCTCGCTTATCGCGCCGCCGTTCTTCTGAGAGAGAAAATCGGGATCAAGCGCGGGATACATATCCGAATTGATAAACATATTCCGGTAGCAGCGGGACTCGCCGGGGGAAGCAGCGATGCGGCGGCAACCCTGCGCGGGCTGAACCGGTTATGGGGGCTGGGTTTGAGCGATGAAGAACTGGCAGCCATCGGAGCGGAAATCGGTTCGGACGTTCCTTTTTGCGTTTATTCAGGCACTGCAATCGCCAGAGGACGGGGAGAGATCCTCACCCCGTTGCCTCCGCCGCCGCCCTGCTGGGTCGTGCTGGCCAAGCCGGGGCACGGCGTTTCCACGGCGGATGTATTCGGACGTCTGAAAGTGGATGAAATCGCGGAGCACCCGGAAACAGAACAAATGGCAGAGGCGCTGAGAAAACGAGATTACGATCACATGGTTCGTCTGTTGGGGAATGTGTTGGAGCCGGTGACGATGGAAATGCATGAGGATGTGGGCAAGATCAAGAAGAAGATGAAAGAGTTCGGAGCCGATGGCGTGTTAATGTCCGGCAGCGGACCCACGGTTTTTGCCCTGATAAGGCAAGAATCGCGGGCGAGACGGATTGTAAACAGCCTTCGGGGATTTTGCCGGCAAGTCTATTGCGTGCGCATGCTGGGAGTACGCACGGAAAGTGTGCTTGATGGAATCCGAACAAAATGATATATTTCGGTCAGGAATATTAGGACTTCGGAGGTATGGAATGGATAAGTGGAAACGGAGCGCGAGACTGGTTGACATGACCCGCCAATTACTGGTCCAGCCATACCGTTTAATTCCGCTTACGACTTTTGCTGAGCGATACCATGCGGCCAAATCTTCGATCAGTGAGGATTTGGACATCATTGATGAAGTGTTGAAAGCAGAAGGAAATGGCGAATTAGAGACGGTGGCCGGTGCGGCAGGCGGCGTGAGATATATTCCGGATATCGGCCGGGATCAGGCTCTTCACGTGATTCAAGGATTGTGCGAGCGGCTGAGCAATCCCGAACGAATTTTGCCGGGAGGGTTTTTATACCTTTCCGACCTGTTGGGAGACACAACCTTGGTCAACGAGATGGGCCGCATTTTCGCCTCGGTATTCGGCGGCAAAAAAATCGATGCCGTTTTAACCGTCGAAACCAAAGGAATCCCCATCGCTTATGCGACAGCGGCTTACCTTCGCGCCCCCGTGGTGATAGCGCGCTATGACTATCGGGTGACGGAAGGATCGGTTGTGACGGTCAACACAGTGTCGGGTTCAGGCAAACGGATGAGGCAGCTGTCTCTGTCAAAGCGGAGCTTGTCCGAGCGTTCACGCGTGCTCATTGTCGATGATTTCATGAAGGCGGGTGGCACGGTGCGGGGGATGTTCGATCTTCTGAACGAGTTTAACGCAGAGGTCGTCGGTGTCGGAGTGATGCTGGAAGCCCCGGCCAGGGAACGGTTGGTCGACGCTTATGCCTCATTGGTCCAAGTCAGGGAACTGGATGTGAAGGAACGGAGAGTACAAGTCGATTTGGGAAATATTTTTAACAGGGAGAGATGGGCATGATCAAACAAGTGCAAACGGAAAAAGCGCCGCAGGCAATCGGTCCTTACTCACAGGCGGTTGAACTGGGAGAGTTGATTTTCACGTCCGGGCAGATCCCGCTCACGCCCGAGGGGGAACTCGCCGGATCCGATATTGCGACACAAACGCACCAGGTTCTTAAAAATATCGGAGCTGTGCTGGAAGCAGCCGGAAGTGATTACAACCATGTCATTAAAACGACGATTTTCATAAAAGACATGAATCAGTTCCAGCAAATCAATGAGATTTACGCCCAATATTTTTCCGGGCATAAGCCGGCTCGCTCCTGCGTAGAAGTTGCCCGTTTGCCCAAAGATGTCCTGATTGAGATGGAGGTCATTGCCAAGAAGAAATAGATTGGAAAACAAGAGAAATTTACTAATACTGTCTATTTATGGGAGGAATTGGTCCCGTCGCCTCGAATAGGTAATTTAGAAATGATTAGTCATCATAGGAAACAGGTGGTGGGATCAGATGGAAATTACTGATGTGCGTTTACGCAGAGTCAACCGTGAAGGTCGAATGCGTGCGATTGCTTCGATTACGATTGACAGCGAGTTTGTGGTGCATGATATTCGAGTGATCGATGGCAATAACGGGATGTTCGTTGCCATGCCGAGCAAACGGACTCCGGATGGCGAATTTCGCGATATTGCCCATCCGATTTCTCCGGTCAGCCGGGAGAAGATCGAGGCGGCTGTTCTGGAAGAGTATCGCAAGGCCGGCGAACTCGAAGCGGCAGAACAGATGAATATCAACGCGCAAAAAGCTTTGTGATGGTTGGAAAATGATAAATCAGGAAGAGGAACCCGTGCCCCGGGTTCTTTTTTGTTGCGAAAGTTTAAAGACCGGTTTGGTTGCAATCCTACATATGATGCGATATATTCAGGGAGGAAGTTTCGAGAAACGGGGGCGCTTTGTTCATGCAACATGTTTATGCGGTGATATTGGCAGCTGGAAAAGGGACGCGGATGAAATCACGAAAACACAAAGTCCTTCATCCCGTTTGCGGAAAACCGATGATCGACCATATTCTAGATACTTTGGATGAACTTGAGACGGAAAAAACCATTCTTGTCGTCGGGCACCAGGCGGAAGCGGTTAAAGAACATCTGGGTGACCGGGTTTTATTTGCCGATCAGAAGGAGCAGCTGGGAACGGCCCACGCAGTCATGCAAGCAAGGCCTCTTTTGCAAAATGAAGAGGGAATCACCTTGGTGATCAACGGTGACCATCCTCTCTTTACCGCGGAAACATTCAGGAAGCTGCTGGAAAACCATCGTGCTTCAGGTGCGGCAGCGACCGTGCTGACGGCGGTCATGGAGAACCCGACCGGTTATGGACGGATCGTGCGCCGGGAGGACGGCCAAGTCGACCGCATTGTCGAGCAAAAAGACGCGTCGGAAGAAGAACGGGCCATTAAGGAAATTAATACCGGAACTTATTGTTTTGATAATCAAAAATTATTTTCTGCACTTTCTCTCGTTAATAATAATAATGCTCAAGGCGAATATTACCTGCCGGATGTCGTAGCCATTTTGCGTGAGCAGGGGCAGCCGATCCGCGCAGAAATTCTTGATGATCCGGATGAAGCGATGGGTGTGAATGACCGCGTTCAGATGGCCGAAGCGGCGAAACAGATGCGTGAGCGCATTTTGCGCAAAGCGATGAGAAGCGGTGTGACAATCATTGACCCGGCAAGTACGTATATTGAAGCAGATGTGGAGATCGGACCGGATACCGTGATTGAACCGGGAACGTTTTTGCGGGGCAAAACGGTCATTGGTGAAGGTTGCCACATTGGGCCGCAAGCCGATTTGTCCGATGTGGTGGTGGCGGACGGAGCCCGGATTCGCTATGCCGTGATTGAAGGCAGCAAAATCCGGGAGCAGGCCAAAGTCGGGCCTTACGCTTATCTTCGTCCCGGAACGGATCTGGGTGCCAACACCAAAGTGGGCTGTTTTGTCGATCTGAAGAAAGCCAATATCGGAAACGGTACAAAAATCTCTCACCTCGCCTATGTAGGAGATGCAGATGTGGGAGAGAATGTAAATGTCAGTTGCGGTGTGATCACGGTCAATTATGATGGACTGAATAAACACAAAACGGTGATTGAGGACGGGGCGTTCGTCGGCTGCAATGTTAACCTGGTGGCTCCGGTTAAGGTGGAAGAAGGGGCGTATGTGGCCGCCGGTTCAACCATTACGGACAATGTGCCGAAAGATGCCCTGGCGATTGCGCGTGAGCGGCAAACCAACAAACCGGGTTACGCGCAAAAATTAAAAGAAAAACGCTCAGCCAAATGAAATGAAATTGGAGGAACTTCAGCTTATGTCGACAGGTAATTCTCGCTTGCAGGTATTCAGTTGCAATTCCAATCCCGCTTTGTCAAAGGCGATTTGCGATCATATCGGGATCCCGCTCGGTGATGCCCATGTCGGCAAATTCAGCGATGGGGAAATTCATGTCAAACTGAATGAGAGTGTGCGCGGCTCCGATGTGTATGTGATCCAATCCACCTGTGATCCTGTCAACCAGCACCTGATGGAACTATTGGTCATGGTTGATGCGCTGCGCCGAGCTTCCGCGGGAACGATTAATGTGGTGATTCCCTATTACGGCTATGCCCGCCAGGATCGCAAAACCCGTGCGCGCGATCCGATCACGGCCAAACTGGTGGCCAATCTGATCGAAACAGCCGGAGCCGACCGCGTGATTACAATGGATTTGCACGCAACACAGATTCAGGGCTTTTTTGATATCCCAGTGGATAACCTGATGGGTGTGCCGATCCTCGGAGACTATTTCAAAAGCAAGGGCTTAACCGATGTCGTTGTTGTCTCCCCCGACCACGGTGGTGTGATTCGGGCTCGTCGTTTGGCTGAGCGTTTGGAAGCGCCGATTGCGATCATCGATAAGCGCCGGCCCGAACCCAACGTGGCTGAAGTGATGAACATTGTCGGAGATGTAAAAGGAAAAACAGCCATCATTATTGATGACATCATTGATACCGCCGGAACGATCACGCTGGCCGTCAACGCCTTGATGGAGCATGGCGCCAAGGAAGTTTACACTTGCTGTACCCATCCGGTCTTCTCCGGTCCGGCCATTGACCGAATCCGTGATTCCAATCTCAAAGAGATGGTGGTAACCGATACGATTCCGCTGTCGGAAAACAAGCAATTGGACAAGGTTAAGGTCTTGTCTGTTGCTGCTTTGCTGGGGGAGGCCATTTTGCGCGTTCATAATGAGCAATCGGTCAGCAAGCTGTTTGACTGAGAAAACGGACATGATGCCAAACCAAATCGGGATGAAAACCGGCAAACTCGGGTGGGGAGTGGTGCCCCTTTCACCGACCATCGATGTGGGGAGGTTAAGGGGACATCACGATCCAACCTGTAACACACCTGTACTTTTGCAAAACAGAGAAAGCGCTTTCCTTTTTTGAGATTTGTTCCGGTGTTTGCGGGAGATGGAACTTTTTTTGCCGGTTGACGGCAGCTGAAGTTTAGGAAGCCGATGATCCGGGTATACCCTTACTCAAGAAAGGGGATGTTTGGTTATGTCAGTTGCCATTACAGCAGAGAAGCGGGAAAGAACAACGCAGGG
This sequence comes from Thermoactinomyces sp. CICC 10521, assembly GCF_016055135.1. Lineage (NCBI taxonomy): Bacteria > Bacillati > Bacillota > Bacilli > Caryophanales > Thermoactinomycetaceae > Thermoactinomyces > Thermoactinomyces sp. CICC 10521. The sequence goes on along the minus strand of NZ_JAECVZ010000007.1, from coordinate 117,186 downwards.
ATATATAAACCGGTTGCGCCGGGAAGGCAGAATACCCGCAGTCCTGTATGGGAAGGATTTTTCCCCCGAGTTGATTCACGTGGCGGAAAGCGAGGTTCGCAAACTCGGGGCAAGAGGCTTTGCTGATCTGCGTTTGGAAGGAAAAGCTTATCGTGTAATGGTTCGAGACATCCAGAGAGACCCGGTTAAAGATCGCCTGCTGCATATCGATTTCTTCAAAGTGGAGAAAAACCGGCCGATTGATGCAGAAGTTCCCCTCGTTCTCACAGGGGAAGCTCCGGGAGCGAAAGCGGGAGGCATCGTTGAACAACATCTGCGCACGGTCGAAGTCCGCACCCTGCCCGACCGGTTGCCGCAGGAATTGACACTGGACATCAGCGGCTTGGAAATGGGGGATAGCTTATCGCTGAATCATCTGCATCTCCCCGAGGGGGTTGAGCTCCTGGCAGACCCGGAAGCCGTTGTTGTCAGCATCGTGCCTCCTCAGGCAGGAGAAGTTTCGCAGGAGGCGGAAGAAGAAAACGAAAAAGAAAACGAGTGATCCCCGACGCGCAACTTTCCCGGTTGCGCTTTTTTTATATCCTCTCGCTTTTTTTGCACCTGTTTAACGGGATATTTTGAATTTGATGTGATCCGTTGTAAAATTGGCAACAGAAAAAGCTGTTTACATTTACAATAATCTGCAAAGGGGAAGCCTTTTTAATTTGCGGCTGATCTGAGAAAATAAAAAAATGGAGTAAAAACCGTCCCTCATCCTTCCAATGGGTTGAGGCTTGCCAGACTTGAGGAGGAACAGCATGAAATTGATTGCAGGGTTGGGGAATCCGGGCATCAAGTATGCCAGGACCCGTCATAATATCGGCTTTTGGGTGATTGACGAACTGAGCCGGCGATGGGGAATTCCCGTCACAAAAGAAAAGTGGAATGCGGAAGTGGGAGAAGGGGTGATCCGGGGGGAAAAGGTGATCCTCATGAAGCCCTTGACTTATATGAATTTATCTGGTGAAGCCGTCCGTCCGGCAATGGACTGGCTGAAGGCGGATCTGGAAGATTTATGCGTCATTTACGACGACCTGGACCTGCCGCCTGGACAAATTCGGTTGCGACTGAAAGGAAGCGCCGGCGGACATAACGGGATGAAATCAATTATCGCTCATCTGGGCAGCGATCAGTTCAAGCGGATCAAGATCGGCATCGGCAGGCCGGAAAGCCCGGTTCCTATACCGGATTATGTGCTGGGCACATTTTCTTCCGCCGAATTGGAGAAGATATCCGATGCAGTCGTGCGCTCGGCAGATGCCGTAGAACGTTGGCTCAGTTCCACTTTTCTCGAAGCGATGAATATTTACAATATGCGAAAACAGTCCTGAACATCATTGTCTCCCGGCGCTGCACCAGGTATATTCTGTTCTTTTGCGGTGATACTAATAGCAAAATTGGCGTTAGGGAGGCAGCCTTATGGCCATACACTATGTTTGCCGCCATTGTGGATATCCCGTCGGAACGATTGAGAAAACCGTCTTGTCCGAAACGGATCTCGGCTTTGATCAGTTGACCCCGGATGAACGGAACGATATAATATCCAATGATATGGATGGAAATCAGGTGGTGCGTGTCACCTGCGAAGCATGCCAGCAGGTGCTGGAGCGCGACCCAGAACGTTTGCTGTATCCATCCCTTTACCATTGACATGGCAAATGAATAACCTGATGGCGGGTATTTTTCTGATTATACCGAAAAAACGGCCTTGGCTGTTGAGAGCTAAGGCTTCTTTTCTATTTCACATTGAAGTTTTTGAAAAGGGGAGGAACATCTGATGATGCCGTTGATCCATATATTTAAACAAGATCATGACTTCCAGTCAACGGTGGAGGGGCTTAAAGCCGGACTGAAAGATCAGCTGGTCTCCGGACTTACCGGCACCGCCCGCATGTTGTATATCGCCGCAGTCTACCAGGAAAGCAAACGGCCGATGCTGCTCGTTTGCCACAATCTCAATCAGGCGCAAAAAGCGGCAGATGATCTGCAGGAGATCCTGCCCAAGGAAGAAGTGCTTCTCTATCCGGCCAATGAGTTGGTGACAACGGAAATTGCCATGGCAGGCCATGAGACACTCGGTGACAAGATCGATGTGTTGTCGCGGTTGTCACTCGGTTTTAACGGAGTGTTGATCGTTCCGTTCTCAGGGCTGCGGAAGTTATTTCCACCGAAAAGCGTATTTGCGCAAAATCATGTTCATTTAAAAGTAGGAATGGTGCAAGAAATTGAACCATTGGTTGAACAATTGGTCAAAATCGGTTACCGGCGGGTCGACATGGTGGAAAAGCCGGGTGAATGCAGTGTCCGCGGGGGAATCGTCGATATTTATCCCGTCAATTTTGCCAGACCTGTACGGATCGAATGGTTTGACGATGAAGTCGATTCGATTCGCCCTTTCTCTGTTTCCGACCAGCGATCGATCGACAAATGGCAAGAAGTCCTGTTGCCTCCGGCGACAGAGCTGTTTGCCGATGCCGACCGGCTCTACCAAGCGGGAGAACAAGTGGAAAAGCTGTTGGCGGAACGTCTGGCTAACGTAAAAAATTCTGCGTTGAAACAGAAATTGACCAGTTCGATCGGATACGATATTGAACAACTGAAATCCGGAGCAGTGTTTGCCGGTATTTACAAGTATATTGATTGCATTTATCCGAATTATGAAAGTCTGCTGGATTATATGCCAAAGGAGACCGTGATGATTCTGGATGAACCGACCAGGATCATGGAAAGCGCCAAGCAGATGGAACGCGAAGAAGGAGAATGGCAAACCGCGCTTTTGGGACAAGGGGAATTTTTGCCTCAACTCAAAATTTCCCTTCCGTATGATGAAGTAATCTTAAAAAGCCGGCCTCAACGCATTTTTTTATCACTGTTTATGAGGCAGATTCCCGGTGTCCAACCACAGAATATCATTCAGGCGATCTGTCGCAGCATGCAACAGTTTCACGGACAGATGCACGTTTTAAAGACAGAGTGGGACCGTTGGGTCAAGGCGCAGTATCGCGTCCTCTTCCTGGCCAGCAGCGAAGAGCGGGCGGAACGCTTGGAACGCGTGCTGGCTGATTACGGGATGAAAATCGAACGTGACAATCCCGTACATCTGCCGCTCCCGGGAAAACCGGTGATTCGGGTCGGCACCTTGCAAAACGGATTTGAAATGAGCGGCATCCGCTTGGCGGTTGTGACGGAGAGCGAAGTCTTTACTCAGAAGCAAAGGCGGACAAGACGCCACGTAAAACTGGATCATGCCGAGAAGATCAAGGATTATCAGGAACTGAAGCCGGGCGATTATGTGGTGCATGTAAATCACGGGATCGGTCGGTATGTCGGGATTGAAACGCTGAATGTAGGTGGAATGCACAAGGATTATCTGCACATTCAGTATGCCGGCAACGATAAACTTTACGTTCCCGTTGAGCAGATCGACCAAGTGCAAAAATATATCGGCAGTGAGGAAAAAGCACCCAAAGTCTACAGTTTGGGCGGCAGCGAATGGAGCAAGGTGAAAAACAAGGTTCGCACCTCCGTGCAGGATATTGCCCAGGATCTGATTGAACTCTATGCAAAAAGGCAACAGGCCAAAGGCTATTCCTTTGCGAAAGATACGCCCTACCAGAAAGAGTTTGAGGCGATGTTCCCGTATGAGGAAACGCCGGATCAGCTCCGATCGATTGAAGAGATTAAACAGGACATGGAGAAAGAACAACCGATGGACCGCCTTCTGTGCGGGGATGTGGGTTACGGAAAAACGGAGGTGGCGATTCGTGCCGCTTTCAAGGCGACCATGGACGGGAAGCAGGTTGCGGTGCTGGTTCCGACCACCATCCTGGCACAGCAGCATTTTGAAACGTTCCGTGAGCGGTTTTCCGGTTTTCCGGTGCAGATCCATGTATTGAGCCGCTTCCGTTCCCGCAAGGAACAAAAGGAGACAATAGAAGGCTTGGCGAATGGTACAGTGGACATTGTGATCGGGACACACCGTTTGCTTTCCAAAGATATCACGTTCCGGGATCTGGGACTGTTGATCATCGACGAAGAACAGCGGTTTGGCGTAAAGCACAAAGAAAAGATCAAACAGTTGAAACACAACATCGACGTGCTCACCTTGTCGGCAACCCCCATTCCGCGCACCCTTCACATGGCGATGATGGGCGTGCGCGACCTGTCGGTGATCGAGACGCCGCCGGAAAACCGTTTCCCGGTGCAAACGTACGTTCTGGAGTACTCGGCCGCACTCGTGCGTGAAGCTGTGGAGCGGGAATTGGCGCGCGGAGGACAGGTTTACTTTTTGTATAATCAGGTGCAGAACATCGAACAGATGGCCGAGCAAATTCGCATGCTCGTGCCGGAAGCACGCGTGGCGGTCGCGCACGGGCAAATGCCGGAAACGGAACTGGAAAAGGTTATGCTCGACTTCCTTGACGGTGAGTTTGATGTACTGGTAAGTACCACCATTATTGAAACGGGCGTCGATATTCCAAATGTCAATACACTGATCATTTATGATGCGGATAAGATGGGCTTGTCCCAGCTGTACCAATTGCGCGGACGTGTCGGCCGTTCCAACCGGATCGCGTATGCCTACTTTACGTATCAGCGGGATAAAGTGCTCTCGGAAACGGCGGAAAAACGGTTGCAAGCGATCAAGGAATTTACTGAGCTCGGGTCCGGGTTTAAAATCGCCATGCGGGATTTGTCCATCCGCGGTGCGGGTAATATTTTGGGGGCGGAACAGCATGGACATATTGCCACTGTCGGATTTGAGCTTTACAGTCAGATGCTGAAGGAAGCGATCAATGAGCTTCAGGGGAAAAACGTGCAGGAACAGCCGGGTGAACCGGTGATTGATCTCAGCGTTGACGCCTATTTGCCGTCAGGGTATATCCGGGATGAGAAGCAGAAAATCGAGCTGTACAAAAAAATTCGCGGAGTAACCGAATTGGATGAGGTCAGTGATCTGGAAGAGGAGATCGAAGACCGTTTCGGCGATTTACCGGAACCGGTGCAGATGCTTTTGAAAATCGCGAAAATCAAGGCTTTTGCGATGTCCTGCGGAATTGAAGCCATCGAGCAAAAGGACGGGGATATCTCCCTTCTGTTTCACCCTTCGCAAAACGAGAAAATCGACGGACAAAAGCTTTTCCAAATCGCGCAAGATTTCCCGGGAAAAATTCGCTTCTCCACAGGAGAAAAAATCGGGGTTGTCTTCAAAGTGAAAGGAATGTCTTCAAAGAGGGCATTAGAAATGGTGGAACAGTTTTTGATAAAATATAAAGACGTTCCCAAACTGAAAGGAGCCGTTAAAAATGCGACTGGGTAAAAAATGGATCGCGGGACTGTTAGCATTAATTTTGATTGTCTCGATTGTTGCCGGCGGATGTGCCGCCACACAGAGCAACCAGGATACCGCTGACAAGGAGAATTCACAGCAGGTGACGGAATTCAAGCCGCTCAGTACGACGGGGAAAAAAGTGGTGGCGGAGTATAACGGAGGGAAAGTGACGGAAGGGGAACTCAATCGCTATATCAATATTATCGCTTTCCTTGATCCGCAGTTGGGGCTGATGATGTCTTCGATGAAGGATAAGCAGAATCAGTTGCGGGCAGAGCTGGCAAAAGAATATGCGGCCAGACAATATATGGTGAGCAAGGTCAAGGATGATCCAAAGTATGACAAGGAAGCGGATCAAACCATGAGCGATATTGAAAATGGTTTGAAAAACGCACCGCAGGCAGAAGGCTCCAAAGCGCCGAAAAATCTGGCGGATGCCATCAAAGGAAAAGGATTTACGAAAGAGGAACTCCAACAGTTCTTCGTCGATTACCATAAAGTAAATGAGTACTACGATGAGCAGATGAAAGGTGACAAATATGATTGGGTGAAGGCGGCCCATATTCTGATCGCCGTCGGGGATGGACAAAACCAGCAGCCGAAGCGTTCTGATGCCGATGCCAAGAAACGGGCCGAAGAAGTTGAGAAAAAACTGGCGGCTGGCGGTGATTTTGCCAAACTGGCCAAGCAGTATTCCGATGATCCCGGCTCCAAGGATAACGGTGGGGTGATCGAGGGATCGGTTGACCAGTTTGTACCTGAGTTTTCCAAAGCATGCAAAACATTGCCTCTGAATACAGTGAGCGATCCTGTCAAAACCTCTTACGGCTATCACATCATCAAGGTGCTGGACCGACAGCAGAAACCGATTGCCGATGCCCCGGATGATGTCAAAGCCCAAAAGCGGGAAGAAATCTACAACAACCTGGTTAAAAGTGACTTGAAGTTCAAATCGCTTTTGCCCGCGTAACAATCAAATCGTTTGATCTGAAGCAGAGTTCAATCGGACTCTGCTTTTTTTATGTACATAATTAATTGGAAGCAGAACAATACTATGGGCGTTAGAACTAATTTAACCAGAACTACTAAAAATTTTTAGGAAAGTGAGGAACTCGTGTTTATGAAAGCAACCGGCATTGTTCGCCGAATTGATGACCTCGGACGTGTTGTGATCCCCAAGGAGATTCGTCGAACACTGCGCATTCGCGAAGGTGACCCGCTTGAGATTTTTGTTGACCGCGATGGCGAAGTCATTTTGAAGAAGTATTCCCCAATCGGCGAGTTGGGCGATTTTGCACAGGAATACACGGAAGCGCTGTTTGAGAATTTGCAGCATGCCACGGTGATTTGCGATCGGGATGGGGTGATCGCGGCGGCAGGAGTATCCAAAAAGGAATACTTGGATAAGCCGATCAGTGAGACGGTGGAATCCTGTATGGAGCAGCGCCGGACCCATTTGGAGACCGTGCCGGGGAAGGCGGAGATTTTCAAGGGGATGCAAGAAGAATACCAATCCTACTGCATCGTCCCGATCATCGCAGGAGGAGATCCCATCGGAGCCGTGGTGATTTTTTCAAAAAAAGAGGGAGTCAGGCTGGGCGAATTGGAAGTGAAGGTGGCCGGAACGGCGGCATCGTTTCTCGGCAAGCAGATGGAACACTAGAGATGAAGCATGAAGCGCTTGGCTGCCGGCCTGAAAGCCCCAAAATGGTTGTACAGGTAAATTTGCAGGTAAATGACACCTGCTTTTTTTCTGCAAAAGTGCATTTCAGTCCGATGGGCGGACATCCCCCGCTTCCCTGCGTTTCGAATGGCTGTTCATCGGTGTCACCATGATTCACGCATTTTTGGCTTCATCCCCGGATTGTGCCGGATTATGACCAGCTCAGCACTGCCACTTTTTCTTTGCGGGCCTTTTTCACTCCTTGTATAATGGGAAGGATAGCGGAGTGAAAGGGGAACGTTATGGCACAACTGCAATCATCTTTTGTTCGCGGGGCGGCCATATTGGGGCTGGCGGCTTTTTTCAGCAAAATACTTGGCGCCCTTTACCGGATTCCGTATCAAAATATCACCGGCAATGAAGGGATGTTTGTCTATCAACAAGTTTACCCCTTGTACAGTGTGCTGTTGATCCTGGCGACGGCCGGATTCCCGACAGCCATCTCCAAATTGGTTTCAGAAAAGTTGGCCGAGGAAAAAGAAGAGGAAGCGCGACAAATTTTCCGGATTGCTCTGGTGTCGCTTCTGCTCATCGGATTTGTTTTCTTTCTGGTTCTTTTTTTCGGAGCGGGGAAGCTGGCTGAATGGATGGGAAACAGGAACTTGTTAACCCTGCCCATTCAAGCGGTATCGTTTGCTCTTTTGCTCGTTCCGGCTGCTTCAGCGATTCGGGGTTTTTTCCAGGGGTATCAGAACATGGCTCCGACAGCTCTGTCACAGGTAGTGGAGCAGTTGATCCGCGTGGCGACGATTCTGGCTCTCTCCTGGTATCTGACCAGAACGGGCTTCGGGTTTGCGCAGATCGGTGCCGGGGCCGTTTTCGGTGCGACAACGGGTGCAGTTGGAGCCATCGCTGTACTCCTGTTTTTTATGCGCAAAAACCGGGCAGAAGAGTACAGCCGGAACGTATCGGGAGGACCGCGAAGCAAATCTTCCATAAGGAGCATCGTCGTTTCCATTATCTCGATTTCTTTACCGGTCTGCTTCGGTGCGCTGGTGCTGCCGCTCTTTTCCCTGGTGGATTCCTTTACGATTGCCAATCTGCTGGTTGATTCCGGCTTGAGCTTGAATCAGGCGGTGATTGCTAAAGGCATTTTTGACCGGGGGCAGCCTTTGATTCAATTTGCCTCTTTTTTTGCGACGGCAATCTCTCTTTCCATCGTGCCCGCCGTTGCGGAAGCAAGAGCGCGCAAACAGGATCAGATGGCCGGAGAGAGGGCGCAGCTGGCCCTGCGTCTGACGTGGATGCTGGGACTGCCGGCATCGGTCGGCTTGGCGGTGATTGCCGAACCTGTCAATGTGATGCTCTTTAAGGATGCTGCCGGTACAGATGCGCTGTCGATCCTGGCCTTTGTCGCGATTTTTACCGTACTCGTGCATACCACAACCGGCATTTTGCAGGGGTTGGGCCGGGTTTATGTACCGGCGGTGACCTTGCTCATCGGAGTAGCCGTGAAACTGGGATTCAATCTGTGGCTGATCCCTCTGCTGGGCATCCGCGGTGCGGCGGTTGCCACTGTCATCGCTTTTGCTTGTACGGCAGCACTCAATTTGTTTGCCCTCAAAAAGGAATGGGGAACCACCGTCCTGAAGGGGCTGCCGTTGAAAACCATCTGGGCAACCGCGTGGATGGCGGCAGTCGTTTATCTGGTGATGCTGGGCTTAAAGGCGCTCCTCGTTGACGGCGACGAGTCTCGCATGGCGATGAGCGTGATCGCTCTCTCTTGCGTGGGAATCGGGGGAGTCGTCTATTTGTGGGCGCTTTTGCGCTTCGGTGCGTTGACGCGTGCCGACCTTGAAAAAGTGCCGAAACTGGAAAAAAAAATTTTGCCGCTTTTGGAAAGGTGGCGGCTGCTCGAGCTGAAGGAGTGAAACGATGAACGGAAAAATTGTGGTTGTCGGATTGGGATTTGGCGATGAAACAGGGTTGTCGCTTGGCACGCTTCGCCTTTTGAAAGACAAGAAAAAGATCTGGCTGCGAACGGCAAAGCATCCGGTGGTGAACTGGCTGGAACAGGAGGGGATTCCTTTTTCCTCTTTCGATTCCGTCTATGAGGAATTCGCCGACTTCCCTTCTGTCTACCGGGAAATTGCCAGTCGGTTGCTCGCGCTTGCTTCAGGGGAAGAGATTGTCTATGCGGTTCCGGGTCATCCCATGGTCGCTGAGCGGACGGTGCAATTGCTGCTCGACCAGGGGAAACGGAAAGGAATTGAGATCGATATACGCGGGGGAAGCGGGAGCTTTTTGGATCCCGCGTTTGCCCGGCTGCAAATCGACCCGGTCGAAGGGTTTGTCCTTTTGGATGGAACGGGTTTAACTGCGGAACAACTCAATCCGCGCTCCCATGTGCTGATCGCACAGGTATATGATCGTTTTGTTGCCTCCGATGTGAAGCTCACGCTGATGGAGGTGTATCCCGATGAGTACGAGGTAACGATTGCCACGGCTTTGGGGATTGAAGGAATGGAAGAGATGGTTACGCTCCCCTTGTTTGAACTCGACCGGGTGGAGGCTTTTACCGATCTGACTTCCGTTTATGTTCCGCCGGTCAAGGAAGAGAAAGCCCTCTACCGCCGCTTTGAATACTTGGTGGAAGTGATCCGGCATTTGCGCAGTCCGGAGGGCTGTCCGTGGGACCGCAAACAGACACACCAAAGTCTGCGCCCCTATTTGCTTGAAGAGGCATATGAGTTTTTGGAAGCCGTCAGCCAGGGGGATGCCGATGCAATGGCGGATGAACTGGGCGATGTTTTGCTTCAGGTGATGCTCCATGCGCAAATCGCCAGTGAAGAGGGGACATTTAATGTCTACGATGTGATCGGCCGCCTGAATGACAAGATGATCCGGCGCCATCCCCATGTTTTTGGCGAGCAGCATGCGGAAACCGCCGAGGATGTGAAGGTGAATTGGGAGAAGATCAAAGCGAAGGAAAAAGAAGGGCATCAGGAAAAGTCGGTCATGGATCGGGTCTCCAAGCATCTGCCGGCGCTTATGATGGCTTTTGAACAGCAGAAACAGGCGGCAAAAGTGGGGTTTGATTGGGAGAAAAAAGAGGAAGTGCTGGAAAAGGTGCAGGAGGAACTGAAGGAACTGCACCAGGCTCGGACCGCAGCGGAACAGGAAGAGGAGCTGGGCGATCTTCTGTTTGTGATTGTCAATCTGTCCCGCTTCCTTGGAGTCGATCCGGAATTGGCGCTTTTAAACGCCTGCCGCAAGTTTGAACGAAGATTTCGCCATATCGAAAACCAGGCTGCTCTGCATAACCAACGCCTGGAAGATCTGACGCTGGAGAAGATGGATGAATGGTGGAACGAAGCCAAACAAAAAGAGAAACACCGGTAGGTCCGGTGAAAAATCGGCTTCTTCCCGGATCTTGTCAATAATGTGAAATTCTAAGCAGGGATTTTCCCTTCTGATGAGAAAATCTAAAACTGACAGATCAGGCGGTGTTGATTAAGCAAATACAGGATTGGGACGGAGGGGGATTTCAGCGGTTCTGATCGCTTTGCCGTAAGCGTCAAGTGTCCGGGAGCAAATTTCCTCTTCAGGATTCCTTCCGTTTGGAGGCGGAATCCTTGCCATCCAATGCACATCGGCCGCCTGAAAAATGAGGTGACAGCATGAGATTGGACAAATTTTTAAAAGTATCACGCCTCATCAAGCGCCGTACGCTTGCCAAGGAAGTGTGCGACCAGGGACGGGTTTCGGTCAACGGCAAGCCGGCAAAAGCCGGGACAAATGTGGCAGTGGGGGATGAGATCAGCATCCGTTTTGGCCAAAAAACGGTAACAGCCCGGGTCGAAGCGATCCGGGAATCCGTCAAAAAAGAGGATGCGGGGCAGATGTTTACCATCGTCAAAGAAGAGCCGACCGTGGAAGAGGAACAGGCCAGTTCTAATTTATAAGCTTTGTCCATATCATGGTACCAAGGAAGGAGGTACTTGATATGGTTGAAGACGTCTTGGCTGCAACCCGGCATGAAATCGTATTGACCAACCGGAATACGCTCGAAGTGAGCGGTGTGATCCGGGTGGAGAGTTTTGACAGCGAAGAATTTTTGCTGCAAACCGACTACGGGTATCTTGGCATTCGCGGACAAGACTTGCACATAAAAAATCTGGATCTCGATCAAGGGCGGGTTTCCATCGAAGGCAACATTATCGATATGAGCTATTTGGATGTCCATATGCCCGCTTCGGAAAAAGCGAAAAGCATCTGGGGAAGGATCTTCAAGTGAACCTCGGCACGCAATGGCTGACGATGGGGCTCATGCTCAGTTCCGGGCTGATCTTGGGCGTTTTTTTGGACTTTTATCGCGTGCTGACCATTCGGTTCCGCTTGCGGGGTTGGATCATTTCCCTGATCGACCTTTTATACTGGGTTGTTTCAGCGGGGCTTGTGTTCGGTTTGCTCTTCTGGAGCAATTGGGGAGAGATGCGGTTTTATTTTTTTGTGGCCGTCGGAGTTGGTTTTCTCTTGTACTTTCGCTGGTTCAGCCGGACGGTCACTAAAATGATCCGTTTGTTTCTTTACGGGATGGAGCGGCTTTTGTTCTTCTGCTTCCGGATTTTGCGCCTGTGTCTCTGGGTGCCGCTCCTTTCTCTTTGGCAATTGGCCATCGTGGTTCTGCGGTTTGCCCTTCAGGTGATCAGGTGGTTGCTCATGCCCTTTCTGTGGCTGGCACGCCCGCTGTACCGACCCGTGCAGCGCTGGCTGGAGCCTTGCTTCATCAAAGGTCGCAACTTGATTCAGAGAGGAAAGCGATGGTGGAATAAGATAAGAGCAAAGGGTGGATAACGTGCCTTTTCATCGGATGAACGACAACATTTTGCAGTTTCGTCGGACATCACAGGAATCGGAAAAGCCCAAAGTCCGGGAGAGAAAGCAGAGATCGCTGCACCCGGTTGTACGTCGGCGACGCCTGATCTGGCTGGGCGCCATGGTTCTCTTCTTCTGCTGGGCGATTGTGGAGCTGATTGTGCAGCAGGTGCATATCTGGGACAGGGAAAAGATCCTGGCGGAAAGAAAGGCGGAACTGGCTGACGGGCAGCGGCACACCAAAGAGCTGAAGGATGAGATCAAAAAGTTGCACGATGAAAAGTACCTGCTCGAATTGGCGCATAAAATGGGATTTGGGAAACCGGGTGAAGAAGTTTATTCAACCGGAGATGATTAAGGGGTCGTGTCCAGGGGAAGCCTCTTGCTTTTGGGAAAGGGCAAGAGGCTTCTTTTCTGGAAGAGAAGGACGGCCGGCAGGATTTTATGAGAAAGCTCAGCAAACCCAGAAGGGGGGAGACGGCAACAGACTTTTACAGAAAATCGAAAAAGTAGATGCGAATGAGTTTGTCCGGGGGGAATCCCGGGAACCATACAGGATAGACCGGTATAAACAGGGAGCGGCGAGTTTCGCGAACAGAAGCTCAAGCGGTTTCCGCCGGGATGACATGACCGGAAACGGACGGGAGAATTGAATAAGTTAAGGATTTTCAAGGGAAAGACCTTCTCTATCCGCCATGGAGAATTTCGTATAAAAAAAATAAATTTATTTGTTGACATTGCAGTGGACTGTCAGTATAATAAACATTGTTCGCAGCGATGCTCATTAAAATGTCGCGGGGTGGAGCAGTCGGTAGCTCGTCGGGCTCATAACCCGAAGGTCGCAGGTTCAAATCCTGTCCCCGCAACCAAACATGGCGGCGTAGCTCAGCTGGCTAGAGCGTACGGTTCATACCCGTGAGGTCGGGGGTTCGAGGCCCTCCGCCGCTACCAATTTTAAACCGAGGAGAAGGCGAGGAAGCCCGCGCGGGTGGGAAATCGCCTTTTTTTTGTGCCGTTTTGCGGCTTGAAAAGCATGGGAGTGGTTGTGTGAATGTCGCCATTAAAAAAATAAAATTTACAACGATTAATAAAACCTATACGGAAAAAGTGCGAGACTGGCGTGGCCGCCATTGTTTTGCCACCCAATATGCCAACCCGGATGGCGAGCGCATTTTTCTCACCTATTATTTCGTTCGCAAAGGATATACGATTTCCAAAGTGTTTGGCCGTTCCGGTGAATTCCTGTATTACTATTGCGATGTGATGCAAATGTACCAGGTCAACCGGCTGAAATATGTGATGGTCGATTTGCTGCTCGATCTGATCGTCTACCCGGACGGGCGCTATCACCTTATCGACATCGATGAGTTTGCCGATGCGGTGGAGCGCGGGCAGCTGAAACGGCGGCAGCAGGTACATGCCTTGCGCACGCTCGATCAAATGATTCGCCTGCAAACGGAACGAAAGCTGATCCCGGCGTTTATCCACGAAGCGAAGATGTACCCTCTGACTGATCATTACCATCGCAGAACATAGCCCGTTTTCGACAGGGAGGATTTCCCGTCTGATCCTTTCTTTGGAAGTTTTGTCGCTCCCATGCCCAATCAGATTGAAAACGACAAACTATGACGCAAACAAATGAGCCCCGGTACCCATTCCGGGGCCTTTTTCATTTGCCCTGAAAATCTTGCAACAGAAGGAAACCGGGAAAATGAATAAAAGGCGATGATGGTTAAAAAATGTCGCAAAAAAATTTTAAAACAGTCAGAGAAATTGACAAACTTTCCAGTTGCTTCCTCGCTATAATGGGAGGGCACAAATCGAATAGCGAGGTGGAAGGGATGCAAGTAAGAACTCATTTTAAAAATTTATTCATTCGTCCGGTTATGTGGTTTGGTGTGGATCGAAGCCGGCAGAAGAGGGCGATCCATCGCTGGACCGGCATGTGGAATATCCCTGTGATCGGAATGGGGGTGCTGCTGGGCCGCGCGACGATTCTCGATTTTGTTTCCCCGTTTGCGATCGCCTATCTGGCGGTGATTTTATACCTGGCACGAAAACAATGGCCGGTCGTGATGGCTTCCCTGATTGCCGGGTCAGCGACGCTGGGGGGGATGGAAGCGGCAAAAACGACCGGAACCTTGCTCATTTTGCTTTTAATGCATCGATTGTGGGAATGGGCGGGCAAAGGACAGATCAATTACGCCCCTTTCGTTGTGGGATTGTCAAGCATCGCGGCCCACCTTATTGAACTGGGATGGACGGGATTTCGTCCGTACCGGATGATGCTGGACGGGGTCGATGTGACTCTCAGCTTTATTCTCACATTCATTTTCGTCCAGTCCCTCCCCGTGTTTACCGTCAAGAAAAAAAGAATCACCCTGCGCCATGAGGAAATCGTCTGCCTGGTCATCTTGCTCGGGTCGGTGATGACGGGCACGATTGGCTTAAAAGCGGGAGACTTGTCCCTGGTTCACATCGTTTCCCGCTACGCGATCCTGGTATTGGCTCTGGTCGGAGGAGGCATGCTCGGCTCTTCAATGGGAGTGGTGACAGGTCTCATCCTTAGCTTGTCCGATACGCGGACGCTTCCTGAAATCAGCTTGCTGGCTTTTTCCGGTTTGCTCGCGGGTTTGTTCAAAGAAGGAAAACGCATTGGAGTCGCAATTGGCTTTATGTTGGGTTCTTCCATTTTGACGCTTTATGACGGCGGGACTTCGGCGATGTGGTTGTCCTTGCAGGAATCGGCGATCGCCATTGTTTTCCTTCTGCTGACGCCGGAGAGGCTTATTCGCATGCTGTCCCGCTATGTTCCGGGGACATCGGAAAATCAGATTGCCCATCAGGAATATATCAAGCGGCTTCGCGATGTAACGGCGAAAAAAGTAGAGCAATTTACGGAATTGTTCCAAGAGCTGGCTTTCAGTTTCCGCGAGGATGCGACCAAACATCGCAAAGAGGATGAAGACCAGGTGCAGATCTTCATCTCGGAGATCATGACCCAGGCCTGCGCGGGCTGCCGCAATGCAGAGCGATGCTGGGAACAACATGTGATGAAAACCTATCAGGGCATGACGGATCTCATGACACTGGTCGAAGCGAAGGGAGCGCGGGCCCCGGTGCAAATTCCGGAAAGCTGGCGGGGCCACTGTATCCGTCCGGAGCGGGTTCTTGCCTCGATACGAAATCAATATGCGCGATTCGAGCAAAATATTTACTGGAAAGAAAAAATGCAGGAATCGCGCCGGCTCGTCTCCGACCAACTGGCGGGAATGTCGGAAGTGATGGGCAAATTGGCCAAGGAAATCAGGCATGAGACACAAGTGCTGACCGCCCATGAAGAGCAAATCCATGAGGCACTGGAAGAACTGGGACTGGCGATTCAGCGGGTGGATATTATCAATCTCGAAGAGGGGAAAGTGGAGATCGAGGTTGTCATGCCGGAACGGGAAGGCCTGGAGGAATGCAAAAAGCTGGTTGCTCCCCTGTTGACGGAGATCCTGGGCGAACCGATTTCCGTTTATCGCAAGGTGGTGAAAGACGGCTCACCCGGTGCGGTGATTACGTTGGGTTCCGCCCAGCGGTTTGAACTGAAGACAGGGGCGGCAACGGCGGCCAAGGGCGGAGGCTTGGTTTCCGGGGACAGCTATTGTTACATGAATCTGGGAACGGGAAAATATGCGGTGGCTCTTTCCGACGGAATGGGGAACGGTCAACGGGCGCAAGAGGAGAGCAGTGCGGCCTTGAAACTGCTCCGGCGCCTGCTGATGGCGGGAATGCATGAAGAACGGGCGGTTGACACCGTGAACTCCATACTGAGCCTGCGTTCGGCAGATGAGATGTTTGCCACCGTCGATCTGGCGATTGTGGACTTGAACACGGCGGTGGGGCGGTTTATGAAGATCGGCTCAACCCCGGGGTTCATTAAACGCGGACAAAAGGTGATCATGCTTTCCGGCTCCAACCCGCCAATCGGGATTTTGAACGAGATTGAGTTCGATCCGATCGAAATGCAGCTGGAGCCGGGAGACTTGCTGATCATGATGACCGACGGGGTTTATGATGCGCCGCATTATGCAGTGAACAAAGATGCGTGGATGACCCGGATGATTGCGGAAATCGATACCAAGGACCCGCAGCATTTTGCCGATTGTCTGCTGGAAAAGGTGGTCCGGGTTTATGAAGGAAGAATCAGGGACGATATGACGATTGTCGTCTCCAAAGTCGAACGGCACACGCCCGAATGGTCGACCATCCGCCTGCCGGGTGTAAAAAGATTGCAGCGGACGCAAGCAGCTGGATGAAATTGCTTCCAGACGGCAAAAAGAGTATGATGGAAGTGGAGAGTCCCGGGGGGTTCCCGGGATTTTATTTTTCACGATTAGGGGAAGATGGCTTTGTTTTATGATCGGGTAAAACAGGAAATTGCCAATCGGAAACTGATTGGGAAACAGGATCATGTCCTGGTCGGTGTTTCAGGCGGCCCTGATTCTATCGCACTCCTTCATGTTTTGCACCGTTTGTCTGCGGAAACGGGTTTTTCGGTGGGGGCTGTTCATGTCAACCACCAGTTGCGGGGAGAGGAAAGCGAAGAGGATGCCCGTTTTGTCCGGGAATTTTGCCGCAGCCTGGCTCTTTCGTGCGATGTAGTGCGGGTCGATGTGAGCGGAAAGAGAAAGGAGCTGGGCGGGAACAAGCAGGCGATTGCCCGTCAGTTGCGCTACGATGCATTTCAAGAGGTGGCAAGGAAGCGAAAAGCGACGAAGCTGGCGCTGGCGCACCATGCCGATGACCAGCTGGAAACAGTGATGATGCGGCTGATCCGCGGAACCGGGGTAAGCGGTCTTGCCGGGATGGAATGGGAAAGGCGGTGGCAGGGCATCGGGCTGATCCGCCCCCTTCTGGGAGTCACCAAGGAGGAGATTGAACATTATTGCCGGGAGCAGGGGCTTCACCCTCGCTTGGACTCGAGCAACCTGTCCAATGACTATACCCGAAACCGTTTGCGTCACGAACTCGTTCCGCTGATCCACTCTTTTAACCCCAGAGTGGCAGACGCCGTTTTGCGCCTGTCGGAATTGATCCGTGAGGAAGAAAAAATTTGGGAAAAGTTGACACTTGAGGCAGCGGATCAAGTCATGGCGAAGCAGGAAAATGGACAATTTCTTGTCGATGTTTCAAGTTTTCTTCACCTTCCGGTCGCTTTACAAAGAAGGGTAGTTAAACTAATATTAAGTTATCTTTGGGATTACGGTACGCATGAGGTGACGCTTGACTCTGTGGAACAAGTAAGGAATCTGGCCCAGCTTCCGTCCCCGTCTGCAATGATCCACCTCCCTGGAGGCATCATCGCGCAGCGGGAATATGAAAAGCTGATCCTGAAAGTTCATTCAAGCACAAATGAACAAACAACGCCGATTCTCTCAGAGACCATTCCGCTGTCCATTCCTGGAGTGACTTCGTTGCCGGGTCTTTTGGGTAAAATAGAAGTGTTGGAAACGGATGAGCCGATACATAGGATGAGGATGGGGCCGAACAGTGCCGTCTTTGATCGTGACAAGCTGAAAGAACCGCTTTATGTACGATTTCGCCGGCCGGGAGACAAAATGAAACCTTTGGGTATGACCGGAAGAAAAAAAGTGAAAAGCTTAATGATGGAGGCGAAAGTGCCGAAACGGATCCGGGATCAGTATCCGCTTGTGGTGACGAAAGATGAGATCGTATGGATTCCGGGGATTAAGCGGTCGGGCGCGGCACCGGTAACACCGGATACCAGGCGCTTTCTTTATTTGCATTGGCATGCAGGAGATGGTCCGAATCGGGAGAATGATTGAAAAAAGATACAGGAGGACGGACATGCATCAGGATATTAAGGAAATACTAATCTCGGAAAGGCAGATTCAAGAAAAAGTGGCCGAACTGGGGAAGGCGCTTTCCAGAGAATATCAAGACCTCAACCCTCTTTGCATCTGCGTTCTGAAAGGAGCCGTTCCCTTCATGGCCGATTTGATCCGCAAATTGGAGATCCCGCTGCAGATGGATTTTATGGCGGTATCCAGTTATGGCAATTCCACCACATCTTCCGGTGTAGTGCGAATCCTGAAAGATTTGGACAGCGCCGTCGAAGGACGTCACGTATTGATCGTCGAAGATATTATCGATTCTGGTTTGACTCTCAGTTATCTCGTAGAAATGCTTAAAGGGAGAAATGCCGCTTCCGTCAAAATCGTTACCTTACTCGATAAGCCGGATCGCCGGAAAGTGAATTTGAGTCCTGACTACTCCGGATTTACCATCCCGGATGAGTTTGTGGTGGGTTATGGATTGGATTATGCCGAAAAATACCGAAACCTCCCTTACATCGGCATCCTAAAGGAAGAGGTTTACAAGTCGTAATCAGGTTCTATTGAGAATGTTTTGCCGACTGTGATACAATGATACAAGTGGACTGAGAGGAGGCCAGGGATGAAAAACTTCTTCCTCAGGAACGGAGTATTATATATTATCCTCATCCTAGTAACCATCGGGGTTGTGAATATGATCGCAAACCCGAGCACGGATACGACAACTTTGGATTATTCTCAATACAGGCAGATGCTCCTTCACAAGCAAGTGAACGACATTTCGATCCAGTTGGATAAAGGAACTTACCATATTACCGGCAAGTTCACAAATGACCCCAAGAAAAGCTTTGTCACCACTGCACCTGCCGGTGATGGCAGCACGGTCATTCAGGATTTGCAAAAGGCCAATGTTCGGATGAAAGTGGAGCCGACGAAGGGTGAATCCGTATGGCTCAGCTTCATTACATCCATCATTCCCTCGGTCATCATCCTACTTCTTATCTTTTTCATGTTAAACCAAGCTCAAGGCGGCGGCAGCCGTGTCATGAACTTCGGCAAGAGCAAGGCGAAACTGTACAATGATGAGAAGAAGCGGGTAACCTTTGATGATGTGGCAGGGGCAGATGAAGAGAAAGCTGAACTTGTTGAAATTGTGGATTTCTTGCGGGATAACCGCCGTTATGCGCAAATGGGCGCGCGCATTCCCAAAGGGGTACTGCTCGTCGGTCCGCCTGGTACGGGGAAAACTTTGCTTGCGCGAGCGGTTGCCGGTGAAGCAAAAGTCCCGTTTTTCTCGATCAGCGGTTCCGATTTTGTCGAAATGTTTGTCGGGGTGGGAGCTTCCCGTGTACGCGACTTGTTTGAACAAGCGAAGAAAAATGCTCCTTGCATTATTTTTATAGATGAGATCGATGCCGTTGGTCGTCAGCGCGGTGCCGGCCTGGGCGGAGGTCACGATGAACGCGAGCAGACGCTCAACCAGCTGTTGGTGGAAATGGATGGATTTGACGTCAATGCGGGAATTATTATCATGGCCGCAACCAACCGTCCCGATATCCTCGATCCGGCGCTGTTGCGTCCGGGACGTTTTGACCGTCAGATTTTGGTCAACCGTCCGGATGTGAAAGGCCGGGAAGCGGTATTGAAAGTGCACGCCCGCAACAAACCGCTGGCGGACAGTGTTAAATTGAGCGTGATTGCACAGAGGACGACCGGTTTTTCCGGAGCAGATCTGGAAAACCTGCTCAATGAGGCGGCATTGCTGGCAGCACGCAACAACAAGAAGAAAATCACCATGGAAGAAATCGACGAAGCGGTTGACCGGGTAATCGCCGGCCCGCAGAAGAAAAGCCGCGTCATCAGTGAAAAAGAACGCAAGATTGTGGCATATCACGAAGCCGGCCACGTAATCTGCGGCTACTACCTGGAGAATGCGGATATCGTTCACAAAGTAACCATTGTTCCCCGCGGTCAGGCCGGGGGTTATGCGATGATGTTGCCCAAAGAGGATCGCTACCTGGCAACCAAAGGCGAACTTCTCGATCGGGTTACCGGTTTGTTGGGCGGTCGCGTGGCCGAAGAGGTTTTCTTCGGGGAGATCAGCACGGGAGCAAGCAATGACTTCGAGAAAGCAACCAGCATCGTTCGTGCGATGATTACCGAATACGGGATGAGCGACAAGCTGGCGACGATGATTTTCGGGCGTTCCCAAGGTCAGGTATTCCTGGGCCGTGACCTCGGTCATGAGCAAAACTACAGCGATAAAGTGGCATATGAAATCGACATGGAAATGCAAGAGATGATTCGCAAATGCTACAATCGCGCCAAAAACCTGATCATCGAACATCGCGATAAACTGGAATTGCTTGCGCAAACGCTTCTTGTTCGTGAAACCTTGGATGAAGAACAAATTAAGCAGCTTCTCGAAAACGGGAAGTTGGATGATGATGACGTGAAGGTGACGATCCAGGGGAAAGAGGAAAAAGAGAAGGACGAGAGCAGCGTCTCCCATGAAACAAAGAATTCCGGTGATACCTCCTATACCAACGGAGCATCCGCATTGAACGAGTTGGATGAAGAGCCGGATAAAAATTCGATTGTCCACAATGATTCGGATTCAACCAATCCGGACGGAAACCGAACGGTTTAACGGGAAAAGAGGCGGGAAAACGCCTCTTTTTTCTATGATCCTGTCTTTGCATGTACAGTCGTGGGGCCTGTTTCACCGGATTGATGGCCTCCACGACTCTGCCGGGTTGCTTTGGTGAGCTCCCGATGCCATTGTCCAATAAACCGGAGATTGCTAAGATGTAGGTGATTATACCAAAAGCGGGTGTCAAAAATGAAGAAAATCGATCAACTTTTATTAGTGATGGATGTGGGAAATACCAATATCGTGTTAGGGGTTTACCATAAAGATCATCTTCTCCATCACTGGCGTCTGCAAACCGATCGCAATGCCACCGAAGATGAGTACGGGGTGTTGCTGAAAAATTTGTTAAGCCACGAAGGATTGTCGTTAAATGAGATCGGCGGTGTCATCATCTCCTCGGTTGTTCCTCCGCTCACCATCGTCTTGACGCGGCTGACACAAAAATACATGAATCAGACGCCTTTGATTCTCGGGCCCGGGGTAAAAACCGGACTGAACATCAAATATGACAATCCGAGAGAAGTGGGGGCCGACCGTATTGCCAATGCCGTAGCCGCACTGGAACTCTACGGGGCGCCGCTCATCATCGTGGACTTCGGCACGGCTACCACTTTTTGCTTCATCGATGAAGAGGGGCATTATGTTGGCGGAGCGATTACCCCTGGGGTAAACATTTCCGCTGAAGCTTTATACCAAAGAGCGGCCAAGCTGACGCGGGTGGAAATTGTCAAGCCGGATTCAGTCGTCGGCCGGAATACCGTACACGCGGTGCAGGCAGGCATTTATTACGGCTATGTGGGGGTTGTCGATGAAATTGTGACACGGATGAAAGCCCTGTTGAAAAAGCGCCCCAAAGTAGTGGCGACCGGCGGATTGGCCCAACTCATCTGCGGAGATACTAAAACAATCGATATCGTGAACCCCCACCTGACTCTGGAAGGGCTGAAACTCATTTATGAACGAAATCAAAAGTAAGACTCTGCCAAACTGCAGGATTCAGTTACTGTCGTCAAGGATTGAAGGAGGAAACCAACATGGGTGATTATGCGATTCGAGCCATCTCAGCGAACGGGCAGGTGCGTGGGTTTGCTGCCCTCACGACGGAGTTGGTGCAAGAATTGCAGCGTCGTCATCAGACATTGCCCGTGGTCAGCGCGGCTTTGGGAAGAACGGCTACCATGGGAGCTTTGATGGGATTGACGCTTAAGGAAGAAAAACATAAGGTAACCCTTCAGGTGCAGGGAGACGGACCGATCGGGCAGATCGTGGCGGACGCGAACGGGAGAGGGGAAGTTCGCGGCTATGTGGATAACCCGGCCGTGGAAGGCAATCAGGACTATAAATTGGATGTAGCTTCCGCCGTGGGAAAAGGGAGCATTTATGTCATCAAAGACCTGGGGCTAAAGGAACCCTATCGCGGAACTTCGCCGATCATCTCCGGGGAATTGGCCGAAGACTTTACTTATTATTTGACCGTATCGGAGCAGATCCCCTCTTCCGTCGGGCTGGGAGTCCTGGTGCAGAAGGAGAAAATCCTCGTATCCGGTGGTTATATGATTCAGGTATTGCCGGGCGCCGATGATGAAACGATCAGCCGGCTGGAACAGCGAATTTCCGAGCTCAAGTCGATTACGGAGCGATTGAAAGAAGGGGAAACCCCTGAGAAATTGCTCGCTTTCCTGATGGGGAATGATTTGGAGATCCTGCATCGGGAGCCGGTGCAGTTTGCCTGCAATTGTTCCCGCACCAAAACGGAAGCGATGCTGAAAGCGCTGGGCAGAGAGGAACTGGAATCCATTTTGCGTGAATTGGGGCAAGCAGAGGTGATTTGCCACTTCTGCAACGAAAAATATCTATTCAGTGCCGGTGATCTGGAAAAGCTGATTTCCTCTTTTGACCGGTAAAGGCTTTTGACAAGCTTTAAACAGAAGCGAATGGGTGCTTTTTTTTCAGCGACCTTTGCGATGAAGGAGCCGGGAGCAGAGTAAAGCCCTGTGGCCCGGCGGATTCCTGTTCGGATTTTGTCAACCGGCAGAACAGCCCTCCTTCTTCATTCAGCAGAAGGGAAAACCGTTGGCTTCGCGGGTGCATGGATCAGCCCGAAATTCCCGCCAAGCAGCCCTCAAAATGAGAAAAATGGATTGATCCATGGTCCTATGATTCGCTATACTAGGGTTTAATTCTGATCAACTAAATCGGATTAGGAGGGGTTCGCGATGCGAGTGGTCAACAACGTTTTGGATTTGATCGGGCAGACGCCATTGGTGAAACTGAACCGCGTAGTCGGGAAATCGGATGCTGATGTGTTTCTCAAGTTGGAGTTTTTCAATCCCGGAGGAAGTGTCAAGGACCGGATTGCTTTGAGCATGATAGAAGGAGCAGAAAAAAGGGGCGAACTAAAGCCGGGCGATACGATTGTGGAACCGACCAGCGGAAATACCGGAATCGGACTGGCGATGGTGGCTGCTGCCAAAGGTTACCGCGCCCTTCTGGTCATGCCGGATACCATGAGCATGGAGCGTCGCAATCTGTTGAAAGCATATGGGGCCGAATTGGTGCTGACCCCCGGTGCCGAAGGAATGAAGGGAGCGATCGCCAAAGCGGAAGAAATTGCGCGCGAAAACCCCAATGCCTATATGCCTCAGCAATTCAGCAATCAGGATAACGTCAAGATTCATTATGAAACCACTGCGGTGGAAATCATCGAACAAACAGGCGGCGACTTTGACGCTTTTGTGGCCGGTGTGGGAACAGGCGGCACGATTACCGGTGTCGGGAAACGGTTAAAAGAGAAATTTCCCCATATTCAAGTGATTGCGGTTGAACCGGTTCATTCTCCCGTATTATCCGGAGGCAAACCGGGGCCTCATAAAATCCAGGGAATCGGTGCGGGATTTGTACCGGAAATTTTGGATACGCAAATTTACGATGAAGTGATCCAGATCGGGAACGAGGAAGCGTTTGACTGGGCGCGCCGTGTGGCCCGCGAGGAAGGAATTCTTGTCGGCATTTCCTCGGGAGCTGCTGTGGCCGCTGCGGTTAAAGTAGCCCGTCGCCTGGGTGTCGGCAAGAAAGTGGTTACCGTTTCTCCGAGCAACGGTGAACGGTATCTGACCACGCCGTTGTACCAGTTTGATTAATCGAATCATGACCTGTTCCAAGCTGTCCCTTTTTCCGGGATGGCTTTTTTGGCTTGAAGAGAGAATGACAGATGAAGATTGATTATGCATGTGTTAAAATAATGTGATTAGAAGAGCTTAGATAAGATCAGGTGAGAGGAGAAGAGAAAAGATGATTCTCATGATTGACAACTATGATTCGTTTACGTACAACTTGGTTCAATATCTTGGAGAACTGGGTGAGAATTTGACAGTGGTGCGCAATGATGAGCTCACCGTTGATGGAATAGAAAAGGAGAACCCGCAGGCGATTGTGCTGTCGCCGGGGCCGGGAACGCCGCGGGAAGCAGGGATTTGCCTTGATGTGGTCAAGCACCTGTCCGGGAAAATTCCGATCCTGGGCGTATGTCTCGGACATCAGACGATCGCCGAGGCATTTGGCGGGGAAGTGATCCGGGCGGGACGTCTTATGCACGGAAAAACTTCCGAGGTGCTCCATGACGGAGAAACCATTTTCAGCGGGCTTCCTTCCCCTGTGACGATGACCCGCTACCATTCCCTGATCGTCAATCCGGATCGGTTGCCTGAAGAGCTGGTTGTCAGCGCGAAAACGGCGGAAGGTGAAATCATGGGAATACGACACCGCTTTTTGCCGGTGGAGGGTGTGCAATTTCACCCTGAAGCGATTTTGAGTGAACATGGAAAAACGCTTTTGGCCAACTTCCTGCAAACCTATGTCAAACAGAATTGATTTCCTCAAGCGGGAATGGAAGGGGAATCCCATGGGAACGATCATGATGAACGGACGGCTCGTTAGGGAAGAGGAAGCGGTGGTTTCCGTCTTTGATCACGGCCTGCTGTACGGAGTGGGGGCATTTGAAACGATGCGCCTTTATGATGGTCATCTGTTTTTGTTTGCCGATCACCTCGAACGTTTGGAGGCCGGGCTGAAGCGAATGGCCATCAAGTCTCCGCATTCTCCCGATGAGTGGCGGGGCCAGATTGATACATTGATCAGAGAGACCGGATATACCTCGGGAGTCGTCCGCCTGATGGTGACCGGCGGAAATGCGGGGGCAGGGCTGGGTTCCGGCTATGATCAGCCGAACAGCTTTGTCTGGCTGCGTCCGCTCCCCTTTTCTCCGGGAGAGCCTTTTAACCGCGGAAGAAAGATGAAAACGGTATCTGTTCCCCGCCAAGCGATCGGGGGAGCGGAGCCGTACAAGACAAATAACTATCTGAACAGCATCCTGGCCAGGCAGGAGCTGGGCCAATTGTCGGATACCGAAGGATTGATGCTCACTCCCGATGGCTATGTGGCAGAAGGAATCGTCAGCAACCTTTTTTTTGTGAAAAATGGCGTGTTGTACACACCGTCGCTGGATCTCGGGATTTTAAACGGAGTGACGCGCCGCTTTATCCTGCGCCTGGCAGCGCTGCTCGGCATTCCGGTAAAAGAGGGTGCCTTTTCTCCCTCTTTTCTGTACGATTCTGACGAAATCTTTATCGCTAACTCATTGCTTGAAATTGTCCCGGTCACCGAATGGGAAGGGCGGGAGTGGTTTCAGTTTCCTTTGACGAAACGCCTGATTGAAGCCTATCATCAATATGTGACATGGCTGACTGACAGCGATGAGTTGCGCGGGAAGGGCGAAACAAATGACGAATCAAGTGATTGAAGCTGGACCTTATCAACTTTCTTACCACAATCGCACATTGGTGATGGGAATATTAAATGTGACACCCGACTCTTTCTCCGATGGCGGAAAATATGACCGGATCGACCGGGCGGTTCGCCATGCCCGGCAGTTGGCGCAGGACGGAGCGGACATCATCGACATCGGCGGTGAATCCACCCGGCCGGGAGCGGAACCGGTTTCCCTTGAAGAGGAACTGGAGCGGGTTCTGCCCGTGATTGAGGTTTTGACAAAGGAAATTGATCTTCCGCTATCGGTTGACACCTATAAAGCGGAAGTCGCGCGGCAGGCGATCCGGGCGGGTGCGCATATCATCAATGATGTCTGGGGAGCAAAAAAAGATCCGGAGATGGCGCACGTGGCCGCGGAATTGGATGTTCCCCTCATCCTGATGCACAATCGCCGTGAAGCCCGGTATCATTCCCTGGTCGAAGAGGTATGCGGGGATTTGCTCGAGTCCGTTCGCCTGGCAAAAGAGGCGGGAGTAAAAGATCACAATATCATCCTTGACCCCGGGATCGGCTTTGCCAAGAATTATGAGGAAAATTTAATTGTCATGCGCAATTTGCACCGCATTGTCCAATTGGGGTATCCCGTCCTGTTGGGAACTTCGCGCAAATCGATGATTGGCCGCACATTGGGACTCCCGCCGCAAGAGCGGATGGAAGGGACGGCGGCGACCGTGGCGTTCGGGATTACCAAAGGATGTCAGATCGTGCGGGTTCACGATGTGAAACAGATGGTGCGGGTATGCCGGATGATGGATGCACTTGTCTATGAATCGTCCGTGAAGGAGGCATAGCCGTGGACAAAATTTTGCTGAACGGAATGTGCTTTTACGCTTATCATGGGGCATTTCCGGAGGAAAACAGATTGGGGCAGCGGTTTTACGTCGATCTGGAAATGAGGCTTGATCTGAAAGCGGCCGGAGAGAGCGACGACCTGAGCAAGACCGTAAATTACGCGGATGTATACGAATTGGTCAAAAAGGAAACGACGGAAACACAAGTGAAATTGATCGAAACGCTGGCAGAGAGGATCGCGGCCAGCCTCCTTTCCGTTTTTCCGATCGCCGAGGTCCGGGTGCGTGTCACAAAGCCGGACCCGCCCATCCCCGGATACTATCAATCAGTCGGTGTCGAGATCGTGAGGAGAAGAGCATGAATCCTCAAACAACCGCCTATCTGGGTTTGGGAGCCAATCTGGGAGATCGTCCGGGCCAGCTGAAAAAAGCGATTGAGCTGCTGCACCAGAGCGAAGACATTCTGGTTACCGGCGTTTCTTCTGTCTATGAAACGGCCCCGGTCGGATTTACACGGCAACCCGATTTCTACAATCTCGTGGTCGAAGTGAAAACGGCGCTGTCCCCTTTTGCACTGCTCGCCCGGGTGCTGGACATCGAGAAAAAATTGCACCGGGTCCGCGAGATTCGCTGGGGGCCCCGCACCATTGACATTGATCTGCTTCTCTATGATGAGCAAATCATTACTGCGGATAAATTGACCATTCCTCATCCGCGAATGACGGAGCGCGCTTTTGTCTTGATTCCTTTGCGTGAAGTGGCGGGAAATATACGGATTCCGGGAACGGACAAGACGCTCGAGGAATGGATCAGCCACTTGCCGCCCGATCAGGAGATCAAAAAGCTTTCGCCGCTCAGTGATCTTTTCACGGAACGCCAGTTGTTCATATAAATGGTTTCATATGAAAAGGTATTATTGGAATGGAAGGAGGTTGTTTCCGATGCTGAAGATTGGTGATATCGAGCTGAAAAACAGGGTTGTGCTGGCTCCGATGGCCGGTGTCTGCAATCCCGCCTTCCGCCTGATTGCCAAGGAGTTTGGAGTCGGGCTTGTCTGTGCGGAAATGGTAAGCGACAAAGCGATTTTGCACGGCAACAAGCGGACAAAAGAGATGCTGTTCGTCGACGAACGGGAAAAACCGCTCAGTTTGCAAATCTTCGGCGGCGACAAGAAAACGCTTGTCGAAGCAGCCAAAGTGGTTGACGAGCAAACCAATGCGGATATCATTGATATCAATATGGGCTGCCCGGTTCCAAAAGTCGTGAAATGCGATGCCGGGGCACGCTGGCTTCTCGATCCGAACAAAATCGAGGAGATGGTTTCCGCAGTGGTGGAAGCCGTCAAAAAGCCGGTTACCGTGAAAATGCGCATGGGCTGGGATGAGGATCATATCTATGCCGTGGAAAACGCCCAGGCCGTGGAGCGCGCCGGCGGCAAAGCAGTTGCCGTTCACGGACGGACCCGGCAGCAAATGTACAGAGGCAAGGCGAATTGGGATATTATCCGCCAAGTGAAAGAAGCAGTGAAGATTCCGGTCATTGGCAACGGTGACGTATTGACACCCGAAGATGCAAAACGCATGCTGGATACCACCGGCTGTGACGGGGTGATGATCGGGCGCGGTGCTTTGGGGAATCCTTGGATGCTCTACCGTACGGTTCACTATCTGGAAACGGGGGAACTTTTGCCCGAACCGTCGCCGCAAGAGAAGATGGAGATCGCCGTGTTGCACATGGACCGGCTCGTTCGTCTTCGCGGGGAACGGATCGCCGTCAGGGAAATGCGCAAGCATGCCGCCTGGTATCTGAAAGGGCTGCCCGGTGCTTCCAAAATCAAAGATCTCGTCAACCAGCAGGAAACACGGGATGGAATGGCACAGCTTTTATTGAATTTTGCTGCTGAGGCAGAAGAGAGAAGACAAAAAGAACCGGCGTAAGCATTGTGTTTTGTCGAGTGCGGGCGGATGGCTCCCGGCTTTTTTGCCGCCCGCTTTTCTACATATGCAGGAGGCCGGATTGGCAAGAAATGAAGGAGTGATGAATCATGTCTCATGAAGAACACAGCGATCTGTTTCAGGTGCGCCGGGATAAGTTGGATCGCCTCAGAGAGAGGGGAATTGATCCTTTCGGACACAAGTTTGAACGAACGGCAACCGCCCGTGACATTCTGAGTCAGTATGAATCTTTATCCAAAGAAGAACTGGCGGAGAAAAATATCGAGGTTTCCATTGCCGGGCGATTGATGGCAAAACGCCAGCAAGGCAAAGCCTCTTTTGCCCATTTGCAGGATATGAGCGGACGCGTGCAAATCTACGTCCGCCTGGACCGGGTCGGGGAAGAACAGTACGAAGCGTTTGGACTGGCTGATCTCGGCGACTTTCTGGGAATCAAGGGTGTTGTTTTTAAAACGAATCGCGGTGAACTGAGCGTCAAGGCGGATGAAGTCGTCTTTCTCACCAAATCGTTGCTGCCGCTCCCAGAAAAATACCATGGCCTGAAAGATGTGGAGCTTCGGTACCGCAAACGTTATCTCGATCTGATCATGAATCCGGAAGTAAAGGATACCTTTATCGCCCGGAGTAAAATCATCTCTTCAATCCGTCGTTATCTCGATGAAAAAGGTTACCTGGAAGTGGAGACGCCCACGATGCATCCGATTGCCGGCGGGGCTGCGGCTCGTCCGTTTATCACCCATCACAATGCATTGGACATGACCCTCTACATGCGCATTGCGATCGAACTTCATCTGAAGCGCCTCATTGTCGGCGGGATTGAAAAAGTGTATGAGATTGGTCGCGTCTACCGCAACGAGGGGATTTCCACCCGGCACAATCCGGAGTTCACCATGTTGGAACTGTACGAAGCATATGCCGATTTCCATGATATCATGAACCTGACCGAAAACCTGATCAGCCACGCGGCCAAAGAAGTTCTCGGCACAACCCGGATCGAGTATCAGGGGCATGAGGTGGATCTGTCTCCGGGCTGGGCGCGCAAATCGATGGTCGAACTGGTCAAGGAGCACACAGGTGTTGATTTCAGCCGGCAAATGACTGATGAAGAAGCGCATCGCCTGGCCAAGGAACATGGTGTGAACGTTACGGATTCGATGAAATTCGGCCATATCGTCAACGAATTTTTTGAACAAAAGGTTGAAGACAAACTGATTCAACCGACCTTTGTTTACGGTCACCCGGTTGAAATTTCCCCGTTGGCGAAAAAGAACGAACAAGACCCGCGCTTTACGGACCGCTTTGAATTGTTCATCGTGGGCCGCGAACACGCCAACGCCTTTTCTGAGTTGAATGACCCGATTGATCAGCGTGAGCGGTTTGAACAGCAAGTGAAGGAAAAAGCGGCAGGCAATGATGAAGCGCATCCGATGGATGAAGATTTCCTCGAAGCGCTCGAGTACGGGATGCCGCCAACCGGCGGACTGGGCATCGGCATTGACCGCCTGGTGATGTTGTTGACCAATCAGCCTTCGATCCGCGATGTGCTCCTGTTCCCGCATATGCGTGAACAACAAGGTTAAACAAAGTTATCCACATTTTGTTCACAACCGGGAAGAAAAATGTGGATAAGTTGTGAATAAAGCAGCCTTTCCTCGGGGCTGCTTTTTTTATTGGAATCTGAATGCCAGAAAGAAAATGATAATATATTCGGATGATTGGAGGATTTTTCCTCTTTTTGAAGAATAAATCATTACACCCTTTTTTGTTTCATGAGTCCAGAGCGGGGGGAGGGGCTGTGATGGCGGACAAGTGCACTTGTTCAAATTGTGGAGCAAAGTCCTTATACATTCAGTTTTTTCAATTTGAAGGCAAGCATTATTGCCGGTTGTGCCTGACCGATCAATTGCAAAAGGTCAAAAAAAAGCGGTTCTTCCGGCTCTTTGTCAGATTCCCTGAAATTCGCAGGCCCAGGGAGAGGAAGATCAAAATAACCGTTAAACGCAATTTTGAAAGTTTTACTGATCGAAGCCCTGGTTGAAAGGGCTTTTTGTTTTCGGTTTTCAGGTGCAGGAACTTTTTCCTGCCTAGCGAATAGATAGAAGGGCCGTAAAATTAAGGGTTCCTTAAAGATAAATAATCCTTGTCTAAATGTAGGAAAGGGTCTATAATTGCCCTAGGTTACGCAGTAGCGACCCATTCCCTCTTTTTGGCTATTTTCCGTATTTTCTTTCTTATTTGGAATGGAGTAACCCTATCTGTAAATATTATATTTGGATTACAAATGTTTTTGCACATATACTTGCGACATTATTTATGTTATTAGTAAAATTATATAAGGCAAAAGAGAAAACGTGACACGGAGATTGGTTTCCTTCTATCGGCTTAATATTTTACAGATAGTTTAGCCTTTATATAAATTTGAATTTAAAATCGACAACATCGGGGAGGTTAAGCTATGGGTCCCAGGAAAGAGAACCATAGATTCTTTGAACAGAGCAACCATCTTTCATTGCCTGAATCCCGTTTTGGCTTAGCGAGGCGAGAGAATGCGATCAGAGAGGTGAAAGAGACCAGGCCTGACAGGCAACATCAGCAGGTTCTTTCCATGCTGTCTTCCTTGCAGCAGAATTTTGCCTCTTTGCTTCAGGTAGTAACCAATCGCCTGAGTTACGATAAAACAAAAGAAGTGGCTTTCGACCGGCTGTATAAGGAAATGGAAGAGCTGAAACAGGATCAGGAGCTTAACCAGCTTCGTCCTCTATATATTGACCTGATTTTGCTGATTGATCGCATGAATAACATTTATAATGACAAGTTGGAAGTGGGGGAGAAAAATCCTGAGCTTGTCAATATTTTGCAGACGCTCAGCCATGAAGTATTGGAGATTTTGTACAGGCGTGGCGTCGAGTTGATCGTTGCGCCATCGAATAAATTCGATCCGCGCATTCAGCAAGTCGTCGAAGTCATACCCACCAAAAATCCGGCAGAAGATAATTTGGTTGTCCATATGGTACGACATGGGTTTAAATATAAAGAAGTGGTTCTCCGCCCTGAAGAAGTAGTAGTGAAAAAGTACCATCCCTGATTCAACAAAGCGAATGGTTCCCCGCGGCTTTTTCTCCCTCAAACCGGGACGGGAGAAGCAGCCGCAAATGCCATATGCCTTTTTAAAAACGAGAGATGGGATTCCCATCTTTTCGTTTTCATTTATTGCAAGATCATCATCCACTTTTTGCCTCTCTTACATAAGATCTTTTTTCTAATCACGGTTTCTTTTTTTGGCTGATTCACATGGAAGTGAACGAAGGAGTGAAAAAAGATGGGAAGAGTTGTAGGGATCGACCTGGGAACAACTTATTCGGCGATCGCTATAGTCAACAATTACGGCAAACCAGAGATATTGACGAACCGCGAAGGAGAACGGATTACCCCATCAGTCGTTCTCTTTGATAACCGCGATGTCATCGTCGGAAGTATCGCAAAGCGCTCGGCTGTAGCCAGCCCCTTTAATGTCGTGCAGTTTGTCAAAAGGCAGATCGGGGACAAATCATGGAAGTTCCAGACCGATAACAAGGAAGATTTTACTCCGGAAGAAATCTCCGCGATGATCTTGCGCCGTCTAAAAGAAGATGCTGAGACGCTGCTGAATGAAGAGATCGAAGATGCAGTGATCACCGTTCCGGCTTATTTTGACGACGCGCAGCGGAAAGCGACGCAGGATGCCGGACGGATCGCGGGCCTCAACGTTTTGCGCATCATTAACGAACCGACCGCAGCCGCCCTTGCCTACGGGTTGAACAAAATGAACCAGGAACAAAACCTTCTGGTCTATGATCTCGGAGGCGGTACGTTTGACGTCACCATCATGAATCTGTCTCCGCAGGGCCTGCGTGTGCTATCCACGGGTGGAGCCAAAAATTTGGGCGGATTCGATTGGGACAACGCCGTGATGGCTTACCTGAATGAGGAGTTTAAAAAGCAGGGCGGGATTGATCTTCTGGAAGATCCGATGCTGGAGCAAGATCTCCGGGATAAAGCGGAGATTGCCAAAAAGACCCTTTCTGTGCGGGATCGTACCAACGTCTTCCTCTCCGCCAACGGGTTAAACACATCGGTGACGCTGACCCGGACAAAATTTGACGAGATCACTGCGCATCTTCTCACCCGAACGAAAAAAATCATGGAGTTTGTGCTGGAAGATGCCCAACTGAATTGGAAGGATATTGATAAAGTGCTCCTTGTCGGCGGTTCGACCCGCATGAGACAGGTACCGGCCATGATTGAGCGCGTCACTGGTAAAAAACCGTCACTGGATGTCAACCCCGACGAAGTGGTCGCGATGGGAGCGGCGATCCAGGGAGCCATTTTGCAAGTGAAACAAGGAAAGGCCGATCCTCAGCTTACCAGCGTTTTCCCTGTGGTTAATGTGCAGGATGTCAATTCGCACAGCATGGGGGTTGTGGCGCTCGATGAAGAAGGACGTGAATTCAACTCCATCGTTTTGCGCAAAGATACGCCGATCCCCTGCAAAGTGAGCGGGCACTATACCACCACGGTCGATCATCAGACGCGATTGCATTTACAGATCACCGAAGGAGAGTACAGTGAGCTCGATTATGTAAAAATCGTCGGTGAAGGCATGATCGATCTCCCTGAATACCCCAAAGGCGCACCTCTGGAAGTCATCTTTGAATACGACAGCGACGGTATCATTCATATCACTGTGATTGATTCGACCCAGGGGGCCCGGCTTGGAGAGCTTCAGATCCAGCGTACGTCCAACCTGACCGAGTCGGAAGTGATTGAAAAGAGACGACGTGTGGCGCAGCTGGCGATTGGATAAACATAAGCGAAAGCATCTTTTTATTGCAATTATTATTCATCATGAATTGTAACCTGACCATCAGGTAAAAAACGGGAAGCTGAGTCTTCCCGTTTTTTAATTTCCGTGGTTTTTGTCCTTCTTACCGAGGCCGGACGGTTTCCGACTGTCTCTTCTTGCGATCATCAGGGGAAAAACCCTGAGACGGTTCCGGTATATCCTTTGGCAACCACATGCGTTGTTTATGCTTTTAAATCTTGTTTACCGGGTTGTCAGTTTCAAACCGATAATGCCGATCAGAATCAGGCTGAGAAAGAGAAGGCGGCCGGGATCACGGGGTTCATTAAACAAGATCATTCCCAGAAGGATCGCTCCCAATGCTCCGATGCCTGTCCAGACGGCATAGGCGGTGCCAATTGGCAGTGTTTTGGTTGCCAAGGAGAGAAAGGTAATGCTCAGAACCATACCGGCAATGGTGATCAAGGAAGGAATAAGCCGGGTAAAACCTTGCGTGTATTTCATCCCGATGGCCCATACCACTTCAAAGATACCGGCAATCAAGAGATAAAGCCATGCCATAAGAAAATCCTCCTTTGATAAAATGTTTCATTGCGCACCCCACGGAGAGTGTGGCGTCCCCTGACCACCCCCGAAAACGTGAGGAGGTCGGCGGTACCACACGACGCGATTGCAATTGAAAAGGCCCGGGAGCGATATCCTGATTGATATCCTCCCGGGCTTTTCGCCCTTCATGTACACAGTTTGCCACTGTGCGTTTTCTCCCGAACCGGACCAGCGACAATGCTGCGGCTCCCTGGAAAACCTCCTGTTTATTCTAACATAAGACCAGATTGCTTGGCGAAATATCGCGGTTTGGGAAAGCCGATGTCGAGCGGCTCAACCCCTTCAGGACAAGTTTCATCTGCGTTCTTGCCAACATAGTATGACGTGGGACAGACGCAAAAGGGAGGATTTTAATCATGCTGTGCTTGTTCTGCAAAGGGAAAATCCACAAGGCACTCGTAACAGAAGCAGACCTTGATTACCAAGGGAGTATTACCATTGATGAGATTTTAATGCAAAAAGCGAACATCCTGCCCTTTGAAATGGTGCAAATCAACGGTTACCGAACCGGGCAGACATGGAGAACTTACGCGATTCCTGCTCCTCCCGGCTCAGGAACGATCTGCCTCAACGGTCCCCCCTCCCGCCTGTTTCAACCGGGTGATTATGTTGCGATCCTGAGTCTGGCTTATCTGAATCCCCAAGAAATGGACGGTTTTCAACATACAACGGTTTATGTGGATGAACAAAATAAAGTGACGGAGACAAAAACAACAGCGTTTCAATCTGCTCACTTCCAGGAGGCAAGCGATGGTTCAATTTGATCCCCAAAGAAGATTTATCAATAAGTGGGAAATGTATAAATTCCTGTCCCAAGAGGAAATCAAGCCGGGACTCCTCCCGTTTACGGTCTTGTACGAAAAGGAAGCCGACCTTGTCCCGATGCTCCGCCGTTATCACTGCATTTATGTGAAACCGATCTCCACTTGGGGCGGGGAAGGGATATTCCGGATTCAGCTTCAGGATTGCCCTGATTCCTTTGTTTTGTCATCTCAAGGGGAAGAGCTCAAAGTTTTTTTCGATGAACAGGAATTGATCCGGGAGATGGCTCTGCGAATGGAAAAAAAGAATTATATTATCCAACAGAGTGCACCCATCCGCCAGAGCAACGACCGGCCGATGGATATTCGCGTCCACATGCAAAAAGGGAGCGACGGCACCTGGCACTATGCAGGTGATCTGGTCCGAATCGGCGGGGAAAATGCGATCGTTTCTAATGTCAAAATCAGCAATGGCCGCGTTCATCCCACCGATGAGATCCTGAAAGAGGAGACGCAAGAAATCAGACAAAAGCTGGAGGAAGTTTCTTTTAAAATTTGCCGGCTGCTGGATCAAATTTATGATTATGACGAAGTGGGGATCGATTTTGGGGTGGATCATGAGCAGAACCCCTGGATCATTGAGGTTAACACCAATGATGCGATCGGAATGCCCAGCCATGAACTGTTCGCGGAACTGCCCGATGCTTCGGTTTATATGCGGATGATGGAACGGACGTTTGAACGATTCCGTGTACCGCTGATTCTCCGCGAAGCTTTTTTTGCGGAAACGCTCCCTCCGTTTGAGTGCGATCCGGACGAATGGTTATCGGAAAATGATCTGAGCAGCGCTCTCGACGAAGTGTTGGAGAAATACCGCCCGGATGAATCATGATTCTCATCCGGACCGCAAATGGCGCCAGCCGTCCAATTCCCGGGGACGGCTTTTTTGTTGCAGATCGGGACGCGTCAGCCCCTGCCGAAGGTCAAGAGAAGACCCGTTTATTCTCAGTTCATAACCCTTTTGCCCATGATCACCAAATCGCGCTCCACTTCGTCCAGTTCGGCCACCTTCGGCAGATATCCCCACCGTTCAAAGCCAAATTTGGCGAACAACCTTAAACTGGGTTCATTATGGGCAAAGATAAACCCCAGCAAGGTCTTGATTCCGAGACGGGGGCAGCTTTCAATCGCTTTTTTTAAAAAATGGTATCCAAGTCCCTTTCCTCTTGCCTTTTCGCTCAGATAAATACTGATTTCCGCCGTACTTTGATAAGCGGGCCGGCCATAGAACGATTGAAAACTGAGCCAACCGCATACCTCCCCCTGATATTCCAGCATCCACAAGGGACGGGAGTCTGCCGAGTGTTCATAAAACCATTTTTCCCTGCTCTTCACCGTCACCGGTTGGGTGTCTGCGGTTACCATCCTTCCGGCAATCGTGGCATTATAAATTTCAACAATTCGTGTCAAGTCCTCGATGGTTGCATCCCGAATTACAACGTTTTCCATTAATTGACTCCCCTCCGGAAGTTAATCGATTAAGATCAGTTATGAATAAATGGGACAAATTTACGGATTTGGACACAAAATTCACTAGAATGAATATTATAAATAATACTTAATAAAGGTATAATTTTACCATGTAATCTATAGTAACACTCTAATACATATTGCGGGAAGGATTGAACTTCATGTCGGTGAATTTTCAGTGAAATGGAGGAATTTTCCTGAGAAGAGAGGCCGAAGGATGAAGTTTGTCTTCTTTTCCGGCCGGTTTTTCATCATGTGTTGAACATCAGGGAGAAAGGACGGTGAACCGGTTACGGAAGGCAATGGAGAGGGAGGGAAATGGCATCATGGCTTTGGAAGAACCGGAGCATGATCCCGGCATCACCTGTTTTCCGTAACGATCAGTATGCGAAACAGCATCTATCGATGGATCATGGCTTTTTTGATCGCAGTGGTTGGAGTCGGCATTTCATTTGGACAAGGCATTGTTTATGCAGAAGCGGGAGGGATCTCCGTTCCCCATGTGAGTGACCATTTTGATAAGCCGAAGGAAGGTCCGAAGCCGGCCCCGCAACAGTCGATAAACAAGTCGGAGGTAAAAGCGCAGAAACCGCCGTCTTCAAAGCCTGGAGTGTGGGATCTGTACGGCAAGACCGCGGATTCGGAAACATACAAAATTACAAAAGTGGCACTTGGTGATCTTTGGGCAGCCAAAGCTCAAACATTGGAAGAAATATTTAATGAATTGCCCAGCGTTTCAGGAAACCCCCTGACTATGAGCGGGAAGTTATCGATTTCTTCCAAAGTTTATCTGTTAGCATCTGCGATTACCCGGGATTCTCTGGGAGTCAAATTTGATAACGCATGGCTGGATGCTTGGGATGGTCTTGATCACGCGATTACAGCGGGTCAAGCAGTTAAATGGAGTAATCTTGCTCAGGCGGCTAGAACTTTTACTGGTGCAGGGTTTAGTGGTTTAGGTGGTAATGTAAAAAATGCACTCGGTTTATTATCAAATGTGGAAGCACCCTCTGTCCTTGGAAAAGTAGGGGGCGTCGTGGGGATCGGCTTTTCCGCGATTGAATCGGGAAGCGGATTTGCCAAAGCTTTTACGGCCCAGGCAGGCAGTCAAGATCAGTCTGATGGTTTTTGGAACGGCATTGGGGGCCTGGGGAATATGGCGATGGCGGCAGCTCCATTTGCTGCAGCATGTCCGCCTTTGGCAGTAGGAATGGCCGTGGGCGGTGGAATTGTTTGGGGAGCGTCTACTATTCTTAAGCATACGGATGTTGGTAAAAAGATAGCCAAATCTGCGGTAGGTGCTGTCAAGAGTGTTGCCAAGAAGTTATGGCCTTTCTAAACGGGCAACAGTCGGGTTTTTCACCCGATTGTTGCTGAATATTTCCTGAAAGTGGGGGATGGCAATGGCAACTCCAAAACATATCCAGTCCGTTATTGAACAGCATAAACAACAAGGGGAATATTATAATATCTTACCAGAGCTTATTCTGGTGCAAAATCAACGCTACTATGGTGCATCTTATCATCGTGGGAATGATGTAGTAGGTTATATAATTATCGACGAGAACGGAATGCTTCCTTCGAGAAATGGGCTTGATGAGCATCTATTAATAGCAGCTGGGGTTTCCCATATAGCCCAGGTCTATCGAACTTTTTTTCTCAAAGCGTCTAAAAGGAAATTAACCTTGACCAAAATGGCACGAAATCTCCTGTTGAAATTGAAGAAGTCGACTGAAAACATCAAAGAGACCGATTATCAGGTTTCTCTTGATCGTTTTCTGGAGATGACGCAGACGATGCTAAAAGAGCAGGAGCTGGCCAGAAACGTTACAGGAGAAATGACAAAGTTTATCGAGAAAGGAATCCAAGATGGAGTATTGACATTGACATTATACGAAGAGATGCAGGAATACCAATTTAAAATCGGCAAGGCCTTTTTTAATCAAAACTATATTCAGATGCAAACTTATGAGGATCGGAAAAAGGTAATTGATTATCTTCGACAGTACCGAAAATGGATGAGCGCGTTGCTGTTGTCTTTTTATCATGGTCAGCTTCTGACTGACGAGATAAAAGAAAAAGACCGCAAGGATTTTGAGTTGTCGAAAAGGAGATTTTTGGATGGGGAGAAATTGCATGAGGATGAAGAAGAATTCCAAAAAGCATTGACCAAATTGAGAAATCCGGATTAAGGAACATTAAATCTGACAGAAATATGCTTAACAGATGGGTGATCGGATTCATGAGATACTTCTTGGATGGATTTTCTTTTTATAAAAGAAATTTTGTGGCGATATTGGTGCTGGCGTTGACGACGACACTGCCGCTATTGTTGTTGTCCGACTTTTTGTCCACCTTTATGACTGCTTATAACCTTGCGCTGGGAGTTCCGTTTCTCATGAGAATTCCGCAGTATATCATCTCCCTTACTTTTATGTTTGTCATCGAGATTCCCTTTATTTACATGGCCAATGAGTGGATGAACCAGGAGCGGCCCACTTATGGGGAAGTTTACTCCACCTTTTTTGAAAATCTTTTTCCCGTTTATGTGATCGGGGCGATTACGGCATTTTTGGTTGCTTTTGGGTCGATGTTGTTTATTATTCCGGGAATTGTTTTAATGGTCTGGTTCATGAATTTTCCTTATGTTGCTGTGATCGAAAAACACCGCTGGTTCACCGCTTGGAAAAGAGCGTTCTCCATTGGCAAAGCAAAGTTTTTTCCGATTCTGGGGATCTCTGTCCTCCTGATGATCATAACACTGATTGTTAATCTGCTGTTTCAGTTCATCGCCGTGGAATTGACCGGAACATTGCTCGTTTACGGTGTGGCGCAAATCTTGTTTAACATGCTGTTCGTCCCCTATGTGACCGGTGTAACAACCTTTTATTTCCGCGATTGGGCGGGGATTACGAACAAATGGGAATGGTAAAGAAAGCATAAAGTCAACAAAACGGGAGGGAGATTATCCTCCCGTTAGCCGTTAAATAGCAGAGAGAAGGAGCTGATCAGCAATAGCAGGGTAATGAGGCCGAGCAATAATAAAAGGGCGAATCCAAGACTGAAGCCAAAGAGAGTGATCCCATAGCGGTAGTAGAAGCATTTCTCCCCAGTTCGGCGGTTATAGTAAATTTTCTTTTTATCGCCGGGCACGGGGGGAGTTAAGTCAGATACACCGATGTAAAACTGCCTTTTATTAAAAAAAGTGTAACGATCTTTTGGATCGGATGTATCCCAAATCGACTCATTTCCCTCCGGATCAACGAAACAAAGAACCGGTGATTCAATCTCCCATACGGGGGTTTTGAACCTGCCGACATAGACCGGTTGATCCAATTTCACCCTTTTTACCTCAACCACTGTCGCTTCCAAGATCACGGCATCTTTTAAAAATGTTTTCAGCTCTTTTCTTTTGGCCCAGAAATCCTGGAAGGCGGAATAAAAAGCAAAAAAAATAGCAATCGCAATAACGAGAAATAAGAGGGATAAAGCGATGGTTTCGATGATCTCCATGTCCAATCATCCTGTCCTAAGCGAGACTCATATTGTAGAAATGGCGATGGGTATGATGATGATCACAGTAGCAAAAATGAAGATGCCAATAAATATACAGATAACAAGAATGCTCATTTTCCAAAATGCAAAATCTGCCGCCCAGGAATTGACGAAGTTTATCAATTTTTTCATCACATTTGATGTGAAAAACAGATACAGGACAAAAATGACAATAAAGGCGTAGGACAGGCCCCAAGGCAGCATGAAATTAACAAACTCCGTATCAGCTTTCAAACGCATTAATAGTGCGATTAACATGACAAGAGAAATAGAGAACGCATACAAGAATGCTCTAAGCAATCTTTTTGGCATTTGTCTCCTCCTGACTGATTTGTCTTCGCAAATAAGTATTGGTTCGTGCTGGAAACTCAATGGCAAGCGTAACAAGGTCATGGCCATTTGTCAATGTATAATTGTAAAATTTATAAAATATGTAATTGTTTATTGTTTGATAACGGGGTTTCGCCGCCGGAGGGACAGGTCCTTGCGGGAAACCCTCTTTCTTTGTTTTACGCGGTGCCTGTCTCCGCACCGGACGCTTTTTCATCAGCGAGTGCCTGCCTCTTTCCTTTTTCCAGATCGACCACCAGCAGCAGGATGATACCGATGATGAAAAAGAGGGCGAGCGAGGCAATGCCGTTTCGGCTGGAACCGGTGAGTTGACCGACAAGACCGAAGACGGCGGGGCCGAAGATGGCGGAGAATTTCCCACACAAGCCGTAAAAGCCGAAGAACTCGGCATTCTTATGAACAGGGACGAGCAGGCTGAACAGGGAGCGGGAAAGGGCCTGGCTGCCTCCTTGAACGAAGCCGACGAAAACGGCCAGCAAATAGAAATGAACCGCGTTCTTCATAAAGTATCCCAAAATGACGATGAGCAGGTAGCAGATCAGGGTGACAATCAGAGCCGGTTTGCCGCCGATGCGCCTGGCGATGTTTCCGAACAGGAAGGTGCAGGGAATCCCGACGAATTGGGTGATGAGGAGTGCAGCGATGAGGTCGGTTTGACCGATCCCGATTTCCGTGCCATAGATGGTTGCCATCTTGATGATCGTGTTGATGCCGTCGTTAAAAAACCAGAAGGCGATGAGGAATTTGAGCAGTTCGGGGTATTTTCGCACCTGGGTGAGGCTGGTCCATACCCGCCGGACTCCGGTTTTGGCAAGAATGAGCATCGGGGGAACGGGTTTCTTAGGTGCGCGTTCCCTGACATGACGGAACAAGGGAAGAGAGAAGACCCACCACCAGATGCCGACACTGAGGAAGGAAAGTTGCGTGGCGGCCAGCTTTGTCAGGAAAAAGCGGTCGTGGAATTGGATGAGTGCGAGGTTGAGGGCCAGCAACAAGCCTCCGCCGATGTAACCGTAGGCATAGCCGGTGGTGGAAACCTGATCCCGACTGGCTTCGGGAGCAACATCCGTGAGAAAGGCATCGTAAAAAGTGGTTGCGCCGGCAAAGGCGAGAGAGCCGATGAGGACGAGTATCGAAGCCCACAGCCATTCTCCTTCCCCGATCGTGGCCATCAGAATTGAAGAGACAGCGCCCAGGGCAGTGAAAAAACGCAAAAAACCTTTCTTTCCTTTACCGGCATCAGCGATGGCGCCGAGCACCGGGGAAAGGAGGACGATGAGAAAGAGTGAGACGGATTGGGTATAGCCCCAGTATGCCGTTGCCGTGGTCGGGCCCAGGTTCTTGCCGGCCACGCCCGAGTAAAAAATGGGCATGACGGTGGCCAGAATGGTGGTGGAAAAAGCAGAGTTGGCCCAGTCATACATCGCCCAGGAGCGAATGATTTTTTTGTCCATAGGGGTCCTCCATATCTGAATTGTCTAAATTGATTGCCTCATTTATAAGTGTATCATACGGATTTTCCGGTTTGCATGCGATTTGGCGATTTTGGCGGTTGACTACTCTCTCTGCCATGATCGTGATAGAATGAAGCGTAGTAGGTGTGAAAAAGGGGAAGGGGAAATGAAGCCAAAGACACAAGGAGAGTGGATTAAAGGTACATACCGTGTGGTAAAGGCGTTTCCGTTTGTCATCGGAACCCTTTATTTCACAGAGCTTCGCCTTGACAGCGGTGATGTTGCAACCCGCTTCATTCATGCATTGGACATAGAACCGGTCCGGGACCGCATTCGTGTTGAGTCGGTTTTCCATCGTGATGAAATTGTATTTTTCCCGGTTCGGGACGCATTTGTGGAAGAGGATGTGTTGTACCAGGTATTTC
Organism: Thermoactinomyces sp. CICC 10521; assembly: GCF_016055135.1. Classification (NCBI taxonomy): domain Bacteria; kingdom Bacillati; phylum Bacillota; class Bacilli; order Caryophanales; family Thermoactinomycetaceae; genus Thermoactinomyces; species Thermoactinomyces sp. CICC 10521. The sequence goes on along the minus strand of NZ_JAECVZ010000007.1, from coordinate 75,683 downwards.
ACCGGATGGAAGGCACGCTGCTCGCACATCACTTGAGCAGATGTTCTCCACTTCCGTTTTCTGAAGGGCTGCGGTTGATTCGGAGGATCGTGAATCATCTGCGCCGGCTGTATGATCAAAGGCAATTTACACTGGTCCATCCCCAAAACATGGTGTTAACCACTGACAGATCCCTTCGTTTTTTATACGGGGGAAGACTCGGTTTTTTGCCCAAAGGGGTGGGAATGGACTTCTCCCTTTACTCACCTGACCAAGAAAGGGATATGCTGTACGATTCGTATACATTGGGAGTGCTTATCTATCAGATTTTGACAGGAAACAATCCGATGGGGCAAGGATTGACGATTACACCCCTTTCAACGGTTCGCCGCGATTGTCCGCCTGAATTAAACGAATTGGTGATGCGTTCCTTTTCGTTTGACATGGGAAAGCGCCCCCGGATCGAGGAGTATGCCCGTCTGCTGAATTGGCTGGCTTGATCTCCATCTCGTATGCTGGTTGCCGGCATCGTTTAATCAATGCCGGCATTTTTCTGCGATCCGGCAAAGAATGATCTGATAAAATGGAATTATAAGATAAATGCATGGGATAGGAGAGTGGCCGGAATGGAAATGGCAAAACTGGCAGAAACGATTGAGAAATACGTGCGTCCGGATACATTTCCCCTGGGGATCACGGTCGTAAAAGAAAAGCTGCCGGAAGGAAAATGGAAACGACCCTTTCGCGACTTCGGAGTGACCTTGACCATTTGCCAGGCGATCACGATGTCCCGACGGTATGGTTGGAGCCTCGCCATGGGGGATGAAGACCTTTCGTGTCCCATCGCCAAAGTCGCCTTCGGTTTTAAGGAGAGTTTGCCCTATTATGAAGAAGGAACGCTCGCCTGCGGAATGTATACGGAAACGATGGAAGCGGGAAGAAACGCCGAGGCTGCCGTCCCGAAGTTTTCCGAAGCGGAGCGGGGCACGGTTGTGGTCGGTCCGCTTGCCCGAATCGGCCATGAACCGGATTTGGTGCTTGTCTATGGCAATTCGGCGCAAGTGATGCGTCTGGTTGCTGCAGCGCTGTATAAACGGGGAGGCTCGTTAACATCTCATTTCAGCGCGCGGGCCGATTGTGCCGATATCGTTGTCCGCACCAAACAGACAGGGGAACCGCAAGTGATTCTTCCGTGTTACGGGGACCGGGTGTTTGGGCAAACGCACGATCAAGAGATGGCATTTTCGTTTCCGTATGCTTGGGCGCAGGAAATCGCCGAGGGGCTTGCCGGTACCCACAAGGGTGGCGTCCGCTATCCCATTCCCACTTTTTTGCGCTATGAAGCCGCGTTTCCGGCCACCTATGAGAGGATGAATCAGATGTGGAAAGAGATGGAGAATGAAACCACCTGAAAATCAAGCAGGCGGGATGCGGTGCTTTTTCGGATCAGGGCATTGCATCCCGCTTTTTTTGCAAACCGGGCCGGCGCTGATTCAGCACGGCTTTTTTCTGAGGAATCTTTCATATTTTCCGGAGGGAACCCTCCCTTCCGGGCTCAAGTTGATCCCCGGGTTGTGCCGAAAAGACAGAGTTGTGTTTTCCATGAAAGAAAGAGCGTTGGAATTCGAACGGGAGTCCATGTGTAAAAAAACAAAAAATTTTTACCACAACAGGTGGCAAGCTGTGTTAATGTAATAGTGAGAAAAATGGGAATGGGAGGTAAAGGAGGAAGGGGCCGGATGAAACCAAATCTGGGGTTTGCAACCAAAGAGGAGGAGAAACCGAGCTTGCTCGGAATGCTTGTCAATCCCGGGAAACAATATGCCCTGATTCGCCAAACGCCGCTGGTATGGGCTCCGCTGACGCTGATGATGGTGATTTTTGCCGTTTTGGTGGGATTTAAAGCGGATTTTTATTTGAATCACCCTTACTTGTCCGATGAGTGGATTCGCTTGACCATGAGTGCCCCCGTGCTTGATGCCCAATCATTGAAGCCGCTTTTCATCGCAGCCAGCGTGGCAGCAGCTTGGCTCGCCTATCTCTCGGCCCTGCTTCTCTCCACCGGGATTGCCTGGCTGACGATCAGGTTGTTCAGCCGGATTGTCCAGTTTCGTTCCCTTTTTTCTTTCCACCTTCACCTCTCTGTTCTCTACGCCTTGTCACTCGCGTTGAATGTGCTCGGCGTGGCGGGTTTTGGACTGGACCCGAGAATACCGGTCACCAGCCTGGCTGGCATCATACCTGCTTCAGGGGTGTTGAAAGGCTTGCTGTCCGCCATCGAAGTGTTTACCATCTGGGCTTTGGTTTTATATGCGGGCGGAATTCGTGAGATTGCCGGCTTGTCCAAGAGACAGGCGTGGTTGATTTCGCTCCTGTTTTTTCTCGCTGACCTGCTCTTGAACGTCATTTTGGCCGCCTCATGAACAACAGAAAGATCAAATGTGGAGGAATGAGTTTGGATGAGAGTAAGGATCGATCGAAAAAAAGGATGGATTGGCCTGGGGACGGTTTTGCTTCTGGCCGTTTTAGTCACTGTGGCGGTGATGAATCAGGCGCAAGCGGATGTTCCCCTTTCCGTTGTCAACTTGAAGCCGCTTACCCTTACGCAAACCTTTACCACCTCCGGAACCATGATGTCAGAGCGTGAACAGACGGTTTATCAGCAGCCGGAGCGCGGAGATGTGAAGAAAATCCTGGTCGAGCCGGGGGAGAAAGTGAAAAGGGGTGACCGACTCGTCGAATATGAAAACGGAGCGCAGCGCTATGTGACGAGCAAATTGAATGGAACGGTGGTGCGGGCAGTTGATAATATTGTGTCAGGCGGAGCAGGAACCGAACCGCTTGTCGTGGTGGCGGATCTCGATCATTTAAAAGTGGAAGCCGCCATCTCCGATTACGATATTTTAAAAGTAAAACCGGGACAAAAAGTAACGCTCACTTCCGATGCCATACCAGAGAAAAAATGGTCCGGCCGGGTGGAAAGAGTGGGGTTGATGCCGCAGGAAAAATCAGGCGTGGATAATGCCGATTCCCAGGTGAATTACCCGGTCGATATCAAGTTGACGGAGCCGGTTCCCTTTAAGCTTGGTACCAAGCTGATTGTGGAGATCATGACGGGCAGCCAAAAAGTAATGGGAATCCCGTCATCTGCCGTCGTGGACAAAGGGGATCGCAAAATCGTCTATGTCGTGAAAGATGGCAAAGCGGTGGAAAAAGAGGTTCACGTCGGGAAAACGAGCGAGCAGACAACCGAGATTCTGTCCGGAATTACGCCGAAGGATCAGGTGATTGCCCAACCGCCGAAAGAGCTGAGTTCCGGAATGGAAGTGAAGCTGAAATGATTGAGCTCAAGGGGATACATAAATCTTACCGGATCGGCAGCCAGGTGATCCCGGTGCTGCGGGATATCGATTTGTCGGTTAAACAAGGCGAGTTTCTCGCAATCATGGGGCCTTCGGGTTCGGGGAAATCAACGCTGATGAATATTATTGGCTGTTTGGACCGGCCTACCGGGGGAAGTTATACTCTTAACGGCAAAAATGTGTTGGCCGAAGATGATAAAGGACTGGCGGCCATTCGCAACCGCACCATCGGGTTTGTGTTTCAACAGTTCCAGTTGTTGCCGCGCATGTCCGCCCGGCGAAATGTCGAATTGCCCCTCATTTATGCCGGCGTTTCCAGAGAGGAGAGGATGAAAAGAGCGGTGGCGGCCCTGAGAAAGGTAGGACTGGAAGAACGCAAAGATCACCGGCCGTCGGAACTTTCGGGAGGGCAGCAACAACGGGTGGCGATTGCGCGGGCGTTGGTTAACGAACCTTTAATCCTTTTGGCCGATGAGCCGACCGGGGCGCTGGACACGAAGTCAGGTCAGGTCATTTTGGATTTGTTTGCGGAATTGCATAAGGAAGGGCGAACCATCGTGATGATCACCCATGATGCGGAGGTTGCCAAGAGGGCGGAACGGATCGTCTATATTCGCGACGGACAACTGTTAAAAGAACGGATGAGCCCTGTGAGAGGAGCGGCAACATGAAACTGGCGGAACATTTCAGAATGGCCCTTGACTCGATTCTGGCCCATAAATTGCGCTCTGTCCTGACCATGCTGGGGATTATCATCGGAGTGGCCTCGGTGATGATTATCGTCTCCATCGGACAAGGCGGAACCGATCAATTGACCGAGCAGTTCGCCGGTTCAAAAAATACGATTAACCTCGTTCCCAAACGGGATCAAAGCTATCTTGATCTTCCCGGTGATGAACAGATATTCACCCAGGGAGACATTGAGGAACTGAAGCGGATTCCCGAGGTGCGTCAGGTGCTGTCCTACAGCTATGATACGGCGACGATCCGGTATCGCGATCATAAAGTGGACGGAGCGATCGTCTTCGGGATTAACAGAAATTCCCATTTAATCTCCAACGGGGCAAAAGTGGACAAGGGGCGTTTGTTTTATGAGAGCGATTTTAACAGTTCAAGCGGCGGCGTGATCTTGTCCGATGTCGTGGCCAGAAAGCTTTTTCCCAGCCAGTCTGCGCTTGGGCAAATTGTCCGCATCAAAGGGCAACCGTTAAAAGTGATCGGAGTGCTGGACAAAGCAGAAGGAATTCAGGGATTGCTCCAGACCCCGGAGGTTTATCTGCCTGCACAAACCTGGCGCGTCGTATTTGGAAAATTGAAAATTGACCAAGTGACTTTGCAGGTAAGTCAAGCGGATCAGATGGAGAGAGCGGGGAAAGAAGCAGTAAACATTCTCAACCGCAACCATAATAAGACGGATGGATATGAGGTTCAAAATCTGGAACAGCTGACGCAGGGGATCACCCAGATTGCGAGAATCATGACGATCGTCATCGGCAGCATTGGAGGAATCTCCCTGCTGGTCGGCGGAATCGGGGTTATGAACATCATGCTTGTTTCCGTAACGGAACGAACGAGGGAGATCGGCATTCGCAAAGCGTTGGGGGCGAGCAGGAACAATATCCTGATGCAGTTTCTGGTCGAATCGATTACCTTGTCCCTCATCGGCGGGGCCATCGGCATCTTGCTCGGTGCCGCTGTTGCGGGAGGAATGGAGGCGATCGGGCTGTGGCCGGCTTCTGTCTCGTTGCCCGTTGCCATCGGCGGCCTTTTGTTCTCGATGGTATTCGGCATCGTCTTCGGTATTCTTCCGGCAAACAAAGCGGCCCGTCTTCATCCGATCGAATGTTTGCGGTATGAGTAAAACCGATTGAGATGACCGCGACGGTAAGCCGGCCGGCGACCGGTTGTGAAATATGAAGGAATAACGCCGGGCCGATTGCCGTTACGGCCCGGTAAAACAAATGCGGCATATTTTTTATTTTTGATTTGTTTCGTCATAGAATAGGGGTAACACGGGAAATAAGTTATTGAAAACGGGGGAGTGGTGTTTCTTTGGCAGGGTTGACTGCGAATGGAGAAAGCGCGACATAAACAACAAGGAGGCCCTTGCAGTGGATCAGGAGAATCCAAAAAAGAAGAACCGATTTGTTTCCTGGCTGGGTTGGATCGGTGTGGTTCTGATGAGTTTGCTCGGAAAGCTGAAAGCGCTGTTGCCGCTCTTGAAATTCGGGAAGTTTGGCGGTACGTTGATTTCCATGTTGGTCTCCATCGGCGGATACGCCCTCTTTTTTCCGATTCGCATCGCCGTCGGGTTGGTTCTGATGATTTTTATCCATGAGATGGGACATGTACTTGCTGCCAAGCAGCGGGGGTTGCCTGTTTCCGCCCCGGCGTTTATTCCTTTTTTGGGTGCTTTGATCACGATGAAGAAACAGCCGAGCGATGCGGAAACGGAAGCGTTTATTGCCCTGGGCGGGCCGTTGTTGGGAACAGTGGGAGCATTTGCCTGCTACTGTCTGGGGATTTGGTGGCATAATCCAATCTTGCTTGCCATCGCTTACATCGGATTTTTTATTAATTTATTTAATCTGCTTCCCATTCACCCTTTGGATGGCGGGCGGATTGTCATCGCCGTGACGAGATGGCTGTGGGTGGCGGGACTGGTTTTCGGGCTGGTGCTGATTATCTATCTTAAAAGCTTGTTGCTGGTCTTCATCTATATCCTCTTCGTCCTGGAGTTGTGGTCCCACCTGCGTCGAGGGAAACGCCGGAGAAAGGAAAAGGATGTTTACATGCAGGCAAATGTGGAACGTTCCCGTTTTGAGCAATCGGGCATTTGGATTCCGGGTGAAGCGCATCGCCGTTCTCTTCCCTATCGCCAGTACTGTACGGTTGAGACACAGGAACATTTCGCCGAAGTGGAGTTTCCCGGGATTGGGACGATTTTGCGGTTTATATGCCCGGGTGAGGTGACCGGGGCTGAACTGGTCAGCACATCCTCCCCGTCCCCGCATCATCCTGATGTCCGTATGGTGATCCGGGTAAAAATGATCCAGGACCCGGTCGGCGGGTTGCAAAGTGATGATGAGTACTATCGTGTTCCGGCAAAAATACGCTGGCTGTATGGCATCGCCTATTTCGGGCTGGCACTCTTTCTCGTCTTTATGATGATTCAGTTGAGCCGGTCCGGCTTGCTGGTACCCGGTCAGGTCAGTTGAAGCAAAAGGGAAGGAGGTTATATTTCATTTCGTGATTGAAGTGCTTTTTTGATTTCATCCCATGCAGGCATCCCGCCTTGTGCACCGAGCTTGGTGACCGACAGGCTGGCGGCGGCACAGGCGTGCCGAATCGCTTCTTCCAATGACAATCCTTTGGCCAAGGCGACGGCTAATACGCCGTTGAAAGTGTCTCCGGCTCCGGTCGTATCGGTTACCTTGACGGACAGAGCGGGGATGCGGCTGATTTTTTCCCCATCAAAGTAACGTACTCCTTTCTCCCCTTCAGTTAGGATCAATTTATTGGGATATTTGCGCAGAATCGCTTCCACCTCTGCCTGTTCCCCGAACAAGGTGCGGCATTCGTGTTCATTCGGTGTGAGAAAAGTCACCTGTTCAATCAACGATGGCGGCAAAGCGTTTGCCGGAGCCGGGTTTAAAATGACCGGGATGTTATGCTGTTTACACAAATTCGCTGCATAACAGACTGTTTCCAAGGGGATTTCCAATTGCATGAGTACGATGGAGGCGGATAACAGGAGCTCGCTTGCTTCCTCGACCTGCTCCGGGGTCACTTCTTTGTTGGCTCCCTGGACAATGACGATGCTGTTGTCTCCCTCGGCAAGCACGATGTGGGCAGTTCCGGTGCTCGTGCCAGGAAGCTGTTTCAGATGGGTGATCGATACCCCTTCCTTGCGGAAATTTTCGCGCACCATGCGGCCAAACTGGTCGTTTCCCACCGCTCCGACCATTTCCACCTCTGCTCCGGCCCGTCTGGCGGCAACCGCCTGGTTGGCTCCTTTTCCTCCGGGCACAATATGAAGTTCCTCGCCGATGACGGTTTCTCCGGCAAGAGGACGCTTTGGTGAAGTGACGACCAGATCCATGCTCATGCTTCCGATAACCACGATTTTGCCTTGATTCATACGGGTTCCATCCTTATCTTTTGGGTGTTGTGGGGAAAACGGTCATGAATCAACTGCGATGCCATGGGCAGGCGGTGAATGAACGGGAGGAGTCTTTGCTTCAAAAAGACTCCTCCCGATTGAAGTGGAATTAGCTCAGATGTTATGGCAATTGCCCATCTTCAGGTTATTTTACCAAACGATTGATTGCGGAAAAAGGGGCTAAGAACGACCCACGTTGACTTTTCCCATGATCATCTGGTGAATGTTGGGCGTGGTTACATGGACAATCACCTGGTAGGTTCCTGTTTGCGGAAAAGTGTGTTTGGTGCTGTATACGCCAGCTTTTGTCTGTGTGGTGGGAAGCACTTGATGTTTTTCTCCTTCTTTCCACACTTCCAGCTCCACTTTCGCATTTTTTACCGGAGCGGTATTTGACTGGACACTGGCGCTGAGCTGCGTTGCCTGATTGGCCTGTGGATGGTTGGGATCGGACTGGAAGGAGATTTTAAGTTGAATCGGAGTCGGCGTATTCGCTTCATGATGCGGTTTGCTGCCTGCCTGATTGCATGCGGTTACGGAAATCAGCAGCATGATGATTCCCGCCAGTCCGATCACACGGCGTTTCATCCCCATTTTGGCATACGGCCTCCTTTTTCATCAGCAAAACGTGCATGGTTGCCGGAAGGATACAAATTCATCTTAACAAAGCTCCTTGCTTATACTATCCCTCTTTGGGGCTATTTTATCTGTGAGAGTTGGTTGCAGGCCGGTCAGGGGCCTGACTTCCTCGCGCGTTTGTTCAGAGTCTCATCCCATTGTTGCGCCAAAAAGACCGAAATGTTTTATTCACCGGGCCGGGAGCGCAAAAAGCCTCTTTTCAGTGCATATCTCGTCAGTTGCACCCTGTTTTGCAGATGCAGTTTTTGCATGATGTTTTTCAGGTGATTTTTTACCGTATATTCGGAGATGGAACAAGTTGCGGCAATGTCCCGATTGGTGAGTCCTTGTGCGACCAGGGTGAGAATCTCCTGCTCCCGCGGCGTCAGGGCGTGGCCGGGCTCCTCGGAAGGGGAGTACGGTGTTGTAAACTCCTGGAGGATTCGTCTGGCGACCTCTTTTGGCATCGGGGTCTCATCCGCTGCAATGGAACGCAAGTAGGTGAGCCAGAGCGACGGATTTAAATTTTTCAGCAGATATCCCTGTGCCCCTTGTTTCAGTGCTGCAAACAGGTCGGACGCGTCATCGGAAACGGTGACCATCACAATTTTGATGTAGGGAAATTTCTCTTTGATCACACGTGTCGCTTCCAAACCGCTCGGACCGGGCATGTTAATATCCATTAATATCATATCCGGCATCAATTCTTCCGCCAGACGGATCACCTCTTGCCCTGTTTTGGCTTCCCCGACGATTTGAAAACGGGAATCTTCCTCAAGAATGATGCGCATCGCTTCGCGGGCGTGATCATGGTCATCTCCTATCAGGATACGGCAACGGGATTCCAATTTCCCCGCCCTCCTTTTGAATGATCAGTTTCGTTTTTTCCTGCTCTCGGGTAAAGGAGAGTACTGCCCCGATTTGCCGGGCCCGCTCCTGCATGATCTTCAGGCCGAAGCTGGTCGGGGAGGCGAAGGGATCGCCACAAAATCCCTTTCCGTCATCTTCAATCACCAGCTTCCAGCCGCCCGGGCAGGAGGAGAGACGGCAATCAACCTGACGGGCTCCCGAATGTTTGCGGATATTGGTAAATGCCTCCCGGATGCAGGCGAACAACTCGATCTTCTCTTTGGGGGACAACCTGCTCTCCTCAAGATCGATTTTCTTACGGACGGCAATACCGGTATCCGTTTCAAACAGGTGAAACCACGTTTCCAACTGCTTTTGCCAGACTTGTGACGGGAGGGATGAGGCCGTTTTGACATTGAAGATCGCCTGACGCACATCATCGTGGATCTGGCGCAGGTGTTGATCGACGCTGACCAGATCGGCATCCGGGTACTTTTCCCGCAACCGGTTCAGTTTGACCGAGCAGAGAAACAGGGTTTGGGCGATTCCGTCATGAAGCTCGCGGGCGATCCGTTCCCGCTCTTTGAAGACCGCTTTTTCCTCCCGTTCCTTTTTCAGTTCTTCCTGCATGTTTTCATAGATGGCAAACAGGCGGTAAAGCAGGGTGATGGTCACGGCAAAAACCAGCACCGGTGTCAGATAATTTCCGAATTGCATGGAGATGACGGGCAGCAGAAACTGATGGCGGACGTATTCCCACACTCCTGTTACCAGTGTGGGGATGATGAGGATCAGCCATTTGATTTGTTTATAGGACAAAATGGGTCGTCCCTCCTTTTTCGCAAAGAAACCCCAAACGGAAAATGGTTTGGGGTTATTAAAGACCGAATTCTGCCATTTTGTCAAATGAACCCGGTTTATTTCAAGTTGTGACTGAATAAAATGGAGGGATTTTTGAAAGCGGGTCGCTACAGGCGAAAGCGCCAATACGGTGAAACTCAGATTTACCCGTTTCTCTTTAGTTTGCCGGTGCGCATCGCATATTTTTCTGCAGTGGAGAAAACAAATAGCCCCAGCGGGATTAAGATCATCCCGATGCCGATCAGGGCGAGGAGATCGGGCCAGAGACTGGTGATCGCCGCCCCGTCAAGGATCGCTTTTCTCACTGCCTGGAGCGCATAGGTTCCCGGTGACAGATAGGCGAGCGGTTGCAGCCAAGCAGGCAGGACGCTCACATCGTAGTAGACACCGGAGACGAGGAGGATAATCCCCTGAATGATATGTGTGGCTTGAGCTCCCCGCTCCGGCGAGAGCAACGGCAGGACGGCTGCGATCAAGCCCAATCCGATAAACGCAGGGCTGGCGACCGCCAGGACGAGCAGGGCGCCGATCAGATTTGCCTTTTGCAGGGAAAAATCAAAAAAGGAGGCTACGGCAACGAGAACGATCGCAGTACGGGCCAATCCGTAAAGGATGGCGAACAGGCACATCCCCGTCAGATGGGTAATGCGGCGAATGGGTGCCATAAACGTATATTCGATCGTTCCTTCCCAACGTTCCCATGTGATGGAGTTCGAGACTTCTTCAAATAAAACGGACATAAAACCCCAGAAGAGAGCGCCGATCACGAGATAGAGAATCATCTCGGCCCGTTGCTCCTGGTTTTTGATGGTCGTGCCGATCAGCCCGATGGTCAATGCATTGACGATGTTGTAAAAAACGAAGACGATCTCCCATGTGATGTAGCGCCGGACCAGGTTGAAGCTTCTTTCGACAAAGGCATACATGGCGTTTAATTCATTCTGTATTTTCATCGGCCAAAACATCCTCCCATGATTTTCCGGTAAAACGGAAAAAAACTTCTTCCATAGAAGCGGTTCCGATCTGTTTTTTCAGTCCCTCCGCCGTATCCATGGCGACAATTTTGCCGTGATCGATGATGGCGATGCGGTCGCATAACCGTTCAGCCTCATCCATATCATGTGTAGTCAAAATTATCGTCGCATCGTGCGTCTCCATCACTTCCTCCACGTACTCCTGCACATCCCGTTTTGATTTGGGATCGAGCCCGGTTGTCGGTTCATCCAGCAGCAGGAGGGTGGGTGAAGTCATCAATGCGCGGGCGATGGCCACTTTTTGCTGCATCCCGCGGGAGAGGTTTTCCAGCGATGTTTGCGCCTTGTCTTCGTTCATGCCGAGGCGCCGCAAGATAGAGAGCGCTTTTCTCTCTCCCTCGCTTGTGTTTAATCCGTAGATCCGGGCGGCGTACCGCAAGTTTTCAATCGCGGATAACTTTTTGAAAAAGGACGCCTCAACGGAAACGCGATTGATGAAGCGGCGAACTTGACGCTGGTCGCGGACGACATCGTGTCCGAAGATGGTCAGCTGGCCCCGGTCCGGGAACAGAAGGGTGGACAGAAGGCGGATCAGGGTTGATTTGCCGGAGCCGTTTGGGCCGAGCAAACCGAACACCTCGTTCCTGCGAATCTGAAAGGAGATTTGATGAACGGCTTTCACTTCCCGCTTCTTTCCCAGAAACAGGTTTTTCCATGAACGGCTGTCTTTTATTTCTTCATAAAATGATTTGCAGACGTCCCGGCATTCCACCGCAACTTGGCTCGCTGAGGAATGGTTCTCTGTTTTCTTTTCCTCATTCACAGTAAGCAATCGAAATCACTCCCAAGGGATTGAACTTGTTGACGTGACGGGATGAGGACCCGTTCCCGCCCGGGCGATTAATAATAAAAGAAGAAAAGCTGCCGTTTCCATGAGAAGCCTCGTATCTTGTCGTTGATAATGCTCTCCCGGTATGAACGGGGCCCTTCGATCAACCAAAAATTGACCAACATCTCACATCGACTCCTTTTTTTGTTAATCAAAGCAAAAAAAAGACCACAGGAACGGAGCAGACCTGTGGTTTTCAACGCAAATATAAAAACCACAGGTATCCGTGTGGAGCCCTGTGGTGATTTTTGCAGTCAGATTCCTAATCCACCTTTTTTTCACTGAGGCCGCCGCACGGGGATGAATATGGAATTTTGCCATGATAAATGTTGCCGCTGCCGTTCATTGCGGGCACAAGGGTGAAAATGGGCATACGAATCCCGTTGGATGCAAAAGCGATGAGCAACATCATGGCTGACGACCTCCTTTCAAAAAGATGGATGGAATGGGGAAACGACAATTCAGTCGCTTCATAGAAGTATTTTATATTTTTGGACAATATTTTGTCAATTATTATTTTGTTCTTTATTCTGAACCGGGGAGTCGGCGGGAAAATCGCCAATCGCGATGATTCGCGCTAAAATAGGGAATGATTTTCAATAGAAAGAAGGGATTCAGGTGAAAGCGATCATCTTCGATCTTGACGGTACTTTATTTCAATCGGAAAAAGTGGGACTCCCCGCTTTTCTTGAAACGTTTCGCGTTTTAAAGGAGGAAGGGCTTTACCGGGAAGAGATGCCGACTGAAGACAAAATCAAGTCTGTTTTCGGCATGACCCATGATGAACTCTGGCAGACATTACTGCCCGATGCGACGAAAGAAATCAGGGAAAAAGCCGACCGGATGATGCTCGGTTTTGAGCTTGAGCTGATCGGCAGGCACCGCGGGGAATTTTATCCCGGGGTGAAAGAAACACTCCATGCATTAAAAGAACGGGGATACGCTTTATTTATCGCCAGCAACGGGGTGGGGCCCTATGTCCGCGGCGTACTGGAATCCGGGGATTTAACTTCCTTGTTTACGGGAATTTATTCCGCAGGAGAGTATAAAACGAAAAGCAAAGTGGATTTGGTCTCACTTTTAAAAGAACAGCATCAGGTTACAGACGGGATGATGGTCGGGGACCGAAGTTCCGATGTGGAGGCTGGCAAGCAAAATGGGCTTGTCACGGTCGGCTGCCGCTACAGCGGTTTTCCCCAGTTTGGCTCCCGGGATGAATTGGCGGGGGCGGATCACTTGATTTCTTCGTTTGCGCAAATGCTCGATCTCGCTTAAGAAAGATTGAAGAGGGTCACAGTGTCCCGCAGGACTGGCCATCAGGAACGATGGAAGTCTGGAGTGGGGCCCTGACCCGGCTTGATCACTTTCACGGAAAAAGCGGCCGGGGAGGCGAACATGGTATGCAAAGCATATGGGAAATCTCCTGGTTTGAGGTGGCCCTGCGCCTGTTTTTGGCGGGCATGCTGGGGGGAGTGGTCGGATGGGAGCGAGAGCGGAACAATCATCCGGCGGGATTTCGCACCCATATTCTCGTCAGTCTGGGTTCGGCGCTGATTATGCTGATCTCGATCTACGGATTTTCCGATTTTGTGAAAGAGGCCAATGTTCGGATTGACCCGGCGCGCCTAGCTGCCCAGGTAGTAAGTGGCATCGGCTTTTTGGGTGCGGGGACGATTTTGCGCCACCGTGCCTCGGTCACCGGGCTTACCACTGCGGCTTCCCTGTGGGTGGTTTCCGGCATTGGCCTGGCGGTGGGTGCCGGCTTTTTGTTCGGGGCGATTTTAACCACACTTCTGGTACTGGTCAGCCTCGAACTGCTCAACCGTCTCGAATCGGTTTGGATTAAAAAGCGCCATCTGCATATCCTTCATATTAGGGTAGCGGATGAACCCGGGATGCTCGGCGAAATCGCCTCGATGATCGCAGACAGAGGCGGAAGTATCCGCAAAGTCGATATCCAGGAAGAGGATGATGGTGAACGGTGTCTGAATATCACCTTTACCATCCGGTTTCCGGAACGGATCGAATCGCCCCTGTTGGCTCAGGAGGTGCGCGAGCTGGAAGGAGTAAAATCGGTACGATTCGAGTAATAAATGGGCCGAACGAAGTCAATTCTAAAATAGAGAAGAGAGGCTTGGCAATTTCTTGTTTTTTATCTATAATAAAATCATAAGGTCAAAGTTAGTCAAAGTCAGCAGGAGGGCGTTCGAATGAGCAGTATTTCCGACATAATCGAACGCTATTTAAAATCCATTCTAAATGAAAGCGAAAATGGCGTAATCGAGATCAAACGCAGTGAACTGGCCGATTTGTTTCAGTGCGTCCCCTCTCAGATCAATTATGTGATCAGCACCCGCTTCACGATTGAAAAAGGGTATATTGTGGAAAGCAAAAGAGGCGGGGGCGGGTTTATCCGAATTCAAAAAGTCCGTTATAAAAACCGCCGGGAGATTTTCGAGGAGATGCTGGAAAAAATCGGTGATGCCATTCCGCAGTTGGCAGCGGAGCATGTGATCAGCCATTTGCTGGAGAAGAACCTGATGACTCAACGGGAAGCGATGCTGATGCAACGCCTGATTTCCAGGGAAACACTTCAGCTCCCAGTTCGGATTCGCGACCAGATCCGTGCGAAAATGATGCGAATCCTGATCACTACATTATTCAGTAAAGGAGAGTGACGGCCGATGCTCTGTCCTGAGTGCGGAAAGCGGCCGGCTACGATTCATTACACGAAGATCGTCAATGGTCATAAAACCGAAATGCACCTCTGCGAAGTGTGTGCAGGAGAAAAAGGGGAAAGCATGCCGGGATTCAGCAGCGGAATCTCCTTTCAGCAGCTGCTCTCGGGACTTTTAAACTTTGATAATTCTCCTGCATCCGGTACGCACGAATCGTTCTCGTCTCAGACGCTGCGTTGCCCCACCTGCGGGCTGACGTACAATCAATTCAGCAAAATCGGCCGCTTTGGCTGCGGCGATTGTTATAAAACGTTCAAGGATCGTCTCGATCCCCTGCTTCGGCGAATTCACGGTCACGCAAACCATGCGGGAAAAATACCGTCCCGGACAAAAGGAGAGCTTAAGTTAAAGCGTCAATTGGAAAAACTAAAAGAACAGTTGGCGATCAAAGTGAAGGCGGAAGAGTTTGAAGAAGCAGCCCGCCTGCGGGACCAAATTCGCTCGCTTCAGGAACGATTAGAGAAATAGGGAGGAACCTTCCATGTCGCTCGAACATTTTATGCAAAATGCGATCAGTGAATGGATGCGGGTGAAGGGTCCGCAATCTGATATCGTGTTTAGCAGCCGGGTGCGGATCGCGCGTAACTTGGTCGGGATTCCCTTTCCTATGCTCAGTACCCAATCGCAGGCAGAAGAGGTTGTCCGCAGGGTGGAACAGGCATGGAGGGAAGAACAGGATCTTCACCCCATCCTGCAGGGAGCCGAACTGGTGCGAATGCAAGATCTCACCGATCTTGAGAAGCGGGTGCTGGTGGAAAAACATCTGATCAGTCCGATGTTGGCTGAAGAATCGCGTTATGGTGCTGTCCTTCTCAGCCAGGATGAGTCAGTCAGCATCATGATCAACGAAGAAGATCATATTCGGATTCAGGTGCTCTTTCCGGGACTGCAACTGGAAAAAGCATGGGAACTGGCCAACCAGATTGATGACTGGTTGGAGCGGCATCTTGCGTTTGCCTTCGATGACCGCCGGGGGTACCTGACGAGTTGCCCGACCAATGTCGGAACCGGGATTCGCGCTTCAGTGATGGTGCATTTGCCCGCACTTGCGATGACGCAGCAGTTGAATCGCCTGTTGCCGGCGATTACCCAGGTCGGCCTGGCTGTCCGGGGCATTTACGGAGAAGGCAGTGAGGCATTGGGACAATTGTACCAGGTATCCAACCAGGTAACGCTCGGCCTTGCTGAAGAAGAGATTCTGAGCAACCTGCAAGGAGTTGTCAAGCAGATGATCGAACATGAGCATGTGGCGAGACAGCGATTGCAGGAAGTTTCCCCGATTCAACTGGAGGATCGCGTGCAGCGTTCCTACGGGATTTTGGCTCATGCCCGGATTATCGATTCCAAGGAGTCGATGAAACGGTTGTCCGATGTAAGGCTTGGCATTGATCTCGGACTGATTCGCGGCGTGTCGGCCAATGTCATGAATGAACTGATGGTGATGACACAACCCGGTTTTTTGCAACAATACGCCGGTCAGCGCCTCAATGCGGAGCAGAGGGATACCAGGCGGGCAAGATTGATTCGGGAACGCCTTGCACTTGAGAAAGGAAAAGGAGGAAGCCCTGACCCCTCATAGAAACCGTTTTGGTTGATGGACTGTTCACAAAACGGGTCAGGGATGAAACCATTGCCGGCCGGCCTCGAAAGGCGCGGGTCGGGATCGGGTTTCGTTCCGGAGCAGAAATTTTCATGGCAAAGGTTCTTTCAACACACTTTCACAGAAAAGGTGAGGTGCTGAGAAGATGATGTTTGGCCGTTTTACCGAACGGGCGCAAAAAGTGTTGGCTCTGGCACAGGAAGAAGCGGTTCGCCTTGGACATGGCAATATTGGCACAGAACACATTTTGCTCGGTCTCGTGCGCGAGGGCGAAGGGATTGCCGCCAAAGCGTTGATCGCGCTGGGACTGGGACTGGATAAAATTCAAAAAGAAGTGGAAAACCTGATCGGGCGCGGCCAAGGGGTACCGACAAACATCGCCTATACCCCCCGGGCCAAAAAGGTGATTGAGCTTTCGATGGATGAAGCGCGCAAACTGGGGCATACCTATGTCGGCACGGAACATATTCTGCTCGGGTTGATCCGTGAGGGAGAAGGCGTCGCTGCGCGCGTGCTCAACAATCTGGGGGTCAGCCTGAACAAAGCACGGCAACAAGTGCTGCAACTTTTGGGCAGCAGCGAAGCACTCTCTTCCCATCCGGGTGCGCACACCAACGTCAATACACCGACGCTGGACAGTCTTGCCCGTGATCTGACGGCAGCAGCCAGGGACGGAAATCTTGATCCGGTGATCGGGCGGAGCAAAGAAATTGAACGCGTGATTCAAGTCTTGTCGCGGCGGACAAAAAACAACCCGGTGCTGATCGGGGAGCCCGGTGTGGGGAAAACGGCTGTGGCAGAAGGATTGGCCCAGCGAATCGTCGATGGGGAAATCCCGGAAACGCTTCGCGGCAAACGGGTGATGACGCTCGACATGGGAACGGTGGTC
Source organism: Thermoactinomyces sp. CICC 10521 (assembly GCF_016055135.1). Taxonomy (NCBI): domain Bacteria; kingdom Bacillati; phylum Bacillota; class Bacilli; order Caryophanales; family Thermoactinomycetaceae; genus Thermoactinomyces; species Thermoactinomyces sp. CICC 10521. Next base: position 58,762 of record NZ_JAECVZ010000007.1, on the reverse strand, counting down.
GCCGGCACGAAATATCGCGGGGAGTTTGAAGACCGTCTGAAAAAAATCATGGATGAAATCCGCCAAGCGGGGAATATCATCCTGTTTATCGATGAATTGCACACCTTGATCGGTGCAGGCGGAGCCGAAGGGGCAATTGATGCCTCCAACATCTTGAAACCGGCTCTTGCCCGCGGAGAATTGCAATGCATCGGGGCGACCACGCTTGATGAATACCGGAAATACATCGAGAAGGATGCAGCTCTCGAACGGCGGTTCCAACCGATTCTCGTCGATGAGCCGAGCATTGAGGAAGCGATTTTGATTTTGGAAGGACTGCGCGACCGCTATGAGGCGCACCATCGCGTGAAAATTACCGATGCGGCCATCGAACAGGCGGTCAGGCTTTCCGACCGGTATATCACTGACCGGTATCTGCCAGACAAGGCGATTGACTTGATCGACGAGGCGGCATCCAAGGTTCGTTTGAAATCGTATATGGTTCCGCCGGACCTGAAAAAACTGGAACAAAAACTGGAAGAAGTGAAAAAGGAAAAAGATGCGGCCGTACAGAGCCAGGAGTTTGAAAAAGCGGCATCGCTGAGAGATACAGAGCAAAAGCTGCGCGAGGAAATTCAGATTACGCGCAACAACTGGAAACAGGATCAAGGAAAAACAGACTCGGAAGTGACGGCTGATGATATTGCCGAAGTCGTTTCAAGCTGGACGGGAATTCCGGTGAAGAAAATGGCACAAGAAGAGTCTGAGCGTTTGCTCAACATGGAATCGATCCTGCACAACCGCGTCATCGGACAGGATGAGGCCGTGAAGTCGGTTTCCCGGGCGATCCGTCGTGCCCGTGCCGGACTGAAAGATCCGAAACGGCCGATCGGTTCCTTTATCTTCCTCGGGCCTACCGGGGTTGGAAAAACCGAGCTGGCGCGTGCGTTGGCCGAAGCGATGTTCGGCGATGAAGATGCGATGATCCGCATCGATATGTCCGAGTATATGGAAAAACACTCCACCAGCCGCCTGGTCGGTTCGCCTCCGGGATATGTTGGATACGAAGAAGGCGGGCAGCTGACGGAAAAAGTGCGTCGCAAACCTTATTCGGTCGTCTTGTTTGACGAGATTGAAAAAGCGCATCCCGAAGTATTTAACATCCTGCTTCAGGTGCTGGAAGACGGGCGCTTGACCGACGGAAAAGGGCGCACGGTCGACTTCCGCAATACGATCATCATCATGACTTCCAACGTCGGGGCTTCGACCATCCGGAAAAATGCAAGGCTCGGCTTTGCCGTCGGTGACACGTCCCGTGATGATTATGAGAACATGAAACAAAATGTGATGGAAGAGTTGAAAAAGACCTTCCGGCCGGAGTTTCTCAACCGGATTGACGATGTGATTGTCTTCCATCCGCTTAAAGAAGAGCATCTGCAGGAAATCGTCTCGCTGATGGTCGAAGAGCTGAGAAAACGGCTCCATGAACAAAATATCGACTTCAAACTGACTGACGAAGCGAAAAAACATCTGGCAAAAGAAGGCTTTGACCCGTCATACGGCGCCCGCCCGTTGAGACGTGCAATCCAGAAACACATCGAGGACCGTCTGTCCGAGGAGCTGCTGCGGGGCAACATTCAAAAAGGAGATTCGGTGGTGATCGATTACCGGGACGGCCAGCTGACGGTAGAAAAAGAAGGGGCCAGATCTTCCACCTGATCCGGGATCATCACAGACTGCTAAACAAATGAGGTTTAGCAGTCTTTTTTCTTTTCGTCAAAATTTTGTCGTTTGCTTTTTAAAGTCTTCCTGACAATTGCACTTTATGTTCACGTGTATTTCTTTTAAGATTTGCTATAATGGGAAAGAAGTAATGCTGTGATCATAAATTTTTGTTTAGTGACTGAAAAAACATAGATGAACGCGGAGTGAAGTAGGGGAAAAGACGATGGCCAAGAACAAAAGCAAATTTGTCTGTCAGGAATGTGGATACGAGACACCCAAATGGATGGGACGTTGTCCCGGCTGCGGTGCCTGGAACACCATGGTGGAAGAAAGAGAGCCTTCTTCCCGGCGGGTTCCGGGAACGTCGATCCAGAGGGGAAAACAGGAAAAAGCCACACCGATCACTCAGGTGGAGAAGCTGGATCAGCCTCGCGCGGATACGGGGATTCGGGAGTTGAACCGCGTATTGGGCGGCGGATTGGTTCCGGGTTCTTTTATTTTGGTTGGAGGCGATCCCGGTATCGGCAAATCGACCCTCCTGTTGCAGGCGACCAATGAATTGGCAAGGCGAGGCTTGCCCATCTTATATGTATCAGGAGAAGAATCGACAGAACAAATCCGTTTGCGCGCCGATCGTCTGGGCGCTCTTTCCGATAATCTGCTCGTCGCCTCGGAAACGGATTTAACCGCGGTGGAAATATTAATGGAAGAAGCAAAACCAAGGCTTATGGTCATCGATTCCATTCAGACGATGTTTCATCCGGAAGTCACTTCCGCGCCGGGCAGTGTTTCACAGGTGCGCGAATGTACAGGAATTCTGATGAGATGGGCGAAAGAGAAAAACATTGCGATCACCATTGTCGGCCATGTAACCAAAGCCGGGGCGATTGCCGGTCCGCGCATGCTTGAACATATGGTGGATTGCGTTTTGTATTTTGAAGGTGAACGGCATCATACGTATCGCGTTTTGCGTGCGGTGAAAAACCGTTTTGGTTCCACCAATGAAATCGGCGTGTTTGAGATGAAGGATATCGGGCTGGTTGAAGTGGAAAATCCTTCTGAAATCTTTTTGTCGGGCCGGCCGCTCGGAGCCCCCGGGACCGCGGTGACGGCCAGCATGGAAGGAACACGGCCTGTGCTTGTTGAATTGCAAGCATTGGTCACTCCGACGAGCTTCGCAACCCCCAAACGCATGGCAACAGGGGTTGATCATCACCGGGTCGCAATGATAATGGCGGTCCTTGAGAAGAGATTGGGGTTCTTTTTACAAAACCAAGATGCTTATATTAATGTTGTCGGCGGGGTAAGATTAGATGAGCCCGCTGTCGATTTGAGTATCGCAGTCAGCCTGGCTTCCAGTTTTCGCGATCGCCCCGTCTCCCCTTTCGACCTGTTTGTCGGCGAAGTGGGATTGACAGGGGAGGTACGGGGAGTTTCCAGAATTGAACAGCGCGTGGCTGAAGCGCACAACATGGGCTTCCGGAGGGTCGTGATTCCGGAGAAAAACTGCCGCGGGTGGACTCCGCCAAGCGGGGTGGAACTGATTGGGGTACAAACATTGGATGAAGCTTTAAAAGTGGCGTTGGGGGGGTAATGTGTGAAGGAAGAAGAACGCAGAGAAAAGGTGAGCAGCGAAATTCTTCGCCTGATTGCACCGGGAACAGCTCTCAGGGAAGGGCTTGACAATGTGCTGGGAGCAAAGACGGGAGCCCTGATCGTGATGGGCTATGATGAAAGTGTTCGGGAAATCGTGGACGGCGGATTTCACATCGATTGCCCGTTTACGCCTGCTCACTTGTATGAATTGGCAAAAATGGACGGCGCGATTATCTTGAGCAATGACGGGAAAAAAATATTATACGCCAACGCCCAGCTAGTCCCCCAATCTTCCATACCATCCACCGAGACGGGGATTCGGCACCGGACTGCGCAACGGACGGCCAAGCAGACGGGAAAATTGGTCGTTTCCATCTCGCAACGAAGAAACATCATTACGCTTTATAAAGGAAACTTCCGCTATGCCCTGAAGGACATCGGCGTGATCTTGACCAAAGCGAACCAGGCCATTCAGACGCTTGAAAAATATAAATCCGTTCTCGATCAGACAACGACCAACCTGACGGCCTTGGAGTTTGAAGAGTTGGTGACCTTGAGCGAAGTGGCGTTGGTGTTGCAACGGGTGGAAATGGTGCTTCGGATCAAACGGGAGATCGAGACTTATATCCATGAATTGGGGACGGAAGGGCGACTGATCAGCATGCAGCTGGAGGAGTTGGTCGCCGATGTGGAGGAAGAAGCCGAATTGCTGATCAAAGATTATTGCGTCGATCCGGAGATGAACCCGCAGATCGTCTTTAAGGAACTGAAAAAGCTGTCCGCTGATGACTTGCTGGAACACGGTCACCTGGTGCGGATTCTCGGTTACCCGACCCATATCAACATTCAGGAAGAATCGGTTTTGCCCAGGGGATACCGCATTTTGCACAAAATTCCCCGTTTGCCCTCCAATGTAATTCACAAGCTGGTTGCCCGTTTTGAAACACTGTCGCGCATTATGATGGCGACGATTGAGGAATTGGATGATGTTGAGGGAATCGGCGATGTTCGGGCGAGAACGATTAAAGAGGGGTTAAAGAGGATCCAGGAACAGGTGTTTATTGACAGACATATCTAAATAACCTAGAATGAAACCATTACAGAAAATTGAGAGAAAATGTTACGAGTAGGGCGCTTTTCGCCACCTTTACCAGGTATTAATTATTTAGGAGGTTCCCTTATGTTTGCGAAAGCGTTGCCCAGTTGTTTTACGGTTGGGAACTTGTTTTTAGGAATCATTTCGATTTTATTGGCTGTTCATGACTCCTGGAAATATGCCGCGATCATGGTCATCATCGGGATGTTGCTCGACGGTTTGGACGGACGGGTGGCACGGATGTTAAACACCCAGAGTGAGTTTGGAAAGGAACTGGATTCGTTATCTGATGTTATTTCCTTTGGTGTCGCTCCCGCAATCATTATGTATGTTTCCACATTTAAATACACCGGCCCTGAAGGTTGGCTTGTCACGGCCATTTTCCCGATTTGCGGTGCGCTGAGGCTGGCCAGGTTCAACGTGCATCCCGGTGAGCCGGGGTATTTTATCGGCTTGCCGATCACCGCGGCCGGAGGGATTCTGGCGACGATGGCCTTATATAACGTGTATGTGCACAACGTTTATGTATGGATGGCTGCCATGCTCTTCCTCTCTTTCCTGATGGTGAGCCAGATTAAATACCCGGCGTTTAAAAAAGTGGCCATTCCCAGGTCGATGATCTGGATTGCTCCGTTGTTTCTGCTGGCCGTTGCCGTCTCCGCGCTGAAATATCCTTATGAATTGCCCAAGGTGATTTTTATTCCGCTGGCCCTTTACGCTCTGTACGGGGTGAAGAAAGGGCTTGAACGCAAGCGGAAGGAAGAAAATGAAGAACCGGTGGAAGACCTGAAATAACGGTGCAAAACAACCCTGGAATCCGGGGTTGTTTTGCTTTTAAGGCACTTTGTTTTCCGTGAACGGATTTATATTTTCTTATCGGAGGTTAAAAACTCCCAATGTTGACAATTGATCGGATTCCTGTTTGACCACATCGGTGAGCGGGATGTTCAGCAGATTGCAAAGAGCCGTAAGGTAAAAAAGGTTTTTGCCCATTTCCGCCTTGACAATTTCGAGGCAATGGTCACATAACCGGCCGGACAGATGGGTTTTCAAGTGATCTTTCCACTCGTGAACCGACCGTTCCTTGGGAAAGTTCTGCCGTCCGGCTTCCACATGGAGGCACCCGCATTCTGTAACCGCTTTCATGAGTGCGCGATTAACGCGGGAATTGGATTCCTGAAACTTGCTGACAACATCTAAAAAACTCCGATGGCGCAGCAAAAGCTCAGAAACTAGTTTTTGAAAGGAATGAAGGTTATCTTCACCCATGCCTTTCACCCCTTTTTGATTTTCGCAAACATGCCCGCTGCCGTACAGATGGAACATAGATCACTTTCATTATATAAAGCGGCCTCCATAAGTGTCAATTTTTTGACTAAATAGTTTAGGTCTTTTTCATGAAAAAAGTTATTGACGTAGTAAATGCAGATATGCTAAGATAATGATTTTTATTTTATTGACTGAGTTTAAGTTTTGTGATATCTTGGAAATAGACATTGCCCTCTGGAGGTGGACGTTTTGTTCAACATTGGCGACAAAGTGGTCTATCCTATGCATGGTGCTGGCATCATCGAAGCGATCGAGGAGAAAGAGATCCTGGGTGAGCGGCAAAAGTACTATGTCATGAGGATGCCGATTGGTGATATGAAAGTGATGGTTCCGCTCAACAATGTCGAAAACATCGGACTCAGGGAAGTCGTTGACCATTCGACCGTGGATAAAGTTTTAGAACGAATGAAGAAACGGGACATCAAAGATACATTGAACTGGAACCGTCGCTACCGGGCCAATTTGGACAAAATGAGAAGCGGTGACATCTACGAGGTGGCTGATGTCGTGCGGTCCCTGATGGTGAGGGACGAGGAAAAAGGCCTCTCCACGGGGGAACGAAAAATGTTGGAGAATGCGAAACAGATTTTAATCAGCGAGCTGGCGTTGGCCAGGGATTTGGATGAAGCTGCAGCATTTAAGTTAATTGACGGTATTTTATCATCATCGCAACAGAACTGATTCTTTGTTTTTATCGTTGTTACAAAAAGGACATAAGAAAATGAGCACTTAGAGGTTTTCATTTTGGAAGAATGTCTATAATGAGTAATAGCAGAAGGAAGGGAGGAGGTGAAGCCCCGTGCTGAAACGCTTTGTACAATTGGCTTTTACCTTGATCGGAGCATCCGCCGGATTCTATTTCGGACCGCAGTTTTTCGGGGTGCTTCAACGATCTCCTCTGAATTTTGGCGAAGTGCCGGCTCCGCATTATATCGGTGCTACGCTTGGTGCGCTGGTCATGTTTGTGGCCACCTTTTGGATATCGAACAATGTGGTCAAGTGGATTCGTTGGAGCGAAGAACGTTTGATGAAAATTCCGGCGGTCGACGGGTTATTTGGTCTTTTGGGCTTGATCTTCGGTTTGGTGATCGCCTTTCTGATCCAACAGCCCTTAACGCAACTGCCCATACCCGGGGTTAATCGCGTCTTGCCTTTTATCTTTTCCGGTTTGTTCGGATATCTTGGATTCAGAGTGGGGTATAAAAAACGCGATGAACTTATTTCCATTTTTAAGCTGGGCCGCCAGAATCGGGAGAGCAAAAACAAAAAGGAAGAAAAGCATTTCTCCGAGCATAAGATTCTCGATACCAGCGTAATTATCGACGGGAGAATTGCTGACATTTGCCGCACCGGTTTTCTGGAAGGGACGCTGGTGATCCCCAGCTTTGTATTGGAAGAGCTTCAACATATTGCCGATTCTTCCGATGTATTGAAGCGGAACCGCGGCCGCCGTGGATTGGATATTCTCAACAAGATTCAAAAAGAGTTGAATATCAAAGTCCTGATTTACGAAGGCGATTTTGAAGAAGTGCAGGAAGTGGACAGCAAGCTGGTGAAGCTGGCCAAAGTGCTGTCCGGCAAAGTGGTGACAAATGACTTCAACTTGAACAAAGTTTGCGAACTTCAAGGGGTAAGTGTTCTGAACATCAATGATTTGGCCAATGCCGTCAAACCGGTTGTTCTGCCGGGCGAAGAGATCAATGTGCAAGTGATCAAAGACGGAAAAGAGCACGGCCAGGGTGTGGCCTATCTCGATGACGGGACGATGATCGTAATTGAGGGCGGGCGGGAGTACATCGGGGATCAGATTGATGTATTGGTCACCAGTGTGCTTCAGACCTCGGCCGGACGCATGATCTTCGCAAAGCCCAAGCTATTGGAGCGCGCCTTGTAAAAATAACAGAAAAACATTGCCTTAACGCCCGTGGTTGGTTTATTCTAAACCGAGACGGGCATTGTTTTGTCTGAAACAAGGATATTGATTAAACCAATGCGGGATGTGGATGGGATTTTTTTAATCCGGCGGTTTTTGTCCGCTTTCTTGGGAGGCGGCAAGGGCCCGGACGCAGAATCTCTTCCGCTATTCTTCCGACAGGCTTGGATCTGAAAGGAGATCGACTCTTGAGCGTTGGAGTAGTCATTCCGGCGGCGGGACAAGGGAAGAGAATGGGCACCAGGGAGAGCAAACAGTTCCTGCTGTTTCATGAAAAGCCGGTGCTGCTTCACACACTTCGCATTTTTGAAACGCATCCGGAAATTGATGAAATCGTCATCGCAAGCAAAGAGGCTGAAATAGAACGGATCAAGAAATGGATCAAACAAGACGGGATGACCAAGGTGGCCGATGTCGTCGTCGGCGGAGAGGAACGGCAGCACAGTGTTTATGAAGGGTTGAAACGTTTGACGAGTGAATGGGTTCTCGTCCATGATGCTGTGCGTCCGTTTGTGAGTCAGGAAACGATTTCCCGCCTGCTGGCGGAGGTTTATCAGCATCATGCGGCTATCTTGGCCGTTCCTGTCAAGGATACAATCAAAGTGGTCAATGAAAACTGCACGGTTGAGCAAACGCCCGACCGCAGGCGCTTGTGGGCTGTGCAAACACCACAGGCATTTCGCCGGGAGCATCTGCTGCGGGCCCATGAGCTCGGACAGGAGAGAAACCTGCTCGTCACTGATGATTCCATGTTGATGGAAGCACTGGGGATCGAGGTAAAAGTGGTTGCCGGTGAGTATACGAACATCAAACTGACCACTCCCGACGATTTGATTTTGGCGGAAGCGATTTACCAGATGAGGGGAAAAAAACATGATTCGCATAGGTCAAGGATTTGATGTGCATCAGTTGGCGGAAAATCGCCCCTGCGTGATTGGCGGTGTAACGATTCCGTATGAAAAAGGTTTACTGGGGCACTCGGATGCTGACGTCCTTCTGCACGCCATCACCGATGCTGTCTTGGGCGCGTTGGCTTTGGGGGATATTGGAAAGCATTTCCCTGATACGGATCCCGCTTTTAAGGATGCCGACAGTGCAAAATTGCTGTCGCATGTCTGGGAGCTGGTGAAAGAACGGGGATACAGACTGGGGAATGTCGATGCGACCATTATCGCTCAAAAGCCGAAGATGGCGCCGTACATACCGGAGATGCGCGAGCGGATCGCGCAATTGCTCGAAGCGGAGCAAACCGATGTCAATGTGAAAGCAACCACAACGGAAAAACTAGGATTTACCGGCCGGGGAGAAGGGATTGCCGCAATGGCTGTCGTTTGTTTAGTCAAAACCGGCTGCAACGCATAAACTGATCTTAAGCAAAAGGAGTAGTAGGGGAATGGCTAGAGTTCGCACAAGATATGCACCGAGTCCGACCGGCCATTTGCATATTGGCGGTGCGCGGACGGCGCTGTTTAGCTATTTGCATGCCAAGAAGAACGGCGGCGATTTTATTGTCCGGATCGAGGATACCGACACGGAGCGGAATGTTCCCGGAGCGGATGAAAAACAGATGGCCATGCTGAAATGGCTTGGAATTGAATGGGATGAATCGGTTGATGTGGGCGGTCCTTACGCCCCTTACCGTTGCATGGAACGAACCGATATTTATAATCGTTATATTGACCAGTTGCTTTCGGAGGGAAAAGCATACTTAAGCTATGCGACTCCGGAAGAGATCGAAAAAGAGCGGGAAGAGCAGTTGGCCCGTGGAGAGACCCCGAAATACAGCGGTTGGGATCGCGATCTTACTCCGGAAGAGCGGGCGCGGTTTGAAGAGGAAGGGAGGGTTCCCAGCGTTCGGTTCCGCGTTCCGGAAGGGAAAACGATCATTTTTGACGATGAGATCCGCGGTACGGTCAGGTTTGAATCCGACGGGATCGGTGATTTTGTGATTCGTCGTCCGGACGGGCGCCCGACTTACAACTTTGCCGTTGTCGTCGACGATGCATTGATGAAGATCACCCACGTGATCCGTGGGGAAGAGCACCTGTCCAACACGCCGAAACAGATTTTGATCTATGAAGCGCTCGGCTTTGAGGTTCCGCAGTTTGCGCATATTCCGCTGATTTTGAATGCGGAAGGCAAAAAGATGAGCAAGCGCGATGAAACGATCATCCAGTTTATTGATCAATACAAGGAACTGGGTTACCTGCCGGAAGCAATTATCAACTTTATCGCCCTGTTGGGCTGGTCGCCTGAAGGAGAGGAAGAGATCTTCTCCAAAGACGAATTGATTCAGGCTTTTTCCCTGAGTCGCGTTTCCAAGGCCCCTGCCATTTTCGATACGGGCAAATTGAAATGGATGAACGGCCAATATATTAAGCAGGCACCGCTTGAGCGCATCACCCGGCTGGCGATTCCTTATCTGGAAAAGGCCGGACGGGTGACAACACCGCTCTCTCCGGAACAGGAGGAGTGGGTGACCCGTCTGGTTTCCCTTTATCAGGAGCAACTGGAGTATGTGGCGCAAATTGTTGAGCTGACGGATCTGTTCTTCCAAGACGAAGTAACCTACGGGGATTCGGCCGCAGAAGTGCTGCGCGAAGAGCATGTGCCGGCAGTGCTCGGGGCATTTTTGCAAAAAGTGCAGGAAGCTGACCGTTTTGAGCCTGAAACCATCAAAACGATGTTTAAAGAAATACAGAAAGAAACAGGCTATAAAGGAAAACGTTTGTTCATGCCGATTCGCGTCGCAGTGACCGGGCAGGATCACGGCCCTGATTTGCGTGAGACCCTGGCCCTGATCGGAAAAGAAAGCGTCGTAAACCGGCTGCGTTCGGTCATTGACAAGGGCTGAACCGTTCGCGAAAATAGAAAACAACATCCCTGTTCGTCAAAGCGATGATTGGGAGAGTAGGGAACCTGCGGCGAATGTCCCAGAGAGGAACTGGTTGGTGAAAAGTTCCCTTCGCCGGTTCCCGAATGCCCCCAAGAGCTGACCCCTGAAATGAACCGCAGTTCAGAGTAGGGGAAGTCCGGTTTAACCCGCCGTTATGGGTAAAAGTGGAATTCTCTCTTGAATTCAAGCAGAGTGGAACCGCGGTTTTCGCCGTCTCTGCAGCAAAATCTGCTGCAGAGGCGTTTTATTTTGGTTCAAATGGGGAGGGGGAACAAGATGGCTTTTTTCAAAGGTTTAAGAGAACTGCGCAAAACGTTGCAAGCTGATATTCAGGCGGTATTTGACCGGGATCCTGCGGCGAGGAGCGCATTGGAAGTGATTTTGACCTACTCAGGATTGCATGCGCTTTGGTCACACCGGATTGCCCACTGGTTTTTCAAGAGGCGCCTGCTCCTGATTGCAAGGATTATCTCCCAACTGAGCCGCTTTTTTACGGGGATTGAAATTCACCCGGGAGCGAAGATCGGCCGGGGCGTTTTCATTGACCACGGGATGGGGGTTGTCATCGGAGAAACGTGTGAAATCGGGGATTATGTAACCATTTACCAGGGCGTTACCCTGGGGGGGACCGGGAAGGAAAAAGGCAAACGCCATCCAACGATCGAGGATCACGTGTTGATCGCCGCCGGGGCGAAAGTGCTGGGCTCGATTCGGGTCGGCCGTTTTGCCAAAATCGGTGCAGGATCGGTTGTTTTGCGTGAAGTCCCCCCGAACTCCACAGTGGTCGGAGTGCCGGGGCGCGTTGTGATTCAAGATGGCATCCGGGTGAATAATGATCTGGATCATTGCAATTTGCCCGACCCAGTTGCGGAAATTTGCCGCTCGCTGTCCAATGAGATCAGTGAATTGAAAAAAGAAGTGGCGGAACTGAAGAGAAAGCTGAAAGAGACGGAAGAAAAGCAAGGAGGAACGACAAACAATGACCGTCCGGCTTTACAATACATTGACGAGAAGTAAGGAAGAGCTGAAAACTGTTCACGAAGGCGAAGTGCGCATGTATGTATGCGGACCGACTGTGTATAACTACATCCATATCGGCAACGCCCGCGTGTTCGTCTTTTTTGACGTTGTGCGCCGATATTTGCGCTATCTCGGCTATCGCGTCACCTATGTGCAAAACTTTACGGACGTGGATGATCGCCTGATTGGAGCGTCCAAGGAAACCGGACAATCGGTGCCGGAAATTGCCGAGCGCTATATCAAGGCCTATTTTGAGGATATGGACGCGCTCGGTGTGGAACGGGCCGATGTTCATCCCCGCGCAACCCGCCATATCGATGAAATGATTGAGGCGATCAGCGTGTTGATCGACAAAGGTTACGCCTATGTAAAAGACGGAGATGTTTACTTTCGCACCCTGAAGAAAGAGGGGTACGGAAAGCTGTCGCACCAATCGCTCGATGAACTGAAATCGGGAGCGCGGATCGAAGTAAATGAAGAGAAGGAAAACCCCTTGGATTTTGCGCTGTGGAAGGCGGCGAAACCCGGTGAGATCAGCTGGGATACCCCTTGGGGGCCAGGGCGTCCGGGATGGCATATCGAATGCTCCGTGATGGCCCGCAAATATCTGGGTGACACCTTGGATATCCATGCCGGCGGAGCGGACTTGTGCTTTCCGCACCACGAAAACGAGATTGCCCAGAGCGAGGCGTGGACGGGAAAACCGTTTGCCCGGTACTGGCTCCATAACGGATTTATGAACATGGGCAACGAGAAGATGTCCAAATCGCTGGGAAATGTGAAACGCGTCGTCGAGTTGCGCCGGGAATATGATCCGGCAGTGTTGCGTTACTTCCTCTTGTCCGTGCAGTACCGCCATCCCATTTCCTTCAACGAGGAGGTTATGAAACAGGCAGAATCCAGCATTGAACGATTGCAGACAGCGGTGGACAATCTGAAGCACCGGGCGGAAACGGCTCTTGAAGGAGAGATTTCTCCCGACCTCGCGGCCAGCCTGGATCGCTATAAAAAAGAATTTGAAGCGGCGATGAACGATGATTTCAACACGGCCAATGCGATCAGCGTGCTGTTTGAAGCGGTAAAGCTGTCCAATGAGTGGATTGCCAGACCCGTTGTCTCCAAAGAAGAGACGGAAGCCCTTCTTTCCTGGTTTAAAACCTATGGACAGGAAATCCTGGGACTCGTGGCGACGGAAGCGGAAGTTAATCTGGACGAAGAGATTGAAGCGCTGATCGCACAGAGGCAGGAAGCACGGAAACAGCGGGATTTTGCCCGGGCCGACGCGATCCGCGACCAGCTTTTGGGAATGGGGATCATCGTCGAGGATACTCCGCAAGGGGTAAGGTGGAAACGGAAATGAAGCACTCCCTTTTGGGCATGATGGAGAGTATCGGAAAGGCTCCGGAAGAGTTGAATCCTCTACTGCTCGCTTATCTCGGCGATGCCGTGTATGAAGTTTTCATCCGTTCCCACTTGGTCGCCCGCGGAGTGAGCCGGCCCCACGATTTGCAAAAAGAGGCGACGCGCTATGTTTCCGCCGGTGCCCAGGCAAAAATTTACCGTGAGTTGGAAGGGGAACTGGCGGACGAAGAACGGGAGATCCTCAAGCGGGGGCGCAATGCCAAGTCAGGCAGCGTCCCCAAAAAAGCAAAGGTGACGGATTACCGGATGAGTACGGGCCTGGAAGCTTTGGTCGGCTATTTATACTGCCGGGGAGACGAAGAACGGTTAAGCCAATTAATGCAGAAAGCCATTGCAACAGTGGAAAAGGAGACGGATTCAGATGAGTGATTGGGCTTTTGGCAGACATACAGTCCTTGAAGCACTGAGGTCGGGAAGAGAGATTGAGAAAATTTTGCTGGCAGAGGGAATCAACAAAAACAGCATCCAGGAAATCCTGCGCAAGGCCAGGGAGAAAAAGATCCCCGTCCAGTGGGTTCCGCGTGCCCGTTTGGATCAGTTGGCGGAAGGGAATAACCATCAGGGCGTGTTGGCGCAGGTCGCTGCTTACAACTATGCGACCGTGGATGATTTGTTCCGCCGTGCTGAAGAAAGAGGGGAACCGCCGTTTTTTGTCCTGCTTGACGGCATTGAAGATCCGCACAATCTGGGATCGATTTTGCGTTCTGCCGATGCGGCGGGGGTGCATGGCGTGATCATCCCGAAACGGAGAGCGGCAGGGCTGACCTCGGTTGTCGCCAAAACGTCCGCCGGAGCGATTGAATATGTTCCGGTCGCCCGGGTAACCAACTTGAACCGCTTGGCGGATGAATTGAAAGAACGTGGCGTTTGGCTGGTCGGAAGCGACGGGGCAGCGGAAACGCTCTATACGGAAGTGGATTATAAAGGACCGGTCGCTGTTGTCATCGGGAGCGAAGGGCAAGGAATGAGTCGTCTTCTCAAGGAAAAATGCGATTTTCTTGCCAGACTGCCCATGAAGGGAAAGGTGACCTCTCTCAACGCATCGGTGGCGGCGGGAATTTTTATGTATGAAGTGTTGCGCGGCCGGACGACCAATGGTTAGGCGTGAAGAATGGTTGGTTGTCGACGGTTACAATGTCATCGGCGCAGATCCGCAAGTGCGATGGAATCCCGTTTCATTGGAGGAAGAGCGGGGAAAATTAATCCGTGACTTGTCCGAATATCAAGCGATGACCGGCCGCCGTGTATTTCTGGTGTTCGATGCGCATCAAACGCCGGGGGCACAGGTAGAGACCAACCAGGAAAAGATAGCGATTTACTATACGCGCCGGGAGGAAACGGCTGATGAGTTTATTGAACGCTTTGTAAAAAAATACAAAAGTCCGCATCGGTCGATCTATGTGGCCACATCCGATTACCTGGAACAGCGCATGGTTTTTGGTCAGGGAGCTTACCGGATCTCCTCGCGGGAACTGTTGGAGGAAATCCGGCTGGCCAAAAAGAATTTGAGCGAAAAATTGAGAAAGGAGAAGAATGAACGACAAAGAAATACCTTGGAAGAGCGATTGAATGGGGAAATCAAGCAAAAACTTGAGAATTGGAGAAGGAAAAAATAGGTGAAAATTTGACGTTTTTGTTTCATTTCGGATATAATATCGTTACTGTGGGTTTATAGGCACTTGGTCGGGAGGGAAAGCGGTGAGTGTAAACTTGCAATCCAGCCATTCCGTCGTATTTGACAGTGAAGTTGATTACAAGACAATGGCCGACGAAGAGCTGGTATATGGCGTTCGCGTAGGAGATCATCAAGCGCTCGAATATTTGATCAATAAGTACAAAAATTTCGTCAGAGCAAAAGCCAGGTCTTACTTTCTCATCGGAGCCGATCACGAAGATATCGTACAGGAGGGAATGATTGGCCTATTTAAAGCGATTCGCGACTTTAAAGGAGACAAGCTTGCGTCATTTAAGGCCTTTGCCGAGTTATGTATCACACGCCAGATTATCACTGCAATCAAAACAGCTACTCGTCAAAAACACATTCCGCTAAACTCTTATGTATCACTGGACAAGCCTGCTTACGACGACGATACAGACCGGACGTTGTTGGACAAGATTCCGGGAAGTCTATCAAACCCAGAAGAGATTTATATCAGCCAGGAAGAGTATAACGATATTGAAGATAAAATAGCGAAAATTCTTAGTGATTTGGAAAGAAAAGTTCTTATGCTCTACTTGGACGGGCGTTCGTACCAAGAGATCGCTGTCGACTTAAATCGACATGTCAAATCGATCGACAATGCCCTGCAACGGGTAAAAAGAAAATTGGAAAGATATCTCGAAGTACGTGAGATTTCCCTTTAATCACCAAAAAACAGACAAAGTTGGTTTCCGTCTTCAAAAACAGGTGCCCCCCACCTGTTTTTTGTTTAATTCGACAAAAATCATCATATCCCTTTTTGCCGAACTAAAAAAAATAAGCAAAAAATCTCCGTCATTCACGCACTGACGGCGGTTCGACCCGGGATGGATTTTTTTGTCGAAAAAGCGGGTATAAACGCGATTTTTTATCTAGCGGGATTTCGCCCGGCCCATTGCGGTTTTGCCGTAAAAGTCCGTTGCCGGCCGGGAAGTGGTGCCCTTGATCTTTCTTTGTCTCCAAAAGTTGATCGGAGGAGTCTGTTGATTTGCTCGAACGTCCGCCCCGGGATTGCGTTTGCCAAAGACGGGGGATTTGCGGCAGATGGCAAAAAAGGAACCATCGGTTTGTGAGATGATCGATTTTGTCAATACTGAGATCACGAGGCTTTTACATTGACAGGATGGGAGCCGGTGTGATAATGTAGTTTGGGTATTTTCTATAATCATTCACACGTACGGTGATAAGGATAGAGGAGGTGTCGGTATGCGGGTTAACATCACATTGGCTTGCACGGATTGTCGTTCTCGTAACTACGCGCTGACCAAAAACAAACGGAAACATCCGGATCGCCTGGAACTCCGTAAATACTGCCCGCGTTGCAACGCGCACAAAGTTCATCGTGAAACGAAATAAGCTTTGGGTTTAGACGCTTGAGATAAGATGGGGGTGACAGCCATGGCTGCTTTTCTCGGCAATATCGGGCGCGGAATTCGCAGAAGCGTATCCGGTACAACCGGATTTTTCCGCGGCAGCGTGCAAGAACTGAAAAAAGTCCGTTGGCCGGGGCGCCAGGAAATGGTCAATTACACACTCGTTGTGCTGTTGACGGTTGTGATATTGTCCGTCTTCTTCTTTATCATTGACTCTGGTATTTTGCAATTGGTGAACTTGATTACAAAATAGGTGGAAGGTTAAGGGGGGACAGGGTTCAGCCCTGATGAGCATGGAAAAGAATTGGTATGTGGTTCACACGTATTCTGGCTACGAGAACAAGGTGAAAACCAACCTGGAAAAACGCGTTCACTCCATGGATATGCAAGATAAAATTTTTCGCGTCTTAGTTCCGATGGAAGAAGAGATCGAGCATAAGGACGGCAAGAAGAAAGCCGTGATGCGCAAGGTGTTTCCGGGGTATGTATTGGTCGAGATGATCATGACCGATGACTCGTGGTACGTCGTGCGAAACACGCCAGGGGTAACCGGATTTGTCGGTTCATCAGGGGCTGGTTCCAAACCGACCCCCCTCATGCCAGACGAAGTCGCCGCGATCCTCCGCCAGATGGGGATGGAAGAATCAAGAGCATCGGTTGATTTCACAGTGGGTGAAAACGTCAAGGTTAAAGAGGGGCCCTTTGCCGATTTCGTCGGCCGAATCGATGAGATTGACCTGAACCGTTCCAAACTCAAAGTAATGGTGAATATGTTCGGACGTGAAACGCCTGTGGAACTGGACTTTTTTCAGGTGGAAAAAATTTAGTCGGCAAATCGCTTTCGTTTTGAACGAGGTTGTGTTAAATTAGTACTGTTTGTTACCCCCGTCTTAGGGGCGAGCGCAAGCCCGTCGACTGTACAGGGAGCTTGCCTTTCCGTGGGAGGGTTAACCCCGCGAAAACCACATGTTTGAAGGAGGTTGGTTAGCGTGGCCAAAAAAGTGATTAAAGTGGTCAAGCTGCAAATTCCCGCTGGTAAAGCCAATCCGGCACCGCCTGTAGGTCCGGCTCTTGGTCAAGCTGGGGTAAATATCATGGGCTTCTGTAAGGAGTTTAACGCTCGTACCGCTGACCAAGCTGGACTCATCATTCCGGTGGAAATCACGGTTTTTGAAGACCGTTCTTTCACCTTTATCACAAAAACTCCTCCAGCTGCGGTTCTGCTCAAGAAAGCAGCAGGAATTGAGTCCGGTTCCGGCGAGCCGAATACGAAAAAAGTAGCGACCATCAAACGTGACAAAGTTCGCGAAATCGCTGAACTTAAAATGCCTGACCTCAATGCGGCCAACGTGGATGCGGCTATGCGCATGATCGAAGGCACGGCGCGCAGCATGGGCATTGTCATCGAAGACTGATCGATCGCTTAAGCTGTTCTGCCACGAGCAGCTTGGGCTTGTGGGAGGATCTTCCGCTACGACCACGAAGGGAGGAAATGTCTGTGGCAAAACATGGTAAAAAATATCTTGAGGCACTGGCCAAAGTAGACCGTGAAAAAGAATACGAGCCTCAAGAAGCGCTGGATCTCGTAAAAAGCATCTCTACCGCCAAATTCGACGAGACGGTAGAAGCCGCTTTCCGGCTTGGGATCGACACGAAAAAAGCGGACCAACAAGTGAGAGGTGCGGTTGTACTTCCGCACGGAACTGGTAAAACCAAACGCGTGCTTGTTTTTGCCAAAGGTGAAAAGGCAAAAGAAGCAGAAGCGGCTGGTGCGGATTTTGTTGGCGATGAGGATCTTGTAAACAAAGTCAGCCAAGGATGGCTGGACTTTGATGTGGTAGTGGCAACCCCGGACATGATGGGTCAAGTGGGTCGCCTCGGCCGGATTCTCGGTCCGAAAGGACTCATGCCAAACCCGAAAACTGGTACGGTTACTTTTGAAGTGGATAAAGCCGTAAAAGAAATCAAAGCCGGTAAAATCGAGTACCGCGCAGATAAAGCCGGCAACGTGCATGCAGCGATCGGCAAAGTTTCCTTCTCCACTGAGCAACTTGCCGAAAACCTTCAGGCGCTTGCTGAAGCATTGTTGAAAGCAAAACCTGCGGCAGCCAAAGGAACCTACATGAAGAGCGTTACCGTTTCTTCAACGATGGGTCCTGGAGTTGCGGTGAACACCCAACGTTTGACTGCCCGCTGACAATAGATGGATTGGCGATTGGAAAGTTGACAAATCGTCATTATTAAAGTAACCTATAGTCGCTCCTTTAAAAATGGAATAAAGCTGTTACCGTAGACAGTAGGCGCGTAAGTTACGCTTAATCTCCTACCGAGGTAAGTTCGGATATACATCCTTTTGTAACTTAAGCCTTCGACTGTCTGCGGAGGCTTTTTCTGTTTTTCTGAAAAACTCCTGATGAGGAGGTGTGCCGCGTGTCCAAAGCGATCGAACAGAAAAAAGCGATTGTCGATGAAATCGCTGGAAAGCTGGAAAAGAGCAAAAGCACAATCGTAGCTGACTATCGCGGTTTGAACGTAAAACAAATGAACGAGCTTCGCAAACAACTGCGTGAAGCCGGCATCGAATTTCAAGTTTTGAAAAACACGTTGACCCGTCGTGCTGCCGAAAAGGTGAACTTGACCGAACTGAACGAGCATTTGACCGGGCCGACTGCGATTGCGTTCAGCTATGAAGATGTGGTAGCTCCAGCAAAAGTGCTTCACACCTTTGCCAAAGAGAACAAAGCGCTCGAGATCAAAGGTGGACTAGTTGAAGGGAAAGCTGTTTCCCTTGATGAAATCAAAGCACTTGCTGAACTGCCTTCTCGCGAAGGTCTCTTGTCCATGTTGCTCAGCGTGCTGCAAGCTCCGGTGCGCAACTTCGCGCTTGCGGTTAAAGCAGTGGCTGAGAAAAACGGCGAGGGTGCCGAGACTGCAGAAGCTTAATGTCTGTTAATAGGAAATGAAATATTTTAAACAGGGAGGTTCCTTTCATGTCGAAAGAACAAATCATTGAAGCGATTAAGGGTATGAGCGTTCTTGAATTGAACGATCTTGTTAAAGCGATCGAGGAAGAATTCGGCGTAACCGCAGCTGCTCCCGTGGCTGTAGTGGGTGGCGGCGCTGGTCAAGCTGCTGAAGAAAAAACCGAATTTGATGTGATCCTGGCAAATGCCGGTGCTTCCAAAATCAACGTGATCAAAGTGGTTCGCGGTATCACCGGTCTTGGCCTCAAAGAAGCAAAAGCACTTGTTGACGGTGCACCTTCTCCGATTAAAGAAGGAGTGTCCAAAGAAGAAGCAGACAAAATCAAAGCAGAACTCGAAGAAGCCGGTGCAACTGTAGAAATCAAGTAATGGGCTTGACTCCGGCCAGACCCGCCGTCGTCGGTCGGCGGGTTCTTATTTTGCGTTCGGTGTCTCTGCCCGTGCGGCCGGGGATTGCATGATGGTCCGTGTTCTTTCCGGCGATCAGCCGCCAAAGGAGTTTTGAACATGACAGAGCACTATTTTTCCGCAAATCCTCGTGTAAAAAGCGAAGTAAGGGAAGTCAAGGCAAAACTGCTGGGGATGCCTTTCACCTTTAAAACAGATGCCGGTGTGTTCTCGAAAAAGGGAGTCGATTTTGGCAGCCGGCTTTTGATCGAGACGGTAACGATCGAACCAGGCTCTTCCGTGCTTGACCTCGGCTGCGGTTACGGGGTGATCGGGATTGCGATCGCCAAGGCAATCCCAAACGTTCGTGTGGTGCTGGCAGACGTGAATGAAAGAGCGGTGGAACTGGCGAGGGAGAATGCCCGTGTCAATCAAGCGGAAGCAAATACCGATCTTTTCGTGAGCGATGGATTTTCGGCAATCAAGCAATTTCAATTTAATCATATCCTATTCAACCCGCCGATCCGGGCCGGAAAAGCGACAATCTATCGACTGTTTGCCGAAGCGAAAACACAGCTCGCGGCAGGGGGTTCCCTTTGGATTGTCATCCGCAAACAACAGGGGGCGGCCTCGGCAAAGAAAGAGCTTGAACAACATTTTGGCGATGTTCAGGCTGTCGCGCAAAAAAAAGGCTACTGGATCATTTGCGGAACCGATCGTTGACATCTTTTTCCGCTTGTGATAGTGTTATAAATTGCAGAAAGTCTCGTTAAATGAGACTTGCATTTTTTTGGTGTTCTGTTCTTTCCCGGCTGGTTTATTTGTGTATACAGCTGGATAAAATAGGTAAATAGACTGCTTCTAGGTAAAATGAGGTCAAATTTTCACTCATTTTCTTTTTTTACTGTGATCAGTCGCTAATCAGAAAGCGGCTTCGACTGGGTGCGAGGGGGGAGTTTGTTTGGCTGGTAAAATGATCCCATGTGGGCGTCGACAACGTCGCAGCTATGCTCGCATTAATGAGGTATTGGAATTGCCGAATCTGATTGAGATTCAGCAAAAATCGTACCAGTGGTTTTTGGATGAAGGATTGCGCGAAATGTTCCATGATATTTCGCCAATCGAAGACTTTACGGGTAACTTGGTCCTCGAGTTTATCGATTACAGCCTCGGTGAACCGAAATATACGGTTGAGGAGGCAAAGGATCATCAGGTTACCTATGCCGCACCTCTGCGGGTGAAAGTTCGCCTGATCAACAAAGAGACAGGTGAAGTGAAAGAACAAGAAGTGTTTATGGGTGACTTCCCGCTCATGACCGAAACCGGTACCTTTGTCATTAATGGTGCCGAGCGCGTCATCGTCAGCCAATTGGTTCGCTCGCCTAGTGTGTATTATAACACGAAAGTGGACAAAAACGGGAAACCAACTTACACAGCGACGGTAATTCCCAACCGTGGGGCTTGGCTGGAACTTGAAACAGATGCCAAGGATATCATTTATGTTCGGATCGACCGTACGCGGAAAATTCCCGTAACCGTTCTCTTGCGTGCGCTGGGCTTCAGCAGCGATGCCGAGATTATCGATCTCTTGGGTGATGATGAGTTCCTGCGCAACACCTTGGACAAAGATAATACCGGAAATACGGAAAAAGCGCTGATCGAGATTTATGAGCGCCTCCGCCCCGGTGAACCACCAACGGCGGAAAATGCACGCAGTCTGCTCTATGCCCGTTTCTTTGATCCGAAACGCTATGATTTGGCGGCTGTGGGACGTTATAAAATCAACAAAAAACTTCATATCAAAAATCGTTTGCTCAACCAACGCTTGGCTGAGCCGATCATTGACCCGGAAACGGGCGAGATCCTGGCGGAGACTGGACAAGTGCTGGAGCGGCGCGTTTTGGATAAATTGCTCCCGTATCTGACCGGCGAAAAATCGTTTGGCCGTAAGGAATACAAGGTTCGTGGCGGTGTGCCGGATGATGGTCCGATTCAGCTTCAGGCCGTGCATATTTTTTCGCCCACGGACGAGAGCAAAGTGCTGAAAGTGATCTCCAATGCAGAAGTGGATGACTCCATCAAACATATTACGCCGGCTGATATCATCGCTTCGATCAGTTATTTCATCAACCTGCTCTATGGAGTGGGTTCCACCGATGATATCGACCATTTGGGCAACCGGCGTCTGCGTTCGGTCGGGGAACTGCTGCAAAATCAGTTCCGGATCGGATTATCCCGGATGGAGCGCGTGGTTCGTGAACGGATGTCGATCCAGGATGCCAATGCAATCACACCGCAGGCATTGATCAACATTCGCCCGGTGATCGCTGCGATCAAAGAATTCTTTGGCAGCAGCCAATTGTCCCAGTTTATGGACCAAACGAACCCGTTGGCCGAGTTGACGCACAAGCGGCGCTTATCCGCGCTGGGGCCCGGTGGTTTGACCCGGGAGCGTGCAGGGTTTGAAGTGCGTGACGTTCACCACTCACACTATGGTCGGATGTGTCCGATCGAAACTCCTGAGGGTCCGAACATCGGTTTGATCAACTCACTGTCCACGTATGCCAGGGTAAATGAATACGGATTTATTGAAACCCCCTATCGCCGTGTCGATCCCGATACCGGTCAGGTAACGGATACGATTGATTATTTGACGGCGGATGAGGAAGATAACTACTATGTCGCCCAAGCGAATGCCCCGCTGAACGATGACGGAACCTTTGCCAGAGAAACGGTGACCGTTCGTTACCAGGATGAGATCATCACTGTTCCGCGCGACCGCGTCGATTATATGGACGTATCGCCGAAGCAGGTTGTCTCCGTTGCCACCGCATGCATTCCGTTCCTGGAAAACGACGACTCCAACCGGGCCCTGATGGGTTCCAACATGCAGCGGCAGGCTGTACCTCTTCTCAAGCCGGAAGCGCCGTTCATCGGAACCGGAATGGAACACGTGGCTGCGCGCGATTCCGGCGTGATGGTTTTAGCGAAACGGCCGGGCACGGTTGTCCGGGTCACGGCGGATGAGATTTGGGTTCGCCATGAGGAAGAAGTGGATGGTAAAATTGTTCAGGGCGATATTGATAAATACAAGCTCACCAAGTTCACCCGTTCCAATCAGGGAACCTGCATTAACCAACGCCCGGTGGTCAGGATGGGCGAGAAGGTGAAAAAGGGAGATACCCTTGCGGACGGCCCTTCGACCGAACAGGGTGAATTGGCACTCGGCCGCAACGTCGTGGTAGCCTTCATGACATGGGAAGGGTACAACTACGAAGACGCGATTTTGCTGAGTGAAAAGCTGGTTAAAGAAGATGTTTATACCTCTATTCACATTGAAAAACACGAGAGTGAGGCGCGGGATACCAAACTGGGTCCTGAAGAAATTACCCGCGATATTCCAAACGTGGGTGAAGACGCCCTCAAAAATCTGGACGAACGCGGAATTATTCGCGTTGGCGCAGAAATCAAACCGGGGGATATTCTCGTCGGCAAAGTAACGCCGAAAGGTGTGACCGAGCTGACGGCGGAAGAGCGTCTGTTGCATGCCATCTTCGGGGAAAAGGCGCGCGAAGTGCGTGATACTTCCCTGCGTGTTCCGCACGGGCAAGACGGGATTGTCGTCGATGTAAAAGTATTTACCCGTGAAAACGGAGATGAGCTTCCACCTGGTGTCAATCAGCTGGTGCGCGTCTACATCGCGCAAAAACGGAAAATTTCCGAAGGGGACAAAATGGCCGGCCGCCACGGTAACAAAGGGGTTATCGCGCGGATTATGCCTGAAGAGGATATGCCGTTCCTTCCGGATGGCACACCGGTTCAAGTGGTCCTGAATCCGCTCGGGGTACCGTCGCGGATGAACATCGGACAGGTTTTGGAAGTGCATCTCGGAATGGCGGCCAAAACGCTGGGTCTGCATATGGCGACTCCGGTATTTGACGGCGCTACGGAAACGGACGTATTTGAAACCCTGAAGGAAGCGGGCCTGGATGAAGACGGCAAAACCGTCTTGTATGACGGCCGTACCGGTGAGCCGTTTGAGAATCGCGTCACCGTCGGTGTGATGTACATGATTAAACTGGCTCACATGGTTGATGATAAAATCCACGCTCGTTCCACCGGTCCGTACTCGCTTGTCACCCAACAACCGTTGGGCGGTAAGGCGCAATTCGGCGGTCAACGCTTTGGTGAGATGGAGGTATGGGCTCTCGAGGCATACGGTGCAGCTTACACCTTGCAGGAGATCCTTACCGTTAAATCTGACGATGTCGTCGGTCGCGTGAAGACCTACGAATCGATCGTCAAAGGGGAAAATGTGCCGGAACCGGGCGTCCCCGAATCATTCAAAGTATTGATCAAAGAGTTGCAAAGCCTTGGCATGGACGTGAAAATCCTTTCCGAAGACGAGCAGGAAATCGAGATGCGAGAACTGGACGAGGATGAGGAACCGGCAAACGACAAACTCGGTTTCGACCTGGTCGTTGACGATGACAACGTTCGATCCAACTCTTGATCGTCGTGCGCGGGGCGTGACCGCACGCCCTTCCCGCGCGCTGGCGGGATGAATCCTGAGGGAGGAATCGCCCAATGCTCGATGTGAATAACTTTGAATATATGAAAATCGGCCTCGCATCGCCTGAAAAAATCCGCTCCTGGTCCCGCGGCGAGGTGAAAAAGCCGGAAACGATTAACTACCGTACGTTAAAGCCTGAAAAAGAAGGCTTGTTTTGTGAAAAGATCTTCGGACCGACCAAAGACTGGGAATGCCACTGTGGCAAATATAAACGCGTCCGTTATAAAGGCGTCGTTTGTGACCGCTGCGGTGTGGAGGTTACCCGCGCGAAAGTGCGCCGTGAGCGGATGGGGCACATTGAATTGGCAGCTCCTGTTTCCCATATCTGGTATTTCAAGGGGATTCCGAGCAGAATGGGGCTTGTTCTGGACATGTCCCCGCGCTCGCTGGAAGAAGTGATCTACTTCGCATCCTATGTCGTTGTCGATCCGGGTGCGACTCCTCTCGAGAAAAAGCAATTGCTGTCTGAGAAGGAATATCGCTCGTATCGCGAGAAATACGGCAATGCCTTTACGGCGATGATGGGGGCCGAAGCGATCAAGCGCTTGCTCCAGGAAATTGATCTTGACAAAGAGGTTGACATGCTCAAGGAGGAATTGAGCACAGCTCAGGGGCAACGCCGCAACCGGGCGATTAAACGCCTGGAAGTGCTGGAAGCTTTCCGCTCTTCCGGAAACCGTCCGGAATGGATGATCCTCGACGTATTGCCGGTCATCCCACCGGAGTTGCGTCCGATGGTTCAGTTGGACGGAGGGCGTTTTGCCACTTCGGACCTGAATGATCTCTATCGCCGTGTGATCAACCGCAACAACCGCTTGAAACGCCTGCTTGATCTCGGCGCGCCGGATATTATCGTTCAGAATGAAAAACGGATGTTGCAGGAAGCCGTTGACGCTCTGATCGATAACGGCCGTCGCGGCAGACCGGTAACCGGACCTGGAAACCGTCCGCTCAAATCCCTTTCCCACATGCTGAAAGGGAAACAGGGACGTTTCCGTCAAAATCTGTTGGGAAAACGGGTTGACTACTCCGGCCGTTCCGTTATTGTTGTCGGACCGTACCTGAAAATGTACCAATGCGGTTTGCCGAAGGAAATGGCCCTGGAACTCTTCAAGCCTTTTGTCATGAAAGAACTCGTGGCCAAGGGATTGGCTCACAACATTAAGAGTGCCAAACGCAAAGTGGAACGGGTTCATCCGGAAGTTTGGGATGTTTTGGAAGAAGTGATCAAAGAGCATCCGGTTCTGTTAAACCGCGCTCCAACCCTTCACCGTCTCGGGATTCAGGCGTTTGAACCGATCCTAGTTGAGGGACGCGCCATCCGTCTTCACCCGCTCGTTTGTACGGCATACAACGCCGACTTTGATGGTGACCAAATGGCCGTTCACGTGCCGCTTTCGGCGGAAGCTCAGGCTGAAGCGCGCCTTCTGATGCTGGCGGCGCAAAACATCCTGAACCCGAAAGACGGCAAACCGGTTGTCACCCCTTCACAGGACATGGTTTTGGGTTGTTATTACCTGACCATCGAAAAAGAAGGGGAAAAGGGTGAAGGAGGAATCTACTACTCCGCCTCCGAAGCGATCAACGCCTATCAAAACGGCTACATCACCCTGCATACCCGGATTGCCGTTCCGGCGAAAAACATCAATAAGACCAGCTTCACGGAAAGACAGCGGAATGCGCTCTTGGTTACAACCGTGGGCAAGCTGATCTTCAACGAGATTTTCCCGAAAGAATTCCCGTATATCAGTGAGCCGGGGAAAGCGAACTTCGTCAAAACACCGGATAAATACTTCATCTTTGAGAAAGGAACCAACGTGCGTGAGTTCATCCGGAAGATGGAAGATCCCGGTGCGCTGAAAAAAGGCCATTTGGGCGCGATCATCGCTGAATGTTTCCGCCGTTTCGGGACGACGATTACTTCGGAAATCCTCGACAAGGTGAAAGAAACGGGATACAAGTATTCAACCAAAGCGGGGATTACCATCTCGGTATCGGATGTAACCGTTCCGGCTGAAAAACAGGAGATCCTGGCGAACGCCGAAGAAGAAGTCGCCAGAGTGCTCAAACAGTACCGCCGCGGTTTGATTACCGATGATGAACGGTATGAGCGCGTCATTTCCATCTGGAGCAACGCCAAGGATAAGATTACGGAAGTTCTCATGAACAACATGGGCAAATACAATCCGATCTACATGATGGCCAACTCCGGAGCCCGGGGTAACGTCTCCCAGATCACGCAATTGGCTGGGATGCGCGGACTGATGGCCAACCCGGCCGGTAAAATTATTGAACAACCGATTCGCACCAACTTCCGTGAGGGGCTGACCGTGTTGGAATACTTCATCTCCACCCACGGTGCGCGGAAGGGACTTGCGGATACGGCGTTGCGTACGGCTGACTCCGGTTATCTGACCCGCCGTCTTGTCGATGTGGCTCAGGATGTCATCGTGCGTGAAGAGGATTGTGGCACGGATAAAGGATTTGCCGTCACTGCTATTCAGGATGGCAATGAAGTGATCGAAAATCTGTATGACCGGATCGTGGGCCGCACTTCGTTTGAGACCGTGCGCCATCCGGAAACCGGTGAAATCATCATCGGCCGCGATGAGCTGATCGATGAGGATATTGCAAGCCAAATCATCGAAGCCGGAATCAAACAGGTGGTCATCCGCTCCGTGTTGACTTGCCGTACCCGCCATGGCGTCTGCAAAAAATGCTATGGACGCAACTTGGCTCTCGGCACGCCGGTGGAAATCGGCGAAGCGGTCGGAATTATCGCCGCTCAGTCCATCGGGGAACCGGGAACGCAGCTGACGATGCGTACCTTCCATACCGGTGGGGTAGCCGGCGACGATATTACCCAAGGTTTGCCGCGGATTCAGGAATTGTTCGAGGCCCGCAACCCGAAAGGACAGGCGGTCATCAGCGAAATTTCGGGTAAGGTTGTCGACATTCGCGAAACCAAGGATCGCCGTGAAATTGAAATCGAAGGTGATGTTGAATCGAAGGTTCATACCGCGCCATACGGCTCCCGTCTGCGTGTTTCCGTCGGTGACACCGTCGCTGCCGGTGACGAGCTGACAGAGGGTTCCGTTGATCCGAAAGAACTGTTGCGGGTGAAAGGGATCGCCGGCGTACAACGCTATCTCCTGCAGGAAGTGCAAAAAGTATACCGCCTGCAAGGGGTGGAAATTAACGACAAACACGTTGAAGTCATGGTACGCCAAATGATGCGGAAGGTTCGCATCACTGATGCAGGTACAACCGAACTGTTGCCAGGCTCGGTTGTGGATATTCATGATTACGAAGAGGCCAACCGCAAAGCCCTTCTTGAGGGAGGCGACCCGGCAGTGGCACGTCCGGTTCTTTTGGGGATCACGAAAGCGTCCCTGGAAACCGAATCGTTCCTCTCCGCAGCTTCGTTCCAGGAAACGACCCGCGTTCTTACCGATGCGGCGATCAAAGGAAAAGTGGATAAACTGCTCGGCTTGAAAGAAAACGTCATTATCGGGAAGCTGGTGCCGGCGGGAACGGGTATGACGCGCTATCGCAACTTGACTGCCCGTTTGGCGAATGAACAAGGCGAAACCGATCCTTCATCCAAGGAAACGGTGTTGATTGATTAGTTTCTTGTTGACTTTGTGATTTCAAGGTGGTAATATTACGTCGTGTGCTTGGAACTATTTCACTTTGGAGGGCGATTCGATGTCTTATGAAAAAGTGAAACAGGCAACGTCGTTAACGATTGGCACCAAGCAAACGAAGAAGGCCATTGAACAAGGAAAAGTGGCTGAAGTGATCGTGGCTGATGATGCGGATCCGCAAGTAACACACCCGATCTTGTCGTTATGCAAAAATCACGGTATCGCTGTCACCTGTGTGGACTCGATGAAGAAGCTCGGAAAGGCTTGCGGAATCGAGGTGGGGGCGGCAGCCGTAGCCATCCTGAAATGAACGAGAGCGACTGATATCATGTTGATCGCGCTCCGGTGCCGGGGTGCGGTCAACTCCCTATAAATTTTAAGTCGTTCAGCTTTTTTATGATCATGGATGAAACACCTGGATCTGTGGTCTTGATTAACAAAACGTAGAAGGAGGTGCCTGGTATGCCGACAATTAACCAGCTCGTGCGCAAAGGTCGCACAAAGAAAATCACGAAATCCAAATCTCCGGCGCTTCAATACACCTTTAACAGCATGAAAAAAGAGATCGTGCCGCAAAGCGCTCCGCAAAAACGCGGTGTTTGCACCCGTGTGGGTACGATGACGCCGAAAAAACCGAACTCCGCTCTCCGTAAATATGCGCGTGTTCGCCTGACCAACGGTACGGAGGTTACGGCTTATATTCCGGGGATTGGACACAATCTGCAAGAGCACTCCGTGGTTCTTGTTCGCGGTGGCCGTGTTAAAGACTTGCCTGGTGTTCGTTACCACATTGTCCGCGGTGCATTGGATACGGCCGGCGTAGCCAACCGGATGCAAGGTCGTTCCAAATACGGCGCGAAACGTCCGAAAAAATAACGATTGCCATAAGAGTTGATGTCTGAGATCGAATAATCAATGAGAAAAGGAGGGAGAAGCATGCCACGCAAAGGCCCAGTACCTCGTCGGGATGCACTTCCGGATCCAATTTACAACAGCAAATTGGTTACCCGTCTCATCAATCGCCTGATGTACGATGGTAAAAAAGGAATCGCTCAACGTATTTTGTACAACGCATTTGATATTATCCGCGAACGTACCGGTAATGATCCGATGGAAGTGTTTGAACAAGCGCTGAAAAACGTTATGCCGGTACTCGAGGTTAAAGCGCGCCGGGTGGGCGGTGCCAACTATCAGGTTCCGGTGGAAGTGAAGCCTGAGCGCCGTACCAGCCTCGGTCTCCGCTGGCTCGTTTCCTACGCACGCCTTCGTGGTGAGAAAACCATGGAAGAGCGACTGGCAAACGAAATTATGGATGCAGCAAACAATACCGGCGCAGCTGTGAAGAAAAAAGAAGATACGCATCGTATGGCCGAAGCCAACCGTGCATTTGCTCATTATCGCTGGTAATCTACTATTCTTTCCAACATGAAGGGAGAAATTTCCGATGGCACGTGAATTCTCCTTGCAAAATACGCGTAATATAGGGATTATGGCTCATATCGATGCTGGTAAAACAACGACGACTGAGCGGATTTTGTTCTATACCGGTCGCGTGCACAAAATTGGTGAGGTGCATGATGGCGCCGCAACCATGGACTGGATGGAACAAGAGCAAGAGCGGGGGATTACGATTACGTCCGCCGCTACCACCGCTCAATGGAAAGGTCACCGGATCAACATCATTGATACACCGGGACATGTTGATTTTACCGTAGAGGTTGAGCGTTCTCTGCGTGTATTGGACGGAGCCGTGGGAGTATTTTGTGCAAAAGGTGGCGTTGAGCCACAATCTGAGACCGTTTGGCGCCAAGCGGACCGCTATGGAGTTCCACGCATCGCCTATGTTAACAAAATGGACATTCTCGGTGCGAACTTCTATGGGGCCGTAGAACAAATGAAAGAGCGCCTTGGTGCAAACGCAGTTCCGATTCAATTGCCGATCGGATCTGAAGATACATTCGAGGGCATCATTGACCTCGTAACCAACAAGGCAATTATCTACACCGACGATCTCGGTACCACTTCCGAAGCTCGTGACATTCCTGAGGAATACAAGGAAAAAGCCGAAGAGTATCGGACCGCGCTGTTGGAAGCAGTGGCCGAGTTGGATGAAGAGCTGATGATGAAATATCTCGAAGGTGAAGAGCTCACCGTCGAGGAGATCAAGGCAGCCCTTCGCAAAGGAACCTGTGAAGTGAAAATCACTCCGGTTCTCTGTGGTTCTTCCTACAAAAACAAAGGGGTACAACCTTTGCTGGACGCTGTGATTGACTACCTGCCGTCTCCGGTTGACGTACCGGCGATCCAAGGTACATTGCCGGACGGTACGGAAACGGTTCGCCATTCCAGCGACGAAGAACCTTTTGCCGCTTTGGCATTCAAAATCATGACCGACCCTTATGTGGGTAAACTCACCTTCTTCCGCGTTTACTCCGGTACCTTATCCTCCGGATCCTATGTGCTTAACGCAACTAAAGGAAAACGCGAACGGATCGGTCGGATTCTGCAAATGCATGCGAACCACCGTGAAGAGATCAACACCGTTTACGCAGGTGATATCGCTGCAGCTGTCGGTCTGAAAGACACGACGACGGGTGAAACGCTTTGCGATGAGAAAAACCCGATTTTGCTCGAGTCGATGGAGTTCCCGGAACCGGTAATCGAGATTGCCATCGAACCGAAATCCAAGGCTGACCAGGATAAAATGGCTGTTGCACTTGCGAAGCTGGCGGAAGAAGATCCGACATTCCGCACGCATACCGACGAAGAAACAGCCCAAACCATTATTGCGGGTATGGGTGAGCTTCACCTTGAAATCATCGTTGACCGTCTGAAACGGGAATTCAAGGTGGAAGCGAATGTTGGTGCACCGCAAGTTGCTTACAAAGAAACCTTCCGCAGTTCTGCCAAAGTGGAAGGGAAATTCGTTCGCCAATCCGGTGGTCGTGGACAATACGGTCACGTTTGGGTGGAATTCGAGCCACTGCCGGAAGGAAGCGGGTTCGAATTTGTCAACAAAATCGTTGGCGGTGTGGTTCCGAAAGAATACATCCCGGCTGTTCAAAGCGGGATCGAAGAGGCTATGCAAAACGGTGTCTTGGCGGGATTCCCGATGGTCGATATCCGGGCTACCCTCGTCGATGGTTCATACCACGATGTGGACTCCTCGGAAATGGCCTTTAAAATCGCTGGTTCCATGGCGCTGAAAGCGGCCAAATCCAAATGTAACCCAGTTCTTCTCGAACCGGTCATGAAAGTGGAAGTGACCGTTCCGGAAGAATACATGGGTGACGTGATGGGTGACATCAACTCCCGTCGCGGCCGCGTTGAGGGAATGGAAGCTCGCGGTGGTGCCCAAGTCATCCGCGCGATGGTTCCGTTGGCTGAGATGTTCGGTTATGTAAATAACCTGCGCTCCCGCACCCAAGGACGCGGTGTCTTCTCAATGTTCTTCGATCACTACGAAGAAGTGCCGAAAAACATTGCTGATGAGATCATCAAAAAAGCAACTGGACAGTAATGTCTAATTTGTGTTAAAGAAACTGGTGAAGCGGTTTAATCCGCTTCCCGGATTTCCATAAATCTATTACAATATTACTTAGTCCTAAATAAGGAGGATCATCAGTCATGGCAAAAGCCAAGTTCGAACGTACAAAACCACACGTTAACATTGGTACCATCGGTCACGTTGACCACGGTAAAACCACTTTGACCGCTGCAATCACCACCGTGCTTGCTCAACAAGGTAAAGCTCAAGCACAAGCTTACGACCAAATCGACAAAGCTCCGGAAGAAAGAGAGCGCGGTATCACCATCTCCACCGCTCACGTTGAGTATGAAACGGACAACCGCCACTATGCTCACGTTGACTGCCCGGGTCACGCTGACTACGTGAAAAACATGATCACCGGTGCTGCACAAATGGACGGAGCGATCCTCGTAGTATCCGCTGCTGACGGTCCAATGCCGCAAACCCGTGAGCACATTCTGCTCTCCCGTCAGGTAGGCGTACCGTACATCGTTGTATTCCTGAACAAATGCGACATGGTTGACGACGAAGAGTTGCTCGAACTCGTAGAAATGGAAGTTCGTGAACTTCTCTCCGAGTATGAGTTCCCAGGAGATGATATCCCGGTTATCCGTGGATCCGC
Organism: Thermoactinomyces sp. CICC 10521; assembly: GCF_016055135.1. Lineage (NCBI taxonomy): Bacteria > Bacillati > Bacillota > Bacilli > Caryophanales > Thermoactinomycetaceae > Thermoactinomyces > Thermoactinomyces sp. CICC 10521. The sequence continues at coordinate 26,952 of NZ_JAECVZ010000007.1, read as the reverse complement.
TCTGAAAGCTCTCGAAAACCCGACTGGTCCTGAAGCTGAATGCATTATTGAACTGATGTCTGCAGTTGACGAATATATTCCGGAACCGCAACGTGACACCGACAAAACCTTCCTCATGCCGGTTGAGGACGTATTCACCATTACCGGTCGTGGTACCGTTGCTACCGGCCGTGTAGAACGCGGTGTCATCAAAGTTGGTGACGAAGTTGAAATCGTGGGTCTCGCTGAAACCCGCAAAACCGTTGTAACCGGGGTAGAAATGTTCCGTAAGTTGCTCGACCAAGCTCAAGCTGGTGACAACATCGGTGCACTCCTCCGCGGTATTGAGCGTAAAGATGTACAACGCGGTCAAGTATTAGCTAAACCTGGCAGCGTGAAACCGCACACCAAATTTAAAGCTCAAGTATACGTTCTCTCCAAAGAAGAAGGTGGACGTCATACCCCGTTCTTCTCTGGTTATCGTCCGCAATTTTATTTCCGCACCACCGACGTAACCGGTGTTATCAAGTTGCCGGAAGGCGTTGAAATGTGCATGCCTGGCGACAACGTTGAAATGGAAGTAGAATTGATCGCGCCGATCGCTATCGAAGACGGTACCCGTTTCGCTATCCGCGAAGGTGGACGTACCGTAGGCGCAGGTGCTGTTACCGTTATTAACGAGTAATGGCCACTGCCGATCAAAAAAAGCTGTCAACCCGATTTCCGGGCTGGCAGCTTTTTGTTTTAAGACTTGAAAAATGGCCCAACTATTTTGTAAAATATGGCAGGTAGGCTTTTGCAAGTGCTGGTCAGGGTCGCAACTTAATTACATTTCCCTAAAATACGCGAAAAAAGCTTGCATCGTCCAATTTTTTTCTATATAATCGTGAATGTTGTCATGAACGCGATGAAGCGAAAGGTTGCCGACACACCCGGCCCCTTTGCCATGGCCGGGCGGGAAATTTTCGCGGAGAAGTTCATTTGCAAAAATGAGCGAGAAGGAGGGTTAATAATGGCAAAGCAAAAGATTCGCATTCGTTTAAAAGCTTACGATCACCGCATCCTGGATCAATCCGCGGTTAAAATCGTGGATACCGCAAAGCGGACAGGTGCCAGCGTGTCGGGACCGATTCCGTTGCCGACGGAAAAAACGGTTTACACGATCCTGCGCGCTGTTCACAAATATAAAGATTCTCGTGAGCAATTCGAAATGCGCACTCATAAACGCCTTATTGACATCGTCAATCCAACTCAGCAAACCGTAGATGCGTTGATGAGATTGGATCTGCCGTCCGGTGTCGACATCGAAATCAAATTGTAATCTCTCACTCTACGATGGTAGGAGGTGTACAAAGTGAAAGGGATTCTCGGAAAGAAAATTGGGATGACCCAAATCTTCAACGAAGATGGCGTGGTGGTTCCAGTTACCGTAGTTGAAGCGGGACCGTGTGTGGTGTTGCAGAAGAAAGAACTGCAAACCGATGGTTACGAAGCAATCCAGCTCGGTTTTGAAGAGAAGAAGGAACATCGTTCCAACAAACCTGAGCTTGGACATGCGAAGAAAGCAAATGCGAAAGCACAAAAATTCATCAAAGAAGTGCGTGGCGTAAACCTGGCTGACTATGAGCTTGGCGGGGTAGTCAAAGCAGACATCTTCGCAGCTGGCGAACTGGTTGACGTCACCGGCACATCCAAAGGAAAAGGATTTGCAGGTGCGATCAAACGTCACAACCAAGCTCGCGGTCCGATGAGCCACGGTTCCCGTTACCATCGCGGACCAGGTTCGTTGGGTGCGATTGCTCCGAACCGCGTATTCAAAGGACAAACGCTTCCGGGACGCATGGGCGGAGAACGTGTAACAACACAAAACCTTGAAATCGTTCGTGTTGATGCTGACAAAAACCTGATTTTGATCAAAGGCTCCGTACCTGGACCGAAAAACAGCTATGTTGTGATCAAATCAGCCGTAAAAAGCAAGTAAGCGATTGATTGAAGAAAGGAGGAGCATCCATGCCTAAGCTGGCAGTGTTAGACATGAGCGGCAAGCAGGTGGATGAAATCGTGCTGTCTGATGCAGTGTTCGGCATTACCCCGAATCAGGCGGTATTGCATGATGCTGTGGTTATGCAACAAGCATCCCTGCGCCGTGGTACCCATGCAACGAAAAATCGTGCAGCTGTTCGTGGGGGCGGCAAGAAACCGTGGAGACAAAAAGGAACCGGTCGTGCACGTCACGGCAGCATTCGTTCCCCGTTGTGGGTAGGCGGTGGTGTGGTATTTGGACCGCAACCGCGCAGCTATGCTTATAAATTACCGAAAAAGGTTCGTCGTTTGGCGATCAAGTCCGCTCTTTCTTCTAAGGTGCTGGACAGCCAAGTGGTCGTGCTCGATGAATTGAAAATGGATCAACCGAAAACCAAAGAAATGGTACAAGTACTCAAAAACCTGGGTGTTGATCGCAAGGCGCTGATCGTTGCCGATCAATTGGAGGACAATGCTGTTCTCTCCGCCCGCAACATTCCGGGAGTGAAACTTATACCGGCAGATGGATTGAACGTTCTCGACGTTCTTTACCATGACAAGCTGATTCTCACTCGTGGAGCTGTGAATCGCGTCGAGGAGGTGCTTGGTCGATGAAAGACCCTCGCGATATCATCCGTCGTCCGGTCATTACCGAAGCATCCACGGAACTCATGGAGGATCGTAAATACGTGTTTGAAGTGGATCCACGTGCCAATAAAGTCGAAGTGAAAAAAGCGATTGAGCAGATCTTCGGCGTAAAAGTGGAGAAAGTGAACACGATGCGCGTTCCCGGTAAAATTAAACGTTATGGCCGGTACAGCGGTCGCAGACCTGAGAGAAAGAAAGCTGTGGTTAAACTCACCGCTGACAGCAAACCAATCGAGGTATTTGAAGTTTAATCCATCCTAAAAAAGAAGGAGGGAAAAGGAATGGGAATTAAACACTTTAAACCAACGACCCCGTCTCGTCGTCATATGACTGTTTCCAGCTTTGACGAGATTACGACAGATAAACCGGAAAAATCCCTGGTAGTACCTCTGCAGAAAAAGGCAGGCCGCAACAACCAGGGGAAACTGACTGTTCGTCACCAAGGCGGCGGACATAAACGCAAATATCGTTTGGTTGACTTCAAACGTAATAAAGATGGCATTCCTGGAAAAGTGGCTACGATCGAATACGATCCGAACCGTTCTGCCAATATTGCTTTGATCCACTATGTGGATGGAGAAAAACGTTACATTCTCGCTCCTCACGGATTGAAAGTGGGCATGACCGTTTCGTCCGGTCCTGATGCGGAAATCCGTTTGGGAAATGCGTTGCCTCTTCGCAATATTCCGGTAGGTACGGTCATTCACAACATCGAACTTAAACCGGGCCGTGGTGGACAGCTTGTCCGCGCAGCAGGTGCATCGGCACAATTGCTCGGTAAAGAAGGGAAATACGCCATCATCCGCCTTACCTCCGGCGAAACACGCATGGTTCACCTGGATTGCCGTGCAACGATCGGTCAGGTAGGCAACTTGGATCATGAGTTGATCACGATTGGTAAAGCAGGACGTTCCCGTTGGCTGGGTAAACGGCCAACCGTTCGCGGTTCTGTGATGAACCCTGTGGATCACCCGCACGGTGGTGGGGAAGGTCGTGCACCGATCGGCCGCAAGTCCCCGATGACTCCTTGGGGCAAACCGACCTTGGGTTACAAAACCCGGAAGAAAAACAAAGCATCTGACAAATATATTATCCGTCGTCGTAAAAAGTAGTCAGATAGGCTGTGAAAAAGCCTCACTCGAAGGGAGGTTACTAAGATGGGCCGCAGCTTGAAAAAGGGACCATTTGCAGATGCACATCTGTTAAAAAAGGTTGATGAATTAAACGAGAAAAACGAAAAACGCGTAATCAAAACTTGGTCTCGTCGTTCTACCATTTTCCCGGAGTTTGTTGGACACACATTCGCCGTTCATGATGGACGCAAGCACGTTCCGGTTTATGTAACGGAGGATATGGTAGGCCACAAGTTGGGAGAATTCGTCCCAACCCGTACGTTTAAAGGTCATGCAGGCGATGACAAGAAAACAAAAAGACGGTAAGTGGACCGGACCGGGTTTAGAGAGGAGGTTACGTTATGGAAGCTAAAGCAGTAGCACGATACGTGCGTATCGCTCCACGCAAAGCACGCTTGGTGATCGATTTGATTCGTGGCAAGTCTGTTGAAGAGGCATTGGCGATTTTACGCTACACTCCTCGTGCTGCCTCCCCGATCATTGAGAAAGTACTCACGTCTGCCGTGGCAAACGCTGAGCACAATCACAACTTGGATACTGCCAACCTGGTAGTGTCGAAAGCTTATGTTGATGAAGGTCCCACGATGAAGCGTTATATGCCTCGTGCGATGGGCCGTGCCAGCCGCATTAACAAGCGCACCAGCCACATTACCGTGGTTGTATCGGAAAAGGCGTGAATCACTAAATAAGGAGGGATGAAGCTTTGGGTCAAAAGGTAAATCCAGTTGGTCTGCGTGTGGGAATTATCCGTGACTGGGAATCCAAATGGTACGCAGACAAGGACTATGCTGATCTATTGCATGAAGATATTAAGGTTCGCGAGTTTATCAAAAACCGACTGAAAGACGCGGCCGTTTCCACTGTGGAAATCGAACGCGCAGCAAACCGCGTCAACATTACCATTCATACGGCGAAACCCGGCATGGTGATCGGGAAAGGCGGTTCTGAAGTCGAAGCGCTCCGCCAAGCCTTGGTGAAGCTCACCAATAAAAAAGTTCACATCAACATCAGCGAAATCAAAAATCCGGAGCTTGATGCTTACCTTGTCGCTGAAAATATCGCACAACAACTGGAACGCCGTGTTGCTTTCCGCCGTGCGATGAAACAAGCGATTCAGCGTTCTTTGCGCGCCGGAGCCAAAGGGGTACGCACCATGGTAAGCGGTCGTCTCGGCGGTGCCGATATTGCCCGCAGCGAAGGCTACAGCGAAGGTACGGTACCACTCCATACATTGCGTGCTGATATCGATTATGGTTTTGCTGAAGCACACACCACTTATGGACGGATCGGTGTGAAAGTTTGGATCTATCGCGGTGAAGTTTTGCCGACCAAAAACAAAGGAGCAGCGGAAGGAGGCGAGTAATCGATGCTAATGCCTAAACGCGTGAAATTCCGTCGCCCGCATCGTCCGCGCAAACTGACAGGCCGTGCGAAAGGCGGTACGGAAGTAGCATTTGGTGAATACGGTTTACAGGCGCTTGAGCCGGCATGGATCACCAACCGTCAAATCGAGGCTGCCCGGATCGCGATGACTCGTTATATCAAACGTGGTGGTAAAGTATGGATCAAGATTTTCCCTGATCACCCGATTACTCAAAAGCCTCTCGAGGTACGGATGGGTAGCGGTAAAGGTTCTCCCGAAAAATGGGTGGCTGTTGTAAAACCAGGCAAAATCTTGTTCGAACTTGCTGGTGTTCCAGAAGAGACGGCACGTGAGGCGATGCGCCTTGCAGCTCATAAGCTGCCGATCAAAACGAAGTTCGTAAAAAGAGAAGAAGCGGGTGGTAACGAATGAAAGCAAAAGAGCTAGTTGAGTTGACCACCGCCGAGATCGAGCAAAAGCTCGCACAGTACAAGGAAGAACTGTTTAACCTCCGCTTCCAATCGGCTACTGGACAATTGGATAATCCAGCCCGGTTGCGTCAGGTTCGCAAAAGCATTGCTCGTTGCAAAACGATCTTGCGGGAGCGCGAACTGGGGATCGAAAGGAGGAAACAGGGATGAACGAGCGTACAACTCGCCGTAAAGTACGTGTCGGCAAAGTGGTCAGCGATAAAATGGATAAAACAATCGTTGTCGCTGTTGAGACCTACAAGAAACATCCACTGTACGGTAAACGCGTAAAGTATACCAAAAAGTTCAAAGCGCATGACGCCGAAAACCAAGCAAAAGTAGGCGACATCGTAAGAATCATGGAAACGCGTCCGCTTTCCAAAGACAAGCGCTGGCGTTTGGTGGAAATCGTAGAGAAAGCTGTTATCATTTAACCCATGGCACGCGTGAATGACGCGGGAAGGAGGGAAAACCATGATTCAACCTCAAACACGTCTTCGTGTAGCAGATAACTCTGGTGCGAAAGAAGTTATGTGCATCCGTGTATTGGGTGGATCCAAAAAATCTACCGCTGGAATCGGTGATATTATCGTCGCTTCTGTCAAACAAGCTACACCCGGTGGCGTTGTCAAGAAAGGGGATGTAGTGAAGTGCGTGGTTGTACGTACCGTTCGTCCGACCCGTCGTCCGGATGGATCCTACATTCGCTTCGATGAAAATGCTGCGGTTGTGATTAAGGAAGACAAAAGCCCGCGCGGTACACGGATCTTCGGACCTGTTGCCCGCGAATTGCGTGATCGCGATTTCATGAAAATCATTTCTTTGGCACCGGAAGTTCTTTAATACTTGGTTCTGAAAATGATTTGCGGCAACACACTGGAAGGTAAGGAGGTGCCCCGTATGCACATCAAAAAAGGCGATATGGTAATCGTCATGCGCGGTAAAGAAGCTCCGTACTTTGAAAACGGCAAAAAAGTTTACACCCGCGGTCGTGTAATTAAAGTTCTTCCCAAGGAAGATCGTGTGCTCGTCGAAGGTGTAAACTTGGTGAAAAAACATTCCCGTCCGACCCAGGATAACCCTCAGGGCGGCATCATCGAGAAGGAAGCGCCGATTCACGTTTCCAACCTGATGATTGAAGACCCGAAAACGAAGGAGCCGACCCGGGTTGGCTACAAGTTCATCGAGGGTAAAAACGGCGAGAAAAAGAAAGTGCGTTATGCGAAAAAATCCGGTGAAATCCTCGACAAATAACGCGAGAGAAGGGAGGGTACCTGATGGCAGCACGTTTGAAAGAGCATTACCTCAATGAGGTAACCGCTGCGTTAATGAAGAAGTTCAACTACAAATCCCCAATGCAAGTTCCAAGACTTGAAAAAATCGTGATTAACATGGGTGTGGGTGAAGCTGTACAAAATGCCAAAGCTTTGGATGGTGCAGTAGAAGACCTGACGCTCATCTCCGGGCAAAAACCGGTGGTCACACGTGCCAAAAAATCGATTGCCGGCTTCAAATTGCGTGAAGGAATGCCGATCGGTGTAAAGGTGACACTTCGCGGAGAGCGTATGTATCATTTCCTCGATAAATTGATCAATGTTGCTCTTCCGCGTGTACGCGATTTCCGCGGTGTTTCCCCGAAATCGTTTGACGGTCGCGGCAATTACACGCTCGGTCTGAAAGAGCAATTGATCTTCCCGGAAATTTCTTATGACAAAGTTGACAAAGTTCGCGGGATGGACGTCGTTATCGTGACGACTGCCAATACCGACGAGGAAGCACGTGATCTTTTGACTCTGATGGGTATGCCATTCCGTAAATAATCACTGTACGTCACCACGATGTAAAGGAGGGAATCACTTGGCCAAGAAGTCGATGATCGTGAAGTCCCAACGTAAGCCGAAATTCAAAGTTCGTGCTTATACCCGTTGCGAACGTTGCGGACGACCACACGCCGTATTACGCAAGTTTCGTCTCTGTCGGATCTGCTTCCGTGAATTGGCCTACAAAGGGCAGATTCCCGGTGTTAAAAAAGCAAGTTGGTAATGAGGATAGGAAGGAGGGTTTCGCATGGTAATGACAGACCCGATTGCAGATATGCTGACCAGAATTCGCAACGCTAACACGGTTCGCCATGAGAGCGTTGAGTTCCCGGCATCTCGTATCAAAAGGGAAATCGCTGAGATCCTGAAACGTGAAGGTTTCATTCGCGATGCTGAATATATCGAAGACAACAAACAGGGTATCATCCGGATTTTCCTCAAATACGGACCGAACAACGAAAAAGTGATTACCGGGTTGAAACGGATCAGCAAACCTGGTTTGCGCGTTTATGTAAAAGCGAACGAAATTCCACGTGTTCTTCGTGGTTTGGGAATCGCCATTTTGTCCACCAACAAAGGAATTCTGACGGATAAAGAAGCCCGTCAGCAAAAAGTGGGCGGCGAAGTTATCGCGTACGTTTGGTAATCGGCATAAAGGATGGAGGTGAATCGAATGTCTCGTATCGGTAAAAAACCGGTTGTGATTCCAAACGGTGTAGAAGTGAAATTGGAAGGAAACACCGTAACGGTAAAAGGGCCGAAAGGTACCTTAACTCGTAACTTCCATTCCGATATCGCCATCAAAGTGGAGGACAATCAAGTGATCGTGGAGCGCCCAAGCGATCACCGCACTCATCGTGCCTTGCATGGAACCACCCGCAGCGTGATTGCCAACATGGTTGAGGGTGTAACCAACGGTTTCTCCAAAACGCTTGAATTGGTCGGTGTCGGATACCGTGCTTCGAAAAAAGGAAACAACGTGGTGTTAAACGTCGGTTATTCTCATCCGATCGATGTAACGCCGATCGACGGAATTGAACTCGACGTTCCGTCTCAAACGCAAATTGTGGTGAAAGGCATCGATAAAGAGAAAGTCGGCGAAATGGCTGCGAAAATCCGTTCTTACCGTGAACCTGAACCTTATAAAGGCAAAGGGATTAAATACAGCGATGAAGTTATCCGTCGCAAAGAGGGTAAAACGGGTAAATAATCGAATCGCCTAACAAGAAGGGAGTGAGCTGGACCGTGATTCAAAAAGGAGATCGCAACAAAAAACGGGCAAAACGTCATCTGCGTGTCCGCAAAAAAGTATTCGGTACTGCTGAGCGTCCACGTTTGAACGTTTTCCGTTCTTCCAAAAACATCTATGCGCAATTGATCGATGACACGATTGGACATACGGTTGCATCCGCTTCGACCTTGGATGCCGAGCTGAAGGAGAAATTCTCCAACGGCGGTACGGTTGATGCGGCTCGTGCGGTAGGGGAATTGATCGCAAAGCGCGCCGTTGAGAAAGGCTTTAAGTCGGTTGTATTCGACCGTGGCGGTTACCTCTATCATGGTCGTGTAAAAGCTTTGGCAGAAGGAGCACGGGAAGGGGGTCTAGACTTTTGAGCAAGCAAGAAAAGCCACGTCGCAAAGATGCTGCGCAATCCGAGTTTATCGAAAAAGTGGTTAACATTAATCGCGTAGCGAAAGTTGTGAAGGGCGGACGCCGTTTCAGCTTCAGTGCGCTTGTTGTTGTCGGTGACGGCAAAGGCAAGGTCGGTGCAGGAATTGGTAAAGCGGCTGAGGTTCCTGAAGCGATCCGCAAAGGGATTGAAGATGCGAAAAAGAATATGGTTACCGTTCCTCTTCTGGGGACAACCATTCCGCATGAGACGATCGGTGAGTTTGGCGCAGGCCGTGTTCTTCTGAAACCTGCTTCCAAAGGTACGGGTGTCATCGCAGGCGGTCCTGTGCGTGACGTATTGAATGCGGCAGGTGTTGGTGACATTCTCACCAAATCGACGGGTTCCAACAACCCGATCAACATGGTTCGTGCCACACTTTCCGGTTTGCAAAGCTTGAAACGTCCTGAGGACGTAGCAAAACTGCGCGGAAAAAGCGTAGAAGAATTGATGGGATAAGGAGGGATGACCGTGGCAAAGAAACTGGCAATTACACTCAAGCGGAGTATGATTGGCCGTCCTGAAGTGCAACGTGTCACCCTGCGTACACTCGGTTTAACAAAACGGGAACAGACCGTAACGCATGAAGATAATCCGGCCATCCGTGGTATGATCAATAAAGTGAAACACCTCGTTTCCGTTGAAGAAATCAGCGAATAATGCACATGACTTGTCAAAGAGGAGGTGCGAGGAATGAAACTGCATGAACTGAAACCGGCTGAGGGTGCCCGTCACAAGAAAAAACGGCTTGGCCGCGGTATTTCTGCCGGCCAGGGTAAAACGGCCGGAAAAGGCCATAAAGGGCAAAACGCACGCTCCGGTGGCGGTGTTCGTCCTGGCTTTGAAGGCGGCCAAAACCCGATTTACCGTCGTTTGCCGAAGCGCGGATTTACCAACCCGAATCGAGTGGAATATGCCATCATCAACCTGGATGTGCTCAACCGCTTCGAAGAGGGAACTGTCGTAACTCCAGAACTGTTGAAAGAGCAAGGCGTTGTAAAAGATCTGAAAGACGGGTTGAAAGTGTTGGGCAATGGTGAGTTGAACAAAAAACTCACGGTAAAAGCTCAAAAATTCTCTGCCTCTGCGATTGAAAAAATCAACGCCGCTGGTGGAGCGACGGAGGTAATCTAATGATCCGGAACCTGGGTAACATCTTTAAGGTGGAAGATCTTCGTCGTCGTATTTTTTTCACGCTTTTGATCTTGGTCGTGTTTCGAATCGGAAGCTTTATTCCGGTTCCTAACACGGACCCGGCGATCTTGCAGAGCATGATGGAGAGAGGCGGTCAAGGCGTATTTGGTTTGATTAACGCTTTTTCCGGTGGGGCATTCCGCAACTTCTCCATTTTCGCCATGGGGATTATGCCTTACATCACCGCTTCGATCATTGTGCAGTTGCTGACGATGGATGTCATCCCGGCTTTTGCAAGATGGGCAAAAGAGGGAGAGGTGGGCCGCCGCAAACTGGCTCAGTTTACCCGCTATTTTACGGTGGTTTTGGCACTGATCCAGTCGGTGGGAGTTGCCATAGGTTTCAACAGGGTCTACCAGGGCTTTGTATTGGACACCAGCGTCTGGAGCTATGCACTCATCGCTCTGACTTTGACGGCAGGCACAACCTTTCTCATGTGGTTGGGTGAGCAGATCACGGACAAAGGGATCGGAAACGGGATTTCCATTCTGATCTTTGCCGGGATCGTGGCCAACATCCCGATGCACATCGGACAGATCTATACGTCCTTCTTCGGCAAAAATGCACAGCTGTTTATCGGTATCCTGAAAGCGGTGGGGCTTTTGTTGGTGGTTGTGGTTATCATTATCGCCACGATCTATATCCAACAGGGCGTAAGGAGAATACCCGTTCAATATACGAAACGGGTGGTTGGACGTAAAATGTACGGCGGCCAATCGACTCACATTCCGATGAAAGTGAACGCGGCCGGTGTGATTCCGGTAATCTTCGCCTTGTCCTTGATGATGTTCCCGGTTACGATTGCAAGCTTCTGGCAAGGACACCCGGTTGCGGATTGGTTTATCTACAACTTCGATTACACCCGTTCCCCGCTCGGTGCGGCAATGTATGTGATTCTGATTATCGGTTTCACTTACTTCTACACCTTTGTGCAGATTAACCCGGTTCAGTTGTCTGATCAGATGAAGAAAAACGGCGGCTTTATTCCTGGGATTCGCCCGGGCAAGAATACAACCACCTATTTAACCCGGGTCATGAATCGTCTAACGCTGTCAGGCGCGATTTTTCTGTCGCTGATTTCCATTTTGCCGATCTTCTTCATCAATCTTGCCGGTCTTCCGAGCAATGTGCAAATCGGGGGAACCTCGCTTCTGATCGTGGTCGGGGTTGCACTTGAAACGATGAAGACGATTGAAAGCCAGCTGATTAAACGCCATTACAAGGGCTTTATGCATAAATAGACTTTCTGTTTGCCACCCCCGGAGCTACATCCGGGGACTATGCATGAGCACCAGCTCACTGATGTGAACTGTCATGCGGACCGCCCGTAGAATTCTGATCCGGGAGGGATGACGCTTGAATATCGTACTGATGGGATTGCCCGGAGCCGGCAAAGGGACACAGGCAGCTCGAATCGTGGAAGAGCTGGATATCCCGCATATTTCTACGGGAGATATGTTTCGAGCGGCTGTTAAGGAACAAACCCCTCTGGGAATGGAAGCCAAGTCCTATATGGATAAAGGCCAGTTGGTACCTGACCGTGTGACGATCGGGATCGTCCGCGACCGGCTCGGCAAGGATGATTGTGCCAAGGGCTTTTTATTGGACGGTTTTCCCAGAACGGTTCCACAGGCCGAGGCTTTGGACGAATTAACGGATGAATTGAATCGCCCGATCGATCTGGTTCTTTATATTGAGGTTGCAGAAGAGGAACTTCTTAAACGCCTCACGGGCAGACGGATCTGTCGCGACTGCGGGGCTACGTATCACGTACTCTTTGCACCGCCCAAGGTCGAAGGGGTTTGCGACCGCTGTGGAGGAGAGCTTTATCAGCGGGCGGATGACGCGATAGAGACCGTGAAAGAACGTTTGAAAGTGAATCTTGAGCAAACCCAACACTTGATTCACTACTATGAATCGACTGGTAAACTTCATCGTGTTGATGGGGAACAGCCGATCGAAAATGTGACAGAATCCATCTTGTCACTGATTCGAGGTTTAAAAGCATGATTATCTTAAAATCGGTTAAAGAGCTTGAACGGATGAGGGAAGCTGGGAAAATCGTATATTTGACTCATCAGGAGCTGAAAAAAGCGATCCACCCGGGCATCACCACCAAGGAGCTGGATCGAATCGCTGAAAAAGTGATTCGCGGGTTCGGTGCTGTTCCTTCCTTCAAAGGGTACAACGGATTTCCGGGCAGCATATGCACTTCCGTGAACGAGGAACTGGTTCATGGCATTCCGGGGAATCGTGTGTTAAACGAAGGAGATATCATCTCTTTGGACATCGGTGCCTGCTATGACGGATATCATGGTGATTCTGCTTGGACGTACGGCGTCGGGGAAATTTCCCCTGAAGCCGAACGTTTGCTCACCGTCACCGAGGAATCCCTGTACAAAGGTCTTGAACAGGCAAAGCCAGGCGCAAGACTGGGGGATGTTTCCCACGCGATTCAAAAACATGCCGAAGGTGCCGGTTTTTCAATCGTGCGGGAGTATGTCGGACACGGAATCGGGCAAAACTTGCATGAAGCTCCGAGTATTCCCAATTACGGTTTACCCGGCAAAGGTCCTCGCCTGAAGCCAGGTATGACCCTTGCAATTGAACCGATGGTGAATGCGGGAAAACGGTTTGTTCGTACACTCGCTGATAACTGGACGGTTGTTACCACTGACGGTTCTCTGTGCGCTCACTTCGAGCATACGATTGCGATCACGGATGAAGGCCATGAGATTCTCACGAAAGTGTAAACCAGGTGAAGGGTGATAAACGTGGCAGATGTCGACAGTCGACCTCGTCTTGGACAAATCGTTCGCGTATTGCGGGGGCGTGATGCGGGAAATTATGCCGTCATCATCGGCATTGAGGAGCCTCATTTTGTCTTGTTGGCCGATGGGGATCAGCGAAAAGCCGATTGCCCGAAAAAGAAAAACTTGAAACATATTCAAGTTACCAATACGATAAATCTGGAAATAGCTGACGCCATCAAGAGTCACGGTCGTGTTAACAATGCGAAGTTGCGATACGCCCTGAACCAATATCTGCTCAAACTTGAGCAAAAAGGAGAGTGAATCAATGGCCAAAGAAGATGTGATCGAGGTAGAAGGGATCGTCAAGGAGCCCCTGCCAAATGCCATGTTCCGCGTCGAGTTGGAAAACGGTCATGAAGTTTTGGCTCATGTTTCTGGTAAAATCCGTATGCACTTTATCCGCATCTTGCCGGGTGACAGAGTGACGGTGCAACTTTCTCCGTATGATTTAACCCGTGGACGGATCACTTACCGTTACAAGTAAAGACGGTCTGTGAAGTTTAGGGGGCTCTTAATATTTGACAGGAGGTAGCTCAAATGAAAGTAAGACCTTCGGTGAAGCCCATTTGCGAAAAGTGCAAAGTGATTCGTCGCAAAGGGGCTGTCATGGTAATCTGCGAAAATCCCAAGCATAAGCAAAAACAAGGTTAAATTCAAGGAGGTGTAAGGCATGGCGCGTATTGCAGGTATCGACTTGCCCCGTGAAAAACGCGTAGAGATCGCGCTCACTTATATCTATGGCATTGGTCGTTCTCAATCCAAACGAATTCTGGAAGCTACCGGAATCAACCCGGATACTCGCGTTCGTGATCTGACGGAAGACGAAGTGTCCAAACTCCGGAGCTTTATCGATAAAAACCTGGTGGTTGAAGGGGATCTTCGCCGTGAAGTTGCCCTCAACATCAAACGGTTGATCGAGATCGGTTCTTACCGTGGCATTCGCCATCGTCGCGGATTGCCGGTACGCGGTCAACGCACGAAAACCAACGCCCGTACCCGTAAAGGTCCTCGCCGTACGGTAGCGAACAAGAAAAAATAACGAATAAGGAGGGAGAACAGTGGCAAAGCGTAAAACTACTACGCAACGCGTAAAACGTCGCGTTCGCAAAAACGTTGAATCTGGTATCGCGCACATCCGTTCCACTTTTAACAATACGATTATCACGATTACCGACCCGCGCGGAAATACGGTTGCCTGGGCAAGTTCCGGTACGATGGGCTTTAAAGGTTCCCGTAAAAGCACGCCTTTTGCCGCGCAAATGGCTGCGGAACAAGCGGCAAAAACCGCGATGGACAACGGTATGAGAACCGTTGATGTATTGGTGAAAGGACCGGGTGCCGGTCGTGAAGCAGCAATTCGTTCCCTGCAAGCGGCAGGATTGGAAGTAAGCCTGATTAAAGACGTCACACCGATTCCTCACAATGGTTGCCGTCCGCCAAAACGTCGCCGTGTTTAATTCTTTAGATTTAAAACTGATCCGTGGTTTATTTTTCCTGTAGATGGTGTATACTGGATAGGACTAATTTTGGCATGTCTTATTCCTTATACACGATCAATGTCTGCCGTCAGGTGGGATTACGCCCGGAACGCGACGTTCTGAAGGAGGGTTTGTGAGCCGTATGATTGAAATCGAAAAGCCGAAGATCGAAACTGTGGAAATCAGTGAAGATCATCGATATGGGAAGTTTGTGGTGGAACCCTTAGAACGCGGATACGGCACTACCCTGGGCAATTCTCTGCGCCGTGTCCTGCTCTCGTCATTGCCAGGTGCGGCCGTTACAACCATCCAGATTGATGGGGTATTGCATGAGTTCTCCACGATTCCTGGAGTTGTAGAAGATACCACGGAGATCATTCTCAACTTGAAGCAATTGGCTCTTAAAATTCATTCGGATGAAGAGAAAGTTCTTGAGATTGACATCGAGGGTCCCGGGGAAGTAAAAGCGGGGGATATTCGTGCAGACAGCGATGTAGAAGTCCTGAATCCGGATCTTCATATCGCAACTCTGGCCGAAGATGCTCACCTTCGCATCCGAATGACCGCGAATCGTGGTCGCGGATATGTATCTGCTGACAAAAACAAACGGGAGGATCAGCCGATCGGAGTTATTCCGATTGACTCGATCTACACTCCCATTGAACGGGTAAACTACCAAGTTGAAAATACACGGGTTGGACAAGTTACCAACTACGATAAATTGACCCTGGAAGTATGGGCAAATGGCTCCTTAAAGCCAGATGAAGCCGTGAGCCTTGGGGCCAAAATCCTGAACGAGCATTTGATGCTATTCGTCGGTTTAACGGAGCAGGCCAAAGATGCCGAAATCATGGTCGAAAAAGAAGAAGACAAGAAAGAAAAAGTAATGGAGATGACCATCGAGGAACTGGATCTCTCCGTACGTTCCTATAACTGTCTCAAACGAGCCGGCATCAATACGGTTCAAGAGCTCACACAAAAAACGGAAGAAGACATGATGAAAGTGCGCAACCTCGGACGGAAGTCGCTTGAGGAAGTTCAAGAGAAATTGGCTGAACTTGGACTCTCTTTGCGCAAAGATGACTAATACATGTAGGGGGAGGGAAATACGATGGCATACAGCAAACTTGGCCGTAATTCCGGAGCGCGCAAGGCGTTGCTTCGCGATTTGGTAACGGATCTCATCATCAACGAACGCATCGAAACGACCGAGGCGAAAGCGAAGGAAGTTCGTTCAATCGTAGAAAAAATGATTACCCTCGGTAAACGCGGCGATCTTCATGCTCGTCGTCAAGCGGCTGCGTTTGTTCGCAAGACACGTTCCAACACAGTAAAAGATGGTGAAGAAGTAACCCACAACAAGAACGTGGACGCAGTGAAAAAGCTGTTCGACGAAATCGCTCCTCGTTACCAAGAGCGTAATGGTGGTTACACGCGCATTCTTAAGTTGGGACCTCGTCGTGGCGACGGTGCTCCAATGGTTTATTTGGAATTAGTGAAGTAACCAATGATGAGCTAGAAAGGGTGAGGGCAGGATCCGGTTGGTCCTGACGTTTACCCTTTTTTCTTTTAAGGAGAAAAAATGGAACCGATGATTCAAGTCGTTGACGTCTGGTTTCGTTATCAAGGGGAAAATGAATCAAGCGGAAAATGGGCGTTAAAAAAGATCAATCTCACCTTTCGGACCGGTGAATATGTCAGCATCATCGGTGCGAACGGATCAGGAAAGTCAACATTGGCACGGCTATTGAACGGGCTTCTGCTGCCAGTTCGGGGCGAAGTCAAAGTGGGAGGGCTCTCTACGGCAAACGAAAGCGATTTATGGGAAATACGCCGCAGAGTGGGCATGGTGTTTCAAAATCCCGACAATCAGATCGTCGCGACCACCGTTGAGGATGATGTCGCGTTTGGTCTCGAAAATCTGGGAGTTCCGCGCTCCGAGATGAAAGATCGGATTGAACGTGCATTGGCGGCAGTGGGCCTTTCCGGAATGAATGCGAGAGAGCCCCACCATCTTTCGGGAGGACAAAAGCAACGGCTGGCATTGGCCGGAGTGCTGGCCATGTCGCCGGACGTGATTGTACTGGACGAAGCGACTTCCATGCTGGACCCGCAGGGGAAAAATGATGTGAGCCAGGTTGCGGCGGAGCTTCACCGCATGGGCAAGACAATCATTCACATCACCCATTCCGCCAGGGAAGCGTTCAGGGCTGAGCGGGTGATTGTCATGAACCAGGGGGAAGTGAAACTTGATTTGCCGTCTGAAGTGCTTTATCCCAAGGCTGTGATGCTAAAGCAGTGGGGATTGGCCGTTCCGCCGGAGATCGAGCTCCATCAGCGACTCCTTGGCAAAGGATGGCCGCTTTCTCCGACGATTTCGGGCAAAGAGGAACTGGTTGAGGAAATATGGAGATCGTTGTCAGAGATTTAGAAGTGGTATACCAGTCAGGAACACCGTGGATGAAGAAAGCGCTCGACGGGGTGAATCTGACAGTTCCGGGCGGATCGTTCACGGCGATTTTGGGTGTGACCGGCTCGGGAAAGTCAACGCTGATCCAGGCAATTGCCGGCTTGATCAGGCCAACGCGGGGCACAATTAGGATCGGTTCCCATCTGATTGACGCGAATCGCAAACAGACGGCCGATGTGCGCCGGTTGATCGGATTGGTTTTTCAATACCCCGAACATCAGCTGTTTGCAGAAACAGTGGCAAAGGATATCGCTTTTGGACCGACGAATCTGGGATTGCCGCAGTCTGAAGTGGATGGAAGAGTGAAGCAGGCGATGGAATGGGTTGGTTTGGATTCGGAACTGGCAGACCGATCCCCCTTTCAGCTCAGCGGCGGACAGATGAGGCGGGTGGCGATTGCCGGAGTTTTGGCGATGAGCCCGAAGATTCTGATCCTGGATGAACCTGCGGCCGGTTTGGACCCGAAGGGGCAGGAGGAAATCTTAAGCCTTTTGAAGCGACTTAATCAGGATTTCGGGGTGACGGTTATTCTCGTTTCGCACGATATGGATCAGGCAGTGCGGTATGCCGATCGTTTCTGTGTTCTGGCTGAGGGGCGGTCCGTGTTGAGCGGGACGGCAAAAGCAGTCTTCTCCCGAGCTGATATCCTGTCTTCCTATCATCTCGAATTGCCGGAGATCACCCGGTTTGTTCAGTTGTTGAACCGGAAGCTGGACCCTCCGCTCCCTGAGGATGTGTTTACCTTGGATGAGCTGGAACGATTGCTGGAGGAAAGACGCAAAAAGAGGGAACTGCCATGAGTCAGATTGTAATGGGACAGTATTACCCGGGTGATTCCCTTGTTCATCGGATGGACTCCAGGGCTAAATGGCTCTTTTTAATGGTGTTTATGATTTTTGTTTTCTGGGCAAACCATTTGCGGTCAACCGCTGTGCTGCTCTTCTTCACGCTGGTTGCGGCAGGAATGGCCCGCATTCCCGTATCGGTTTTTATACGGGCAATCCGTCCGGCATTATTCATCATCTTGTTTACCATGATTCTTCATCTTTTGATGACCAAAGGCGGGGAAGCCCTGCTGCGACTTCCGTTTATCACGATTTATCAGGAAGGGCTGAGGCAGGCGGTTTTTGTCTCAGCACGGTTGTTTGTCCTCATCTCAGTCGCTTCTTTATTGACATTTACCACCTCGCCCATCGATCTGACCGACGGCAT
Organism: Thermoactinomyces sp. CICC 10521; assembly: GCF_016055135.1. Taxonomy (NCBI): domain Bacteria; kingdom Bacillati; phylum Bacillota; class Bacilli; order Caryophanales; family Thermoactinomycetaceae; genus Thermoactinomyces; species Thermoactinomyces sp. CICC 10521. The sequence goes on along the minus strand of NZ_JAECVZ010000007.1, from coordinate 8,680 downwards.
CGAGTGGCTGCTGAAACCTTTGCAGCGATTTAAAATCCCGGTGCACGAAATCGCGCTGATGATGTCGATCGCTCTTCGTTTCATCCCCTTGCTCTGGGAAGAGACGGAAAAGATTCGCAAAGCCCAGTCAGCCAGAGGCGCCGATTTCGATACGGGCTTTTTCATCAAGCGGCTCAAAAGCTATATTCCCGTTTTGATCCCCTTGTTCTTGTCCGCTTTTCGCCGGGCGGAGGAGTTGGCATTGGCGATGGAAGCCAGGGGATATCGCGGGAGTGAGGGAAGAACCAAATGGCGGCAGCTTCGATTTTCATCGCTTGATGGGTGGCTTTTGATTGTGGCAGTTCTTTTATTTTTCGTTCTCCGCTTTTTGGAATAGGCGGCGGTTTCCCGGTTCTTTCGGGATGAAGGACGGAGGAAGATGATGAAGAAGATCAAATTGGTCATTGCTTATGACGGGACTGATTTTTCCGGTTTTCAGGCGCAACCGGGACAACGGACAATCCAGGGCACTCTGCAGGAAACGCTGACCAGAATCACCGGTGAACCGATTGAAATATACGGTTCGGGCCGGACAGATGCAGGTGTGCATGCTTTGGGGCAAGTTTGCCATTTTGAGACAACAAGCCCCATTCCTGTCGATAAATATCCATATATTTTGCGTCGGTCGCTTCCCAGGGATATCCTTGTTCTGTCCGCAGAAGAAGCAGCATCGGACTTTCATGCCCGTAAGAGCGCATATTGGAAAACGTATCGTTATCAAACGGATCGTCATCGCATTCCCGATTTGTTTGAGCGCCGCTTTCGCACCCATCTTCCGTATGAAGTCGATCAGCCAGCCATGCAGAGGGCTGCGGACCGGCTCGTCGGCACTCATGATTTCACCTCTTTCTGTTCGGCAAAGACGGTGATTGAAGATCGGGTGCGCACGATTTACCGCTGCGAAGTAGGCGAAGATACGCACGGCTTTTTTATCGAAGTGACCGGGAACGGGTTTTTGTATAACATGGTTCGGATTATTGCCGGCACGTTATATGAAGTCGGAAGGAGAAACTTGGACCCGGAGCAAATTCCCGCCATTCTCGAGGGGCGGGATCGCCGCCTGGCCGGTCCGACGTTTCCGCCGGAAGGATTAATTTTGCTTGAAGTTGGATATCGGCCTTGGCAGGATTTTCATCGCTCCGCAAACGTTATCTCCCCTTGAGGTTCTTGACATTGCGCGCTTTTTAAGGTAAGATAACGCTTGGTATTTTCCACTCCATGCCCCGATGGAGTTTGTTCGGCGCGAAGAAAGTCACACATTTTTCAATGCTTCTAACCTAAGACAACATTAACGGAATTCCCGTTGTTGATAGAGGAGGGAATATGATGCGTACCACCTTTATGGCAAAGCCAGAGCAAGTGGAACGGAAATGGTATGTGGTAGATGCGAAAGGCAAAACATTGGGACGCCTGGCATCTGAAGTTGCATCCATCCTGCGTGGAAAACATAAACCTGAATTTACTCCCCACGTGGATACGGGCGATTTTGTGATCGTCATCAACGCAGCACAAGTTGAATTGACCGGGAAAAAATGGTCGAAAAAAGTTTATTATCGCCATTCCGGATATCCGGGCGGCTTGAAATCGACTACGGCCAGCGAAATGCGGATCAAACATCCCGAGCGTATGATCGAACTCGCTGTAAAAGGGATGCTCCCGAAAGGAAGCTTGGGTCGTCAACAGTTTAAAAAATTAAAAGTATACGCAGGTTCCGAACATCCTCATCAGGCTCAACAGCCGGTTGAGTGGGAACTGCGTGGTTAATAAAAGGAGGTAACCGATTTGGCACAAGTTCAATTCTATGGAACCGGTCGCCGTAAGGAATCGGTCGCTCGCGTTCGCCTGGTTGCCGGCGATGGACGGATTGTCATCAACAAACGGAATATCGATGACTACTTTGGTCTGGAAACTTTAAAAGCGATTGTGCGTCAGCCTTTGGTGTTGACCAATACGCTCGACCGTTATGATGTGCTCGTAAACGTAAACGGCGGCGGTTTCACCGGTCAAGCCGGCGCCATTCGCCACGGAATTGCCCGTGCACTGCTCAAAGTGGATCCGGAACTGCGCCCGGCCTTGAAAAAAGCTGGTTTCCTGACTCGCGACCCGCGGATGAAAGAACGTAAAAAATACGGTCTCAAAGCCGCACGTCGTGCACCGCAATTCTCCAAACGCTAATGTTCAAAAACTCCCCGATTCGTCGGGGGGTTTTTTTTCATCCCTTTGTCAACACTATGGATATCCCATGTGTGACAAAGGAGCGGTGAATGATGGCGGAGATCATCGATATTGAACATCTGCGCATTCGCAGAGATGAAGAAATACGTGAATGCGCCCTCTCCCGTTTCCCTTGGGAGGAAATGGATCGGATCAAAGGCGAATTGGTCGATCCGCTGACCCGTTTTTGGCCGGCTTCGCGCAAGGTGATCCTTTTGGAATTATTGTACCGTCTGGTTTTTGAAGCGTATGTGGCCGGGATGAAGGAAGGCAAAAAGGATGGATGGGTAAAAGGCATTTTCTTTAGAAATCGCAAGGACGATGATTTGTCCCTGTTTGGACAAAAAGCATGTGACCGGTTGCTCAAAGAGTTGATGGATGAATTCAACCTGCATCGCTGGTTGGATGAGTGGAGTGCCGAATCAGTGGAGATTCTGATGCAAGAGCTTGGCAGGCAGTGGTTTATCATGGGGAAAAAGGCGGGCCGCAAGAAGAAATAAGCGTCCGTCCCGCCTTGCATACATAATGAGAGACTTCGTCCCATATACATAACTGAAGAGTTTGGGTAAGTGAGGCGAGGTCGATGAGGGTCAAGATCAAAGAAAGCCGGACAGCCAAGATTGTCCTACTGGCGGTCGTTTTTTTTCTGATCGGTTTTCTCTGGATTGCGGACTTTTTTTCTGATCAGGTAAAAGATGCTTGGTATATGCCGCTTTCGGGCAAAGTGATTATGATCGATGCGGGACACGGAGGACCTGATGGAGGGGCAGTCAGCCAGGACGGCATTGTCGAAAAAGAGATTACCCTGAAAATCGCGCGTTACTTGCAGGATTATTTGCATGGAGCGGGTGCGCTGGTCTTTCTGACGCGTGAAACGGATACGGATCTGGCCCAACCGGATACCAAACGGTTGCGGTTGCGCAAAGCGGAAGACTTGATGCGCCGCATTTATTTGATTAAGGAGAAAAATGTGGACGCCTTCGTCAGCATTCATCTCAATGCGATTCCGTCCTCTCGATGGTCCGGAGCGCAAACCTTTTACAACCCGGTTCGTGAAGAGAACAAACGGCTGGCCACCTTTATTCAGGCCGAACTGATCCGAAACCTCGAAAATACCAACCGTCTGGCCAAACAAAAGGGAGATGTATACATTCTCAAACACTCGCCCGTTCCGACCGCCCTGGTGGAAGTCGGTTTTTTGTCCAACCCGGAGGAAGCCCGATTACTGGCAACGGATACGTACCAAAAAAAAGTGGCCGCATCGATCTATCTGGGGCTGATACGGTTTTATACAGGGAAAGAACCGCCGCCGCTCTTTGATAAGTGATGTGCTATAATGGAGTTAAAACGTTTTCAGCTGAGGTGTCTTTCCCATGTTAACCAAAGAAAAAATTCTTGAAGCATTAAAGGAAGTAAAAGACCCGGAATTGAATAGGAGTTTGGTTGAACTCAATATGATCCGCAATATACGGATTAAAGGAAAAGAAGTTTCACTCGATGTGATTCTGACGATTCAGGGGTGTCCATTAAAAATAAAAATTCAGGAAGACGTTGAGCAGGCGATTCGCAATCTGGGTGCGGAAACGGTTGAGGTTCATTTCGGTTCGATGACGGATGAAGAAAGAGCTGCGCTGGCCTCCTCCCTGCGTCAGGGGCAAAGCGGCGGACAGGCTCAGGCAGGCAGTCCGCTTCTGGGACCGGACAGCTCTACTCAATTTATTGCGATTGCCAGCGGCAAGGGCGGTGTCGGAAAATCAACGGTAACGGTGAACCTGGCAGTGGCTCTTGCCCGTGAAGGAAAAAAAGTCGGCGTGATCGATGCCGATATTTATGGGTTCAGTGTCCCGGACATGATGGGAATCGAGCAACGGCCGGTGGTGATCGGTGACACGATTCTCCCGGTTGAACGGTTTGGCGTGAAAGTGATGTCGATGGGCTTTTTCGTGGAAGACAATTCTCCGGTTGTCTGGCGCGGGCCGATGTTGGGCAAAATGCTGCGCAACTTTTTCAGTGAGGTTCATTGGGGGGACCTCGATTATATGCTTCTCGATTTGCCGCCTGGAACCGGGGATGTTGCTCTTGATGTACATCAACTGATTCCGAAAAGCAAAGAGATTATTGTAACCACGCCGCATGCCACTGCAGCTTTTGTCGCCGCCAGGGCGGGAGCGATGGCCGTTCATCTGACAAAACACGAGTTGCTCGGTGTGGTGGAAAATATGGCCTGGTATCAAAATAAATACGGGGAACGGGAATATATCTTCGGTCGCGGAGGCGGTCAGAAGCTGGCTGAGGAGCTTCATGTGGACCTGCTCGCCCAAATTCCGCTCGGAGCCCCGCAATATGAAAGTGTGGATGATCCCGGGTATGCGCCCTCGGTTTACCCGGAAAATCATCCGACAGCATCTCTGTATCAGGAGCTGGCCCGTAAAATCATCCGCAAGGTGCAGGTCTCTTAAAACTTAAGCGAAAGCAAGATGGGCGGTCTTTTAGACAACCGCCCATCGGCTTTATCATGAGCTGCCGCTGTCTCCCTGGCTGTCTCCACCTTCTCCTCCATCTCCGCCTTCGCCTGAACCTTCCTCTTTACCTTGTTTTTGCTTTTTCGCTTGTTGCAAGATTTGCGTAATCTGTTTTTGGAAGCTGGGCGTTTGCATCAGTTCTTGGAAAATTTTCAGGCTTTGCTGGCGGTACTGCTGACTTTTCATCAGTTCCAGAAGATGGGCCGAGAACTGCGGATCTTTCATCAGATCCAACATCATCTTTTGATACTCAGGGTCTTTCATCAAGATTTTCAGGGTTTGCTTGGACTGCTCCTGTGTTGATTTGGCCAGATTGCCTGCCACTTCCGGATCTCCAAACACTTTCTGCCAATCCTTTTTTGAATTTTGATCAGAAAGGGATTTGGCCAATGCTTTTTCCAGCTCCTGGCTGTTTAACATGATCTTTTGTTTGAATTCCGGATCGGACATCACATCTTGAAGTACTTTTTTGCCTTCGGCCGTATGTAAAACATCCAGGGTAATCTCTTTGATTTTTTGATAATCGGGTTCTTGGGATTGAGACTGGTTGGAGCTGCAGGAAATAAGAAGAAAGACGGTCAGGATCGGAAAAAACCACTTTATGCGATGTATCAATCTTTGCTCCTCCGTTTCAAGCTATGCTAATCTTAATATGTCATGGGGGACTTTTCTTTATGCGAAGATCGAAATCTGCTAAAATCGAAGGCAGGACAGCGAACAGGAGAGAATAAGGGATGACACTGAAAAAACTGCTCTATTGGTTTTGGTCGACATTGTTCATCGGCGGGGCATCCGCCTTGATCCTGAGCTCGATTTTCGAATGGTCAGCCGGAAGTGATTTATTTGGACCCATTCCCAAACAGCTTTTGCTGAGTTTGACATTGGCGGCTCTGGCGGAATTGGGATTTTTCTCTTTCCTCGTCTTCAATTGGCTGGCCAAGGGTTTGATTCGGCAAAAAAGCGCCTATGATCTGTTTCTGCTGTTTCTTATGTTGATTGTGCTGGGAGATTGGGTTTATCTCAATTTGTCGAAATTTAATGGAGAATCGCTCTGGCTGCATCTGCTCGTTCCATTCACCGTCTTGCTCGCCGCGTTCATTGTTGCCGGACTCAAGGTGAAGTGGACGCAAAAAACGGCCTACGTTCCCACATTCTTTTTTATGGTAGTCGCAACGGTGATTGAGGCGGTACCAACCTTCCATACCAAAGCGGGGGAAATTCCGCTGCTCATGATTCTGCATACCGTCATTGTTCTCCTCATTTGCAATGCATGGCAAATTCTGCAGCTTCATCGCCTTGCTGCGCCTGGCACCAACCGCAAACTTCTGCGAAAGGAAACAAAGCAAAAGCCGGCTCCGGGCATCAAATGATGCAAAGCCTGGCTTTTTCTGTGCCGATTGGTTTATACTGCTGTTCTCTCCGTGCAGCTCAGCTGAGGTGATGGGCTCAATCGACCGATTTCGTATCCACTCTGGAACCGGAGATCAATTCCGAAACCGTCACAAACTGATAACCCTGCTTTCTCAGGGAGTCGATAATTTCCGGCAGCGCTTCATGAGTTTGGCGGCATGAATCACTGGCGTGCATGAGAATGATATCTCCGGGATGGACCTTGCTCAATACGCGTTTCACGATCTTTTCTTTGCCGGGATTCATCCAGTCAAAGGAATCCGTGTCCCATTGAATGGTGGTGTACCCCATCTGTCCGGCGATCTGAAGCACGCGTTTGTCAAAGTCTCCGTTGGGAAAGCGAATTAATTTGGGCTTTTTCCCCGTTAATTTTGTCAGGATCGCATCGGCTTTTCCAATCTGCGTGCGAATTTGCTGATCGTTGTACTCGCTATAATTATCATGGCGGTGACCATGGCTTCCGATTTCATATCCCATGTCTACAATGCGTTTGACCAGATCGGGATGACTTTCGGCCCATGGAGAAGAGAGGAAGAAGGTGGCTTTCTTTAACCCTTTTTGCTCCAATACATCCAGGATTGGCCCGGTGCGTTCCTCTCCCCAGCTGATATCAAAGGTGAGGGCAACTTGTTTTTTATTGGTATCCACACTGTAAATGGCAGATGGACCAGGGTCAAGTGGCATGAAGACTTGAATGTTTTCATTTTCTGCATAAAAGATGCCGGCGGCAAAAAGGAACGCGATTAAAATCATGAGCGCACGCTTGAGCCGCTTGCCGGATAAGACCAGAAAATAGTTCATTGTTGGCGACCCTCCCAAGTTTCGATCTATAATTAAATGTATGCGGATGGACGAGGGTTATGATTGGATTGTCCGAAAAAGGAGTGGAAGCATGAGAAACTGGACCAGGGCACTGCGGGAGGAAAGCCGGTACATCGGGATGTCGACCGTCGTTTTTATCGTGAGTGCCATCATGGGATATCTCAATACAAACGGATTGTTACGCACGTTAAAAGCAGCAGGGATTTTTGACCAACTGGAGCAAATCGCCAAATCAATCGACCATAACCCGACCTTTCTGCATGCCTTTTTGACGATTTTTGCCAATAATTTGCTCGCCTCTGTTACGATGATTGGGCTCGGGCTCCTTTTGGGACTCGTTCCTTTCTTTTCAATGCTGACGAACGGGTTGATGCTGGGGGTTACTTTACACCTGGCTGCATCAGAGAGTCATGCTTCGCCCCTGTTTGTTTTTTTGACAACGATCCTGCCTCACGGAATCGTTGAGCTTCCGGCGGCGATTTTGGCTGCTGCGTTTGGCATTCATCTGGGAATGGCGGTGCTTCGCCGGTTTTTCAGTTTTGTCTCCCCTGTGCTGATGGAAAGAAGCAAAGAGGAGTGGCAGGGGATTCGGAGAAGAATCATCCCCATTCTCTTGACGATTGTTTCGCTGCTTTTGATTGCGGCCCTTATTGAAGCAAGCCTGATTCTTTATGTTAAACCGCTTGGATAGGAGGAAATGAGATGAAAGTGGATATTGTTTGGAAAGGTAAAATGCATTTTGAGACGACGACGGGTTCCGGGCATCAACTTTCACTTGATGCCTCTCCGGAAGTCGGAGGCGAAAATTTGGGACCGCGCCCGACAGAAATTCTTTTGTCGGCGGTAGGCACCTGCTCGGGTATTGATATTGTTGACATTTTGCGCAAGATGCGTTTGGAGGTTGCATCTTTTTCAATGGAGGTGAGCGGGGAAAGGGCAGAAGAGCATCCGCGGCGATTTACTCATGTTCATATGCACTATAAATTGACAGGCGACCTTCCTGAGGAAAAAGTGCGTCGCGCGGTGAAATTGTCGGTTGAAAAATACTGTTCCGTTTCCAATTCGTTGAGCAGCAAGGTAACGACCAGTTTTGAAATTAACGGGGAGCGTTACGAGGTTTAAGAATTGTGAACGGAATGCTCCACATTTCAACAGGGAAAAGGAAAGCAGGTGTTCCCCGGATTTCTCCAAATACGGGGTTATCGGGCATCGCGTGCCGTCACCGATTGCAGGGAAGCTGCGTCAGGTGAAACGCGAAACAGGCGGGGACAAAAGGTCTCCGCCTGTTTGGTTGACTTTAGAAGAAAAGGATAACAGGTGGTAATCTGTTTTCCTTATGCCAAAGGGAAATGATTTTTATCAATGGCGGTTAAATATTTATCAAAAAAATGTTGACACCTTTTCTGAGGCGTGTTAATATAGCTAATGTCGCCGCAAGAAAGCGGCAATTGAGAAAAAACAATAATGTGTTCCTTGAAAACTAAAGAGTGAAGCATGACCTGTTAATTCTTTTTGAGCTAGATCTTTATCGGAGAGTTTGATCCTGGCTCAGGATGAACGCTGGCGGCGTGCCTAATACATGCAAGTCGTGCGGGGGAAGATCCTTCGGGATCGGACCTAGCGGCGAACGGGTGAGTAACACGTGGGCAACCTGCCCGCAAGACGGGGATAAC
>NZ_JAECVZ010000079.1:0-1320 GCF_016055135.1 Thermoactinomyces sp. CICC 10521 | reverse complement strand
ATGAAGGATGGTAAGGTGTGTTTACTTTATCTGTTTCCCAAAGACCTAACCAACTGCGTCCTTTTTCAATCCAAAAGAAAGCTAATTTTTCACTTTGATAAGCAATTTCTAAACCTAACTTCTTATAAAATTCTATTGAATCAGAAAGATTACTGACGGGCAAATGTGCTTCATATAACCCTTTTATCAATTTTTTAATTCTCCCTTCTCTTGGCTTCTTTCCATCGTTAGCCTGTCGACATGATCCTCTTCCATTGACATTCCATGAGTACCAGAACGAATATTGATTCAACAGGGGCCCCGCTCACGGCAGTTTCCAAAGATGTTTCAATCCTTGTTTACCGGACCTTTTCTCTTTTTTGAGTTTGCATGTGCTTCCCCGAACACCTCCCCTATTCAGATCCAAATTTCGGATCGTTTCAACTGGTTTTCCATCCAAAAAGCCTTTTCCCCTATATTTTATCGAACTTTTATGTTTTTGAACATCTATTATATCTGTTTAGAATTTTCTGTCGTTCGCAAATGACAACAGTCATCCTCCCCTATTCCCGACTCTCTTGATAAAGCAATGCCAATGCGATCAGACTGATCCGGCAGCTCATGAACAAATAGCAGAAATAATTGCTTGCGTTACATTCTTAACCTACCGGGATGTGATCATTTGGCTCATTCTTGGAATGACTGGAATGTTGATCTACAACTACCTAAAAATGTGATCTATAATGAGGTGGATTGCTTTGTTTTTGGAGGCGATTTTTGAATTTGTTTTTTTTAGTTGTTTGTGCAGCAAACAAGTTTAATATATAGATAAGGTAGAGTTAACGAAGCTCAAATATAGTGCAATCTGCCCAATATTTTGAGGCCGCAGTTCGCTTTCGATCCATAGCAGGATAAATTCTTCTAATTTTATTTATCTACCCCTATCGTCTTGCTTGATGCCGATGGCTACTTTGCAGGGGTATTAAATGAACTGGCAGAAGTATTTTCAAGACGTATCATGGAAGTCATGAAGATACAGGAAATGGGTATCAACGTTATTTAGCACTGAATGAAGTCCCCTGCCCTGCACGATTGCATTTTCTGTCGAGATGCTCATAGAGGTCGTGGAAATGTCCCCGCAGGGATGGATGCTTGTGTCATTGGATATGGGAAACTGGGTAGTTCCATTGCTCAGATACTCCATACCTGAAATATGAGAGTCATGGTTTTCGATAAAGTTCGTAGGAAAAACAAAAAAAGGAGGAAAGTCGGACCCGAGATGGATCCTCTACAATTCAAATGAGTATTCCATTATCCCATGTTAAGGAAGCTATTATTGCG
>NZ_JAECVZ010000078.1:0-1468 GCF_016055135.1 Thermoactinomyces sp. CICC 10521 | reverse complement strand
ATTCCGAAGGAAGGTTTCTATGTTCAGGACGAATTCATCCAGAGAATTTCATCCAGAGATGGTCAACATAGAAGACCTGGTCCCACAAGATCATTTACTTAGAAAAATCAACGAAACGATTGATTTTTCGTTTATTGCCGAAAAATGCAGGCCGCTTTATTGTGAAGACAATGGCAGACCCTGCATAGATCCTATCATGCTGTTCAAAATGCTGCTCATTGGCTATCTGTACGGAATCCGATCGGAAAGGCGGCTCATTGAAGAAATCCGTGTGAATATCGCTTACCGTTGGTTCGTCGGACTTTCCCTGACTGATCCAGTACCCCATCACTCCACCTTTAGCCAAAATCGCCGCCGGCGATTTCAACAGTCCACCATCTACCAAGAAATCTTTGATGAAATCGTACTTCAGGCAATTGGCCACGGGTTTGTTGATGGGAAGCAATTATTCACAGACTCTACGTTTTTAAAGGCGAATGCAAGCAAAAGCAAGTTCAAGAAACAGAAAGTCACTGTAACACCTAAGGACTATATGGATGAGTTAGAAAAAGCCATCGACGAAGATCGGATTCAACACGATAAAAAACCGTTTAAAAAAAAACGAATCCAACTGAAAGAAAAAGAAATCCGGGTGAGCACCACAGATCCTGACAGTGGTTATATGGTTCGGGATGGGAAACCCGAAGGGTTCTTCTACCTGGACCACCGAACCGTTGACGGAAAGTACAATTTTGTCACGGATGTTTATGTGACTCCTGGAAATGTTCATGATTCGATCCCCTATCTCAAGCGATTGGATCGTCAGATCAACCGTTTCGGATTCCGTGTCGAGGAAGTTGCCTTGGATGCCGGTTATCTCACCATGCCCATTTGTCAAGGACTTAAGGAAAGGGAAATTTTTTCCGTAATTGCTCACCGGAGATTTCGACCTAAGAAAGGTCTGTTTCATAAATGGCAATTTAAGTACATACCGGAAAAAGATGTGTATTTGTGCCCCGCTAAGCACGAACTCCTGTACAAAACCACCAACCGATCCGGATATCGTGAATACAAATCCAACCCGAAAGTGTGTCAGACCTGCCCCTTTCTCTCCAAATGCACGCATTCCAAAACCTTTACGAAAACCATCACTCGCCATGTTTGGGAAGATGCAAAAGAATGGGCTCGACACAACCGTTTAAGCGATCGAGGAAAACAACTGTACAAAAGGAGGGGCCAGACTATTGAGCGCAGCTTCGCTGACGCAAAAGAACTTCATGGTCTTCGCTATGCACGTTATAGGGGCCTTGCTAAAGTCAGGGAGCAATGCCTCCTGACTGCTGTGGCTCAAAATGTTAAAAAACTGGCTTTGCTCCTCTCGAAGAGAGGAAAAGGCTTTGCGATTTGGTTAATAGGTCACATCAGGTTTACTTTATCTGTATATATCCTAGAAATATACAAAACCCCATTCCTTTTCCGAAGAAAAGGG
>NZ_JAECVZ010000076.1:0-2073 GCF_016055135.1 Thermoactinomyces sp. CICC 10521 | reverse complement strand
ACGGAAGTTAAGCCCTCCAGCGCCGATGGTACTTGGGGTTCACCCCTGGGAGAGTAGGTCGTTGCCAGGCAAAGATACAAGCCACCTCGTTGGAGGTGGCTTTTTCATTGTTGTCTTTGTTATTTTTATTTCCTTCGATTCATCCTCCTTCTCCATCCTTTCTTCATCGCGCCTCTGTTTTGAGTGCTTCTGTCAGCCGGGATCCCTTCTTACATTGATTCACTTTGTGGATGAAGATGATGTTATCCAGGAGGAATCCTTTTGAATCCCTGGATTGTTTCCTGAATAATGGAATTTATAAGCGTTGCAAATGTCCCCGGCAGTAAGTTCGTTCCTCTGTTCCTGTCAGGTCATATGCAGCAAACGATGTTACTTTTGAGTTTGTTGCTGGGAAATGGATGCAGGTGATCAAGCATTCACACGTTTTTGGTCAGGCAGGTGTCAAAGTGTTTATCCGAATTTGTATAATGGAAATGAAGCTCATCTGAGCTGCGTCATCCGGGTTTCCGTTACACTACCCATAAACATTCAAAAAACGACAGGCAGGTGAAGTGAATGGATAAGACTGGTAATCAAAAAGGGGATTATGGCATAGATGCTCCTGGTGTCATTCGAAACTTGGCGTTGATCGGCATCGTTTTGCTTCTTCTCTGTATGGGGACTTTTTTTGCTTTTGCCGGTGCTTGGCGATGGATCGGAACGATTCCCTTCCTTTTGGGGTTGATTTGTCTCATTGAAGCCGTTTATATGATTTGGAGCAGCAAAGTCGGGAAGTATTATGAACGGGAGAAACTGCTTGATCTCGTCCCTTGGCGGGGAGATGAAAAAGTGCTCGATATCGGATGCGGGAGAGGACTCGTTCTGAATGCTGCTGCCAAACGCCTGGACAGAGGTAAGGCAATCGGAATTGATATTTGGAATGAACAGGATCAATCGGGCAATCATCCTGATGTAACTCTGGAAAATGCCGAAAGAGAAGGAGTAAGAGAACGCGTCGAAGTCGTATCTGCTGATGCGCGGGATATTCCGTTTTCGGACAATGAATTTGATGTGATTGTTTCCAGTCTGGCCCTGCACAATATTTACGATAAAGATGAACGTCGCAAAGCGCTCGGGGAAATATTCCGGGTGCTCAAGCCGGGAGGACATTTTGCGATTCTCGATTTCCGGCATGTTGATGAATATGCCGCGATTTTTGAAGAGTTGGGAGCGACAGGCGTTCAGATTGCCGGTCCCCATTATTTTATTTTTCCTCCTGTACGGATTGTGGTGGGTCGTAAACCTTAGAGGATGCATGTGCCTTGACGGGAATGGAACTTATGAGCGTACAAGGAAACTTGGGTCGTTAATTCCGAATTGGAGAATGCCCGTTATCATACACGAGCGGTTGATTGGTTCAGAATCCTTCATCCTGACAGGAAGATCCGGTAAACAGGAGAAGCGCTGTTTTAAGGAACTTTGCATCATCTGATGTTGTCGAAATCAAGGTATCTGCATGAAAGTTGAAAGTTGGGGGGTTTTTTTGACCCGGGCTCTTGCCAGCGTGTCCCGAAACCGGGCGTTCCGATCCTTGTCTGCATTTCCTGCGCCTCTCTTTTTGTTTCCCGCTGGTTCTCCACGGTTGATAAACGTGCCGCCCGGATTCTTTAGTTATGGGAAAACGGTAAAAGCGTTTTTCATCACTGGTTTGAGCAGAAAACACCAGGTTGTTTTTAGGTACTTTAAAGCAGAGGAAAGACATTGATCGATTCGGTCAAACATGGAGAGCTGCAAACTGCTCGAGGGGGGAGGGATCGTTCAAGTCGGCCGAGTGACGGCAAGTATGTTTTTTGTTTCCGTCCGGGTTTACATGTGCATAAAATGATGGAAATAAAATAAATCTCAAAAGAGGTGTTGACAATCAAATAAAAGGGTAGTATATTTATTTTCGTCGCTGATACGACAACATCTTGCAAAAAGCGAGAGAACAAAACAAAAAAAGTTGTTGACAAGCGTGACAGCGATGTGATAGAATATAAATTGTCGTCGTGATAAAAACGGCGGCGACGGAGAGTGTTCCTTGAAAACTAAAGA
>NZ_JAECVZ010000075.1:0-2140 GCF_016055135.1 Thermoactinomyces sp. CICC 10521 | reverse complement strand
AAAGTCGCTGCTTCGGTTATCACCGTAGCAAGCATCACTACTGGTTTTCTTTCCCTTGATCCGGAAGCTGTAGTCCAAGCGTTTAACAAAATCACGGTATCCGCTGAGAAATTTGAAGTCAAATCGGCTTTTAAAAGTGCGGAAAATTGTTTTTCTTACAAGCAGCCAACTCGCGGTTATTTTGCTGCTATACAGTTTCCCAACTGTTTTCATTCTCCAGATACAGGTGTAGGCAGTGCGAAAAAGTCAAGAAAGAGAATGCCACCCGATACCATTAGCCCCAACTTTAAAGAGATAGTTGAAGAAAATGGACAAAAGTATATTTATGAAATTGAAGGAAATAAAAAAGAATTTGTTTCTGTTGATCCGAAATATTATGGAAAAGAATTTCCTGATAAGCCTGTCATGATTAACGGAAAACCTATTCAAATCCCGATATCAAAAGATGGTTTTCCGGATTTTAGAAAGTGGACTGTGTATGATGGTAAATTAGAAAAAGCTGATTGGTATAAGGGAGATAGAGTTCAATTTAGGAAGTTGAATAAAGAAGTGTATAACAAGATTCAGGTGGATCCCAAACTTAAACAAAATATCAATGACGGAATGATCAATGCAATAAAATATGGGAACGGGAATGGACCTGGTAAACAAAAGTTGAACGCTTTTTTTAATCACTTTCCTGCATTAAAAAAGGAGCTTACTGAAAACGACATTGAAGCACTAAAAGATGCAAAAGGGTTGCCAGACCTTACGAAAAAAATTGAAAGTGATCCTGCCTTGAAGCAAAAGTTCCTTGATGCTAATATTCAAGATATTAAAGAAGGAGTAACCCCAATTGGCTTTGTTTGGCATCATACAGAGACTCCTGGTGAAATACAACTAGTTGATCAAAAGGTTCATCAGTTAGGACAACCCCATACGGGTGGAAGATCATTATGGGGTGGTGGAAAGGACAATCGTTAGGAGGGAAGAAATGAGTCAAGAATGGAAACAAGCAATTGAAAAGAGTTATAACGAAGAAAAAGATGGAACAATTGAACGTTTGCATGAAGTACTTCAATTCCCTTATCATCCTGATACACAATGGATCTTATTTCTTGTAGAAGGATATGAGGGATTCTATGGAATACGTCCAATACCCATGAAAGGGTCCCACTCGATTTCCATCGATTCATCGAATCATCCAATTTATGAGACCAAGTTACAAGATCTAGAGTTTAGCTTCTCTTCCGTTCGTTACTTCGATCCAAATGAACTTGATGATGATGAAATCGAAGAATTTGACGAATACGCTGAAAAATATTTGTACGAGTGGTTTTCGGATCGGTTTTTAGAAGCAGGGGGAGATTCATTTCCTGTTCCCTGCTACCTGCAATTCCATGATGGTGGGAAGCGTTTTAACATGAAAACGAAACAATGGGTAGAAGAATAAGAAGGATTTTAGACAATCTATATTAACCTAGATGTTATACACCTCAAACCAAAGCGCCGAATCGCTTCATTGAAATAGCGGTTTTGGCGTTTTTTCATGTACTAAGGGGAACATTTTTAAGTGTCTCAAAATGGTGTCCAATTCGCTCTGATACTATCAAAAACTTCATAAGTATGGCCTGATAGGAGGAAATGATATGTCTCAGGATGTTAGACAGTGGTTTAAAGATGTCGTTTGTGAAAATGAAGATGCATATCAGTTTGAGGTAGAAGATTTAGCTGAAAATTCCGTAGGTAATTGGGGGACGTTAGATTATCTCTCCTTTCTGTGTTATACCACTGCGATAAAAAAATTAATATTGGAGAATGATGTAATCGGCTATAAACAACAATTATACAAGGCTGGAAGATACTTTGAATTGTATATTCTCGCTGAACCGTTGAACATTCCAAGCCATCCTCGCTATGAAAAGGGGGAAACCTGTTTCAAAGGGACTGCCAATCATTATGGCGATTTATATTCAGCCTTGATCAGCCAAAATACGGAGTTGATTGTTTCCTTAGCGCATTTGCTGGGTTGGCGAGGGGAAGAGGAGGATTTCAAGATAAATGTCAACGCCGGGATTAAATTGACCCACTTCAGCCGGTTTAAAATTGACCCACCCCGGTGCCTCATTTAGCCTTTGAAGGTTCCCCGTAAACTCCACTC
>NZ_JAECVZ010000074.1:0-2164 GCF_016055135.1 Thermoactinomyces sp. CICC 10521 | reverse complement strand
TGTTACCGCCGGTCTATAATTGACCCAGGATCGCCGAAAAAGAATTGACCCACTCCCCGTCGAATAAATCCCCTTCGAATAATACCGCCAAATTTCTTCGGAGGGGGATCTATGTTAGGGAGTGGGACTGTGATTAAATTACACGAATTGAAGGCGATTGGCAAGAGTATTCGGGCTATTTCGAGAGAAACTGGACATGCCCGCAATACCGTTCGACGGTATCTTCGCACTCAGGGGCTTCCGGAGCGGAAGCCCCGCTCTAAGCGGCCATCCAAACTGGATCCCTTCAAACCGCTGATTCATCAGTACATGGAACAAGGCATCTTCAATTGCGAAGTTCTCTTTCGACTTCTTCAAGAGCATGGTTACCAGGGAGGCCGTACCATCCTCAAAGACTACATCAAAGCTTTCCGGCCTCCCAAACAGCTTCCCGCTGTTCAGAGATACGAGACGCGTCCCGGTGAACAAGCGCAAGTGGACTGGGGGATTTGTGAGTACACCGACCCGGAGGGACAAGTGCACAAAGTACCCGTGTTTGTCATGGTGCTCGGCTACTCTCGGGCGATCTACGTGGAGTTTGCCAAGCGATGCGACATTCACAGTTTCCTCCGCTGCATGGTTCATGCGTTTGAGTATTTCGGTGGGATTCCGGAGGTCATCCTAACGGATCGGATGAAAACGGTGATCCTGGGGATGGAGAATGACCGGAAACCGCGGTGGCACGCGCTGTTCGCCGACTTCGCGGCGACAGCGGGATTTGTTCCACGCGTCTGTCGTGTCCGGCGGCCCCAAACGAAAGGCAAGGTGGAGCGTAGCATCCGGTTTGTGAAAGAAAACTTTCTGCCTGGTCGGCGGTTTGTGGATCTGGAAGATTTGAACCGACAAGCAATCTCCTGGTGCGATGAGAAGAATCGCCGAATCCACGGGACAACCGGTGAACGGCCTTGCGATCGTCTGAAACAGGAAAAGCTGAAGTGCCTTCCCCCGAGAGAACACTGGAAGCCATATCTGTTGGAACGACGCCGGGTGAGCCAGGACGGATTTGTGAGCTACGACGGAGCGCGATATGGCGTTCCTTGGCGCTACAGTGGCCGGGAAGTCACCGTCTTTGAGAGAAACGGCCAGGTGGAGGTCCAGATCGGATACGAGTTGATATCCAGGCATGAAAAGACCACAAAGTCCAGAGAGATCCGAACTTGTCCCGACCAATACAAGGGGCTCACGCTTGCGCAGGGTTATCTGGTTCCACGCCCCCGTGCAACACAGATTCCCGTTCATGACGTGGAAGTTCGCTCACTTGAGGTGTACGAGCAATTGACAGGGGTGAGCCCATGACGGAACTGGAACAAGTCCGCTTTCGGCTCGAGGAATTGGGTCTCCATCGGGCTTCCGAGCTTCTGGATGTGCGGCTGAAAGCCGCACAACATGCACAGTACACATACCTGGCGTTTTTGGGAGAGTTGTTGGAAGCAGAACTGACGGAGCGAAAGCGTCGGAATCTCGAGGTTCGCACCAAATTGGCACGTCTCCCTTACCGGAAGAGCCTGGACGACTTCGACTTCTCTTTTCAACCCAGCCTCGACGAAAGATTCGTCCGGGAACTGGCCACCATGACCTTCGTTCAGCGGAATGAAAACCTGATCCTGCTCGGACCACCGGGCGTGGGAAAAACGCACCTGGCCATTGCGATGGCCATAGAGGCCATCGCCAAAGGACTCTCCGTCTACTTCGTGAGTCTGACGCATCTGGTTGAAGACCTCCGCAAGTCTTATGAGGAAAACCGCTTGGACAAACGGCTCAGAGTGTATATACGGCCCAAAGTTCTGGTGATTGATGAAGTGGGCTACCTCCCCCTGGATAGCTTGGCAGCCAACCTGTTCTTTCAGGTCGTCGGTGCCAGATACGAACGTGGAAGCATTTTGCTTACCAGCAATAAAAGTTTTGGGGAGTGGGGAGAGCTTTTGGGTGATCCGATCCTGGCAACTGCGGTGTTGGATCGATTGCTTCACCATTCACACGTATTGAATATCCGTGGACAGAGTTACCGATTGCGTGAGAAGCTGACGAGTGGAGTTTACGGGGAACCTTCAAAGGCTAAATGAGGCACCGGGGTGGGTCAATTTTAAACCGGCTGAAGTGGGTCAATTTAATCCCGGCGTTGACA
>NZ_JAECVZ010000073.1:0-2273 GCF_016055135.1 Thermoactinomyces sp. CICC 10521 | reverse complement strand
TTGTAATATGATTCATTTTATTTTTGTCTAAAGAAGTAATTTTTAAGATTATAATATCAACCCAGTATGTTAGGAAATCTGAAGTTTTTGGACGCAATCCGTGAACTTTTTTCGCTAATCGTCTAAACTAATTGGACACCATTTTGAGACACATGAAAATGTGAGGATAAGGGATAGGAAGGAAAACGAAAAGGCAGCCCCTTTTTTCGGCTGCCCTTCACCTCATTCATTGATCAGCTTGGCCAATTTCCTTTCATCCACTTTGGTGATGATGAGTTTGTTGTCTTGGCAGGTGATCAGCACCTGATCCCCCGCTTGTAACCCCATCTGATCCCGATACTCTTTTGGAATCATGACATTTCCGATTCCCGTCACTTTTCTGATTTTCATGGTCATTGTAATTCCTCCTGTCATCCTTTGATCTCTTCTTCAAAAAATAGCCCATTCCATCACTTCCTCTGCCACTAGCTTGGCCATCTGGTGATAAAAAGTCAACGCTCCGGCTTGAATGGCTTTCTGTGCGTTCATGTTGTTCTCTCCTTTATGGTTAAAAAGAGTCCCCCGGGTACTGAGGGACCCGTCAGTCTGTCAAAAAGGCAAATCTGCATCAGAGATATCAATGGGGTTTTCCGCAAAAGGATCTTTGGAACCTGTTCCCTCACGAGAACCCTTCGGCTCCAGGAACTGAACACTCTCGGCCACGACATCCGTCGTATAGACCGTACGCCCTTACTGATTCTCGTATTTCCCGGTCTGTAAACGGCCATCCACACCAACCAGAGAACCTTTTTTGAGATAGTTGGCGCAGTTTTCGGCCAACTTCCGCCAAGTGACGATATTGATGAAATCCGCTTCCCGTTCGCCGTTTTGGTTCGTGAAGTTGCGATTGACCGCAATGCTGAATCTCGCTACAGCCACACCGCTCGACGTATACCGAAGCTCCGGATCACGAGTGAGACGACCAACAAGAACGACGCTATTGATCATGAACCTGTCCCCTTTACATTTAATTTATTATGTTTTTATTTAACTTGCAAGTCTATTATAGCAATTTATTTTTTATATGTAAATATAAACATGAATATTTTATCTTTTTATTTAACAAAAAATCCCCCGCCTGTAATGGCAGGGGCAGCGATCAAGAAACTTCCTCCAGCTAACGTTCCATTTCCAAGATGTGCTCCATTGTTGTCCTCCTGTTTGTCATGGTGTATCATGGAGGACAGAGGGGAACCGCCATTCCTCTCTGTCCAATCAATCTCAACCTCGGGATAAGGAGAATCGGCGATAAGTCGATTCTCTTTTGTATTTTTGGGCCAAGTCCGGATGCTCCATTTCAAAGGCTTTGGCATCGAATCGAGTCGTCTTCACGTTTTTCCACCGGACTTGATACGTTCCGATGTACCCCTTTTCGTCGAAGGGCCAGCCGGGGATTTGATTTCTTCTTCAAGGGCTTGTCCAGCTTGTGTGCGGCGAATTTCTTGATCTCCTCCAACATGTCTACTGATGGATACTCCACCATCAGCTTCCGGAGATACTGCAAATCCTTCACGTACTGAACCGGGTAATTCTCGATCTGCTCCAGTTCATACAGCATCCGACGCTCTTCCTTGCTGGCCATTTGTTCATCCAGCATCCGCCTCACTTCTTCCCTTGGCAGATGCCGTTCATTTGGAAGTTTGGAGCCATTGGCTGCGCCGTTGGTTGGGGTAAGTCCGAGATACGTGTAAAATATACAGTTTCGGATAGAAAAAACCAGAAAAAAGCCGTTCCTATACTAGGAATCGGCTTTATTTCAATTTGGGCTATTTATAAATAATAAGCCTTATCGGACATTAGAGGTGATAGATCTATGCATAAAAAAGCATGTTTGGCCCGATCCGATCAAGAAGCCATCCTGTGCCGCGGCTGACGTTGAAGGAAACCCCGTTGGCGGCGTGCAGTAGGATGCCCGCGGGGACATCGTCGCTCCTCCTCGCCCACTGCTACTAGGATAACCGGTAGTCGATCTCCTTGACCGCCTCCCCCATGAAAAGAATACTATAACGCAATACATGAGAAAATGCTCTAATACGCTTTAATAAACAATAAATTTACCTTATAATAAAAATAATATGAATTTTATTAATCGCAAATAGGAGTTAGTTAAGTCCGTATAATTGTGTAAAAATGGAAGCTGCGAAAAATAATTGAGCCATGGTGAAATTCCTCGGTTAGAATAGTAGTTGGCAAACATTCCCAAACAAGGAGGGTTTCACAATGGCTCAATACCA
>NZ_JAECVZ010000072.1:0-2947 GCF_016055135.1 Thermoactinomyces sp. CICC 10521 | reverse complement strand
CCAGGCAGCACTCCCTGTAGTAGCAACCGGATCTGGAAGCGTTGGAGCAGGGGCAACTGTTCAATCAGTGAACTCGAACGTATCCGCACCTGTTTCGATGATCTTTCAGTTTAATCGCCCGGTCTTTTTCCAGAATCGATCGGATATGCAGCGTTTGGGTGAAGAGCTGGCTCCGTATATTTCGTCGGCCATAAACAAACAGGACACGCTGTTGAATCGCGCCAAAGGGGTGGTACAGTTTGGCACGACTTAATTATAACGGGATCGACCTTCCGCCTTTCGTTCGAATAGTGAAAATCAAAAATCCAATCCATCCTCCCATCTCCTTGGTGACAAATGCGATTGCGGGCCGACCAGGGAGTTTTTATTTTGGCCAGAACATCTCTGAGCGCACAATCGAGATCACTTTAGTCATCTCATCCGCCACAAAAGCCGATCTGCCTGCCGCCAAAAGAGCGCTGGTGGATTGGCTTTTTTATGACGAACCGGTGCCGCTGATCCTACCAAGCGAGCCAGACAAGTACTATATGGCCAAGGTATCGGGTGAGACGGATCTCGATCAGATGCTGAACACCGGACGTGGAACGGTCACCTTCATTTGTCCGGACCCGTTCGCCTATAGCATTACTGAAAAAAACTTTAATTTTGTTGCCGGCAGCCCACTCACCGTCACAAACAGCGGTGGAATCGAAACCTATCCTCAGCTTCATTTCGAGTTCACCGGAAGCACAACGGAATTCGCAATCATCTCGAGTGACGACGAATATCTTTATTTCGGCCAGCCCGCGAGCGTAGACACACAGACTCCAACAACGAAAAGGACAAAGGTGTTAGACGACCCTTGTTCCAGTATTGCTGGTTACACGGCAGGAATCGGGGTTGATGGGGGAGTGGTTGCCGGTTCGCTGACATCCGACGGCACAGCAATCAAAGCGAGTGACTACGGATCGGGAAGCATTTGGCACGGTCCAGCAGGGGTGAAATCCCTTGGTCAGCAGATTCAGGACTTCACCGTTCAAGTGGAAGCCGGTTTCAAGTCCGGATATGGTTATCAGGTTGGCCGCCTCGAAGTGTATCTGTTGGATGTAAACAACGCCGTCATCGGCAAAATAGCGATCCGGGACAGCGATGCTGGTATCGATAATCCTTACATGGAAGCACGGGCAGGCAACCTGTCTACTGGTCGCACGTTTGTTAATTACACAGGCCCTGTTGGCCATTGGAAACAGTTTAACGGACCAATCCGGATCACCCGGATCGGAAACCGATGGGAGTTCAGTTGTTCCCGCCGTGCATCAAACGGGAATCTGTACAGCTCGTTTACCTATGCCTTTATTGACAAAGACAATCAATATACCCAAAAGCTTGCCGGCATCCAGATTCATTTTGGGACACACGGAACCCGGAGCGCGGTGAGTACAAACTACATCGAACAGATTCAGATTTGGAACGAAAAAACGTTGTCATCCATTGAGGTTCCCTATGTTTTTGAACCAGGCGACATGCTGGATATTGATTGCGCCGCCGGAACAATCACAAAAACCAGCAACGGGAACCAAGAGGCTTTCTACTACCAAATGGACCCGGGGAGTTCCTTTCTTAGCTTGGAAAAAGGGGATAATACGATTTCTGTTTATCCGAGCGATATTATCACCAATTCTTACGTGAAGTTTCGGGAGAGGTGGTTGTGATGAACAAAATCCCAAACCTATATGTATTGAACCGTTTCGACAAAGCGATCGGGATTTTGAATCCATCTCTCCCGGATGCTTGCCCTTTTTTCGATGATGTTCGGACAGAAAGGATTGAATATGCTTATTTGACTTTTGAATTTTCGGTTCCGGCCAACCATCCGCAAGCGCAAAACCTGGTGGTTGGCAACAAGATCGTTTACCCGGTGAAAAACGGATACAACCTATTTCGGATCATTAGCACCGAAAGCGACCACAATGACGGTCAATACATCAAGCGGATCACCTGTGAAAACAGTGCTGTTGGCGATCTGCTTGGAAACATCATTTTGCCGACCACGCTGAACAGTTACACTTTGCAACAGGCCCTCACTTATCTTCTTCAGGGCACCAACTGGCAAGTGGGAGATGTGGAGCTTTCTACCACACAGAACCTGCAATTTGATGATGTAGTGACATCACTGGATGCTCTTCATCAGGTTATGGATCAGTTCGGGGCGCAGGTTGAGTTTGTGGTCCGGTTCAACGGACTCCAAATTGTGAATCGCCTTGTTAACGCTCGTTTGAACCGTGGACGCACGCTCAATAAGCCGTTTGTTTACGGGTTAAACCTCAAGGGGGCCAAACGAACAGAAGACTATAGCCAATTGGTCACCGCTCTTTACGGGGTGGGGAACAAGGATTCTAACGGAAATCTCCTCACCTTTGACTCCTATAACCCGACGCTTTCTTATCCCTATGAGAAACCGGCAGGGGCTAAGTGGGTAGGGGATCAGGACGCTCTTCAACAGTGGTCACCAGACGGTAAGCACATATTCGGGGTGTATAAAGATGACAAGGCCACTAACCCAGTCGAACTTTTCAATAATACGCTGGAAGAACTGAAAAAGCGAACGAGACCAGCCCTCACATATGAAGTAGACATAGCTTTGCTCCCAGATGATGATGTTCAACTATATGACTACATCATTGTCAAAGACACGACTTTCCAGCCTGAATTGGTGTTGTCTGCGCAGGTGGTCGAAACCAAAACGTCCCTCACGGACCCCAGTAAAAATCAGGTGACGTTGGGGGATTATCGGCCGATCCAAATTACAGGAACGGATCGAATCGACCAAATAAAAAAGCAAATCAGTGAAACCCTTACCATCGCGAAAGGGTCAGCGGGAACGGGATTGCATGTAGTAGCAAATTCGCCTAAACCTGAAGTGGATGGATACTATTCCTCTGATCCTGGTTACTTGGAAATCGAAGTG
>NZ_JAECVZ010000071.1:0-3044 GCF_016055135.1 Thermoactinomyces sp. CICC 10521 | reverse complement strand
ATACCGGAGAGGTTAAGCAAGGGCAATGGTCGACCTATGGAAATAACATCGGTTGCTGGTTCTTTAACAATGGCCCTTCCTCAACAGTGACAGGGAAGACCATTAAAAGAATGCAGTTTTACTGCAAAAGGAAGGATACGGGTGGATATGGTTCCACTAAAGTGACTATTCGCTACCATAACTATACTGGCAGACCAAGCGGGCAACCCTCTGTGTCCAGTGAATATGTTTATGCCACCTTTAATCGAGGTGATGCCCTGTGGATTGATCTGCCGACAACATTCTTTGCTCCATTCCAAAATGGGACAGCAAAGGGAATCGCGATCTACACTGCTTCTGGTGATGACCAGTACTATGCTGTTTTCGATGATTCAGCCATTTTAAAAATCACTTACCAGTAAGGGAGTGTTGATACATGGCTACTACACCAATGAATATCATCAACTATTTGCCACCCGAAAATAACAATGTGATCGATGTTTTCCAGAACTGCACAGACATCAAGTGGTATGAGTCAGAATGCACGGTCGAATTTACAGGTGAATCTTCAGGCTGTTCCTTTTCTTATGGTGGGGAACCGCATTTTGTTGTAGTTGATCCAAGCTATGCGCCTGAAATGTATCAGCCAATTCCCGATGAGTATTTCACGATTGATCAAAAAAACAATTACAAGGTAGTGGAGGGGTGAAGACGATGGGCGAAAATAACGGTGTCGTCATTTCAATCAAGGAAATGTATGCCACACTTCAGGAGGTTTCCAGGGCTTTGCAGAGAATCGAAAGCCGATTAGACAAGCTGGAGGGAAAAGTAGAGATAGCCTATCAGGCAGATGAAAGAAGCCGGGCGGCTCTCAATAAAGCAGAAGATGCATTAGAGTTAGCGCAAAAAGTTGAAAGTCAAATTGCTTGGTTATGGCGTACAGCAATAGGCGCTTTGATTGTTGGAGCAATCGAGGCGCTTTTTTATATATCTCACCTTAACTAATTGGAGGATGATATTTATGTTTGATGTTCAAGTATTTGGAGTTAGCGCTGTGGGTGCAATTGTGGCTGTTTGTGCACTTTTGAAGGAAGTGGGATTCCCGCAAAAATACGCACCGTTGGTGGCCGTGGTACTCGGGGTACTTACTGGGGTCTTCCTCGTTGATCCCCAAAATTGGCAACAAGGGATTATTACTGGCCTGAGCTTAGGTCTTTCCGCGATCGGAGTCCATAGTGGTATCAAAAACGTGAAAGAGGGCATTACCAAAAAGGTTGATCAACCCCAACAACCGCAACAATAAGCAAAGAGGGCTTTTGCCCTCTTTTATTTCATAGAAAGGAGTATCAACATGGAGATCAAGCAATTATTAATTCCAGCTAGCAATACCAAGACTCGCCCGGGCATTAAAATGACGCCAAAGTATATTACTGTCCATGAAACGGACAATACGGCAGCCGGAGCCAATGCAGCGGCTCATGCCAAATTGCAGTTCAATGGAAACAGTCGAACCGCGTCCTGGCATTTCACCGTAGACGACCACGAGATTTGGCAATCCATACCGGAAGATGAAATTGCTTGGCATGCCGGCGATGGACATGGAACCGGAAATATGGAATCCTTGGCGATTGAGATTTGCGTGAACAGCAATGGGGATTTTGAAAAAGCGAAAGCAAATGCGATCTGGCTCATTCATTATCTTATGGACAAGCACGGGATTCCGATCGACCGAGTGGTGCCACACCAGCACTGGAGCGGAAAGAATTGCCCGCGACACATTTTGACTTATTGGAACACCTTCATTAATCAAATTAAATCGGGAGGCGGTGAGAACATGCCGAAAATCACATACCATAACGACAATGAATTACCGCTCTCGCTTGGTTCTAAAGGTGAATTAGTGAAGAAGGTACAACAAAGGCTCGGAATTACGGCCGATGGATATTATGGCCCGAACACGAAGGCCTCAGTCGAGGCGTACCAGAAGCAATACGGATTAAAAGTGGATGGGATCGTCGGACAGGAAACGTGGCATTCTCTTTTCCGACCGACGTATCGCGTAGAAGTAGAGGGAAAAGTCGTTCTCGATACGGTCTATTCCGATAAAATCGCCGAAGCAGTCAAAAAGGCGATTGATAGTGGAGTTAAAGAAATCAAAATTTACCCACGGTCTTAAGGCCGGGAGATTTTTTAAGGAGGAATCAAAATGGCAAGACCCGTTGTTTTCTACGCCCCTCATGCCGATGACGAGACACTCAACATGGGAATCACCATAGCCGAGCATGTCGCAGCCGGCAGACCGACTCATGTCGTCCTCATGACGCACGGCCGGCAGTCAGGTGCTATCCAATACATCAATGGAACCTTTCATAATGGCGGATACTATTGGGTTTTAAAACATGATCCTGCTTTCGAGGGATACAAACCGCTCACCGTTGAGGAGTTCGCAGCCGCACGAATGGAGGAGTTTTATAACGCTCTCCGACAGCTTGGAGTCCCAGCAGAAAACCAACATATCGAATATCTCGATGATCCGAACAGCGACGGCGGTGAAAGTGTAACGGTGAATGAAGCGAAAAACATAATTCAAAAGTATATTGACCTTTATCCGGATGCTGACCATTATACCCTCAGCTATCATGATATTCATCCGGACCATGCTGCCTGCGGACAAGCACTTCAAGACCTCTACAACGCTGGCAAAATCCAATATTATGTGCGTTTTATTATTTCAATGGCCACGCGGGATGACTACGAATCCCGTGGTGTAGCTATTCCTGGAGGAGGTTGGAAAGATACGCCGACGGATGACACCATCAAGCAACGTGTCATCAATGCTTGCCGATGCTACGCTGACTGGTCACCAAGAAACGGAGCGTATGCGATTGGATATCACAGCGTTTCAACCCAGTTTGACAAGTTCCTCACCAATCCGTTTCACTATCTCCACCTGCCGGGGCAATAAGAAAGGAGAGATTGATGACAAACCCCCCCCTTTTCTTCGGAAAAGGAATGGGGTTTTGTATATTTCTAGGATATATACAGATAAAGTAAACCTGATGTGA
>NZ_JAECVZ010000070.1:0-3107 GCF_016055135.1 Thermoactinomyces sp. CICC 10521 | reverse complement strand
GGCCAGTGGTAGAAAGTACTTGGACATGACCGAGTACTTGGAGTGGCGAAAATCCAAAGAAAAACCTCAGCCAAAAGTCACACGCATAAGTTGAACGCCAACTTTTTCTGACCGTGGAAATTTACACATAATTTTGGACTTGATCAACTTTACTGACATTAATCGAAAAAAATCTTCTCAAATTCCTCTCACCATCCGCTTATGTATTTTTTATAGCAATATATTATGTCAAGCGGGAATTGATGGAAAGTGGGGTTTATTACTTATCATAAAAAGTTCTAATCCTTTCATAATTATAATCTTCAGATCAGCGAGGGATTTTTATGTTTTGTTTTATAGCGCTCCATTTTTATTTTGCTTAATTAAACAAACCCACAATCCTTTTTGAAGAGGTCGTGGGTTTGCTAGTATCTTTCCGAACAATCTCTTATGGACGAGTATCTCCTACACAATAACAGTGTATAAAATATATCTAAACGAACAATTTTCTTTTTGATACGTGCCCCCATTGTTACCGCTGGTCTATAATTGGCTCTCCCGCCCGCACTTTTGATGAAACCACTAGAGGCCTGTCATCATTCCCAAGCAGTTAATTTGAAAAAAATGTAAATTAAATTATTGCTTATTCTTGATAAAGAACTCGATTACGAAGTAAATCAAAATTTGCTCGCCCATACATTTGTCTTTTAATGAGTTTTAAACGATGGATATGTCCTTCAACCAGCCCATTACTCCATTCAAGACTGAGAGAGGCATACACAGCGTCAAAATCACGTCGAATCCCTAAAACAAAGCCTTTTAACTCCTGTATTCCGCATATTTCTGCTTCTTTAATCCAATCTTCAAGTTGTTTAGCTTGGCGGCTATCCATAATATCCCAAAAGGATTGCACGAGTTTATATATTGTTCTAATATTTTCATCTGATTCTAGTATTAGTTTTAATATTTCTTTTTCTCTCTCTGAAAGATCGCTTTCTTTCTTCCATATGACCCCCCTCGCAGTGCGAGGGGATATTTTCTGGTACTTCATTTGAGTAACGGGCTTAGAAGCACACTCTTGAATAAGATGTCTGTGATCAGCAACAAACATCCTGACTATGGAATGTCCACCAGGGTATCCTTGATCACGATTTCTCTAAATAACTGCATTGCATTACTGCACCCTTGTTGTAATCGATGCAAAATAAACGGTTTGTATGGATCAAGTAGGCTTTTGCGTTTGGATTTTACTTTCTCCGGCATAGACTCTTTGATATATTTCCTAATTGACTGTCGGCTAATCTTTAAACGACGTGCAATTTCTCGTATAGGTACCCCATCTTGATAAAGAGATTGAACTTCTAAAATACGTTTCCATTTTCGGTCACGGCGCTCTTGTTGTTGTATTTCATTTCTTGTTTGTTTCGACAAAGTATTTTGTTTTCGATGAACAGTTGGTATTACTGATTGAGATTGACAATAGCTGCGGCAAACGAACTTTATGTAAGTAATTTTCCAGGGCATCTCCATTAGGAGGTGCCATCGATCAGCTACTTGTATTGCTTGTGGTGCACCTCTTTTTATTCCATCTGCAGAACGATCACGTGTAACAATAGTGATCGTAGGATATTGCTTTAACCAATTTGCCAATGATTTTGAAGAACGATCTGGAAGTAGATCAATTGGTTTGTGGCTTTCCAAGTCGCAAATAATGGTTCCATATCGATGTCCTTTTTTATAGGCCCAGTCATCGACACCCACAAAGCGAATATCTGAAATATTTTTGGACAATTCAATACGAGCTAAGCGTAGCAAAGTATCGGCACTCGTGCCGATACCTAGTTTTTGAGAAAGACGAGCTCCTGCTTCACCTGAAGAAAGAGCAACATGTTTAAGTGCTTCAAGAAGTCTGTTTGTTTTTCGAGCCCAAGGTTGAATAAAGTTTGAAATACGCTCTGTGTAAATGGAGCGTTTACACAGAGGATTAACACAAAAGAAACACAAGGGGCAGCGTGATTTTGGGTGTATAGACTTCAGGCTAATGGTTATCTTTTCTACATCAACATGCCAATGTTGTAGTCTCGTGTCGCACTTAGGTGAAAGGCTCCCCATTGATGTTCTCCTTTTTTAATGACTAGTGGCTATTTTATGATAACTAAAAATGGGTTTCATCAAAAGTGCGGGAGAGCCAATTTAATCCCGGCGTTGACACCCATGCTCATAGCCAAATTATCACTAACTTTTAAAGACATTCATCCTATGCCAATGAAGATATCTTTTATGTCCTTTCAGTATATTGATTTTAGTTTCCGTATTAATGTTTAATAGTTTATAACTTTCGACATTTAGTAGCTTTGATATTAGTATTTTTCCATCATCATCGAATGAGATATATCCTTTATCAAAGAGTGCATCATGGGAAGGACATAACAGAAAACCATTGAATACATCAAGGCGTTCTTTACTACTAGATTGACTCCAAGGTTTAATGTGACTTGCTATTAGGAGAGCCTCTTCTTTTAATCCACAAATTTTACACGAACAATCCAGTTCTTTCAGTCTCTTCTTAAATTCCCCATGTCCAATTCTTACTTTTAATAATTGCTTTTTTTCAGTTTCTTCTATTTGAGGAATATTCCATAAACGGTTGATGTTATTTTTCTCATAGATGATAATGTCGTCAAAAATATTATATTTAACAATATGTGGAACATGATTTAAAAGAGTTTCGATAAACTTCTCCTCAGAGTATATGCGGTCTTGATATTTTAGTATCCATTGTCTAAACATGTTATATCCTTCATGCCAAATCTCATTAGGAATATTTGGTAACGAAGCAACTTTATTTTTACCTTTGGAAAGTCGGTATGGCTTTATGAACTCAATGAACTTATTAATGATTAGGATATTAGCATATTGAGGATCTCCCCACGCATTTTCGCTTATTTTATTATTTTGGACTTTATCAAAAACATAAGCAATACCAGAAAAACATTGGTAACCTTGACTATCTGTTGTTCGAAATAAAAGTTATAATGACCCCATACGCTTCCAGACGAAAGATAAAGTATAATGGAAGGAAGCAAGAAAGGGGTCGTTTTTTATGGGGCGGCGAAAATGGACTGCTG
>NZ_JAECVZ010000006.1:0-153063 GCF_016055135.1 Thermoactinomyces sp. CICC 10521 | reverse complement strand
CACATCAGGTTTACTTTATCTGTATATATCCTAGAAATATACAAAACCCCATTCCTTTTCCGAAGAAAAGGGTGGGGTTTGTCATCAATCTCAGGATAGAGCAGGCCAAGTTATTGGTCTGCTCTATCCTTTCCTCTTGCGACTCACTGCTGAAAAAAGAGATTCGTAAAAAATACTGTTCATTATCATAAATTCTCTTCTTTTACCATGAATGAGTTCATTCCACATTTGGATTTTTAATACCCATTGGCTTGGACACTTTAGGAAGCGACTGGATTTTGTTCAAGGATTGGGAGGGGGAAACTCGAACCAGCAATCCTCCTTTATACCAAGTCCAGTCCAGGTAACCCCTTCAAAATCTTCACTGTTTCTATGCTCACACGGACAATGCGCTTAATAAGATCCACGATATAACGGGGATCGTCGGACCATTGATTTGGATCGTTGTCAATACCACTGTCCTTGTCTTTCTTTACTTGATATCGATCCATAATCCATTCAATGGCGGATTTGCCGTTGACAACATAATCATAGGCTTCCAGAGGAATGTTAGAAAGAGTAATATGAGAGTTATAAATAATGGCCGTTTTGTCCGGTTTGCCATTCTTTCCTTTGGCAAAGCGCATTTTTTCGACGCGATAGAAATCGTCCGCCTTCCTATTGCCTTGGTGGATCTCATTTAGCGGCCAAGGGTCGATGGTTTCGTAATTGATATGCAAGTTGGCTAGCTCCTTTCCCACACGGCTAAAGGCCCAGAAGTCCCCTCCAGAAGTTACCAATGGAATGCGCGGAAGCATCTTCTTAAGATCAGCGGCAAAAAGTTCCCGATACTCGGGAGAATGAAGCACGCCATAGACGTAGTAGAAGATGTCCTCCTTGGATACCGCATTGCCATAGCGTCGCCGGCATTCCTTGAGTGCCCAATCTGTGATTGCATCATGTCGGATGTAGCGACCTTGGTCCTCTCCCTGTTCTAACCCGTCAAGCTGATCCGTTTGATCTTCATAGTAGTAGAGGGGGAAGCATCGGCCTTTTTCATGAAAATCCAAATTTGGAATGGAATTTACCATGAGAGCAGAAAATAATTTGTTTGCCCCAATCCCCGTCACCGAAATCACCCGATTCTCTATGGTGGGATCAGGGAAGAGTTGCGGCATCTTGCTAACCACTTCATTAAAAGTACGACTGAAATAAAGCCATTGCTTACAAAAAGGCCGGTACATTGACTGGACAATGCTGCATTCATCATATGGATATTGCTTGCCGCGAGAAAGATTCTGTTTTAGTGCGCGAGACCAACTAATCTTGCGTGGGTCGGTATCGACAAAGTTATTTACATCTTCCATCGTAGGATGCGCCTTACCTAACGCCTTGAATTCATCCACTTGCTGGTTGTAGAAGTCAATCATTGCCCGCATGTTGTTCTGAAGACAGTTGCGTGAAAAATTATACGTCCAGCTATCACGGTTCGTAGATACACCTAACGAATAATAGTCAAAAATGGATGGCTCCCTACTCTTTTTATCGGCCTGAAGAGGAATGAGTTTCGTAAAACCCTCGTTGCGTTGATTAATCCAGTCATGTGCGTCATTAGGCTGAACCACCGTCCAAGATAACCCCTTGATGCTTCCAGCCTGACGAATGATCTCTAACTTTTGCTCGCGACTGAGGTAATCGCCAATGTCGTGATATCTGATGATACAGGAGCCTTGATTGGCCGGGTTCTTGACCAGAACTGTGATGGCGATAGGAGCGCGGCTCCCAGACCCAAAAATCTTCCCACCTTCCTTTCTGGATTGCTCACCAGATGTGCGTTGATTCCCACGTAAATTGAAACAATAGATCGCCGTGAACTCTTCTGCCAAGCACTTGCGAAGGCCGTCCGTCGTATTACTGTCAATGAACGATCCATTAGTGACAAAGGCGATTACACCCTGATTGCCAATCCGGTCACTCGCCCAGCGGATGGCGCGGATATAGGAGTCGTAAAGGCCTTTTTTTAGTACGGATTTGGAAGATGCTGCATAAGTTTCTGTGATTCGCTGATCCAGATGGGGGTATGTCAGGTTCTGATTGTTATCGTTCTGGCTTTCCTGGCCTATAGAATAAGGCGGATTCCCAACAATGACCCGGATTTCCTGCCGGTTCTGTCTGGCGATGCGTTCGTTGTTCTCTGGGAACATGGTTTCTGCTAATGTGCCTTTGTTTTCCCCCAACTGGAACGTGTCGGTCAGTACAATACCGGGGAAGGGCTCATAATCCTGCCCAGACAGACGATGGTACGCCTCCTCAATGTTGATTGCGGCGATGTAATAAGCGAGTAATACAATCTCATTGGCGTGCAGCTCTTCCCGATACTTTCGCACGAGATCTTCGGAGCGGATCAGCCCGCTTTGCAATAAGCGAACAATGAATGTGCCTGTACCTGTGAAAGGATCAAGTATATGTACACCCTCGTCGCTCAGATGTATTCCGAACTCTTCTTGAAGTACGTCGTCTGCACTTTTAAGAATAAAATCGACTACTTCAGTGGGAGTATAGACGATTCCTAAGCGCTCAGCCATTTTCGGGAAGGCGGTACGGAAGAACTTGTCGTACAACTCAATAATGATTTTTTGCTTTCCTTCTGCATTGTCGATGCCACTCGCACGTCTCCGGACGCTTTTATAGAAATCCTCTAGGGATTCAGTTTCTTTCCAAAGAGCATGGTCTTCCAAAACATCCAGCACTTTCTGCATGGCTTGGGAAACGGGGTTGTGGCTACTGAAAGCATAATTCTCGAAAAGCGCATCAAAAACCGGTTTGGTCACAAGATGCTGGGCTAACATTTCAATTGCTTCGTCTTGCCCGATGATTTCATTTATATTATTCTGTAATCCTTTCAGGAAATCAGTAAAGGCTTTCTGAGCTTCACGAGCCTTAGGATCAGAACTTTCCAAAATCGCGTGAATATGCGTTTTGTGGCGCTCGGCTATCTTCGCTACATCCTTAGCCCAAGTTTCCCAATAGCGACGTTCACCACACTTTTGAACGATCTTGGCATAAATGGCTTCACGCCATTCTTTAATTTCCTTAAAATCTAATGAGAGTTGTTCGAATTGCTGTTGACTTTCCCGATGTTCTCCCTCGTTTTCTTCTTCCTCACTGTCACCCCCTACACCTATTACTTGGATCTTATCAGGCTTTCTTTTATTCAACTCTAATTTGTTAACAAGATCATTAAAACGGTCGTCATGAGCACGTAAAGCGTTAAGAACTTCCCAGACGACGCGATAGTTCTGATTCTTGTTTAGAGCTTCTTCGGGTGAATCATTTGTAGAAACAACAATGGGCAAAATCACGTAACCATATTGCTTTCCAGGGGCTTTCCGCATAACTCGACCTACAGCCTGAACAACATCCACCTGAGATTCTCGTGGATTCAGGAAGATGACTGCATCGAGAGTTGGAACATCCACACCCTCCGTAAGACATCGAGCATTACTCAGGATTCGACAGGTATTTTCATCGGTATTTTCTCTGAGCCACTGCAACTTACTATTACGCTCAACAATATTATGTGTTCCATCGACATGGTTAACTTCGCAAACAAGAAGATTTTCAACTTCATTGGACAAGGAAGCACAATAATCTTCAATCGTACGAGCAAAAAGTTCAGTCACACGTTTCGAGTTTTTAATAGAATTGGAAAAGGCAACGGCGCGGCGCATAGGCATGAGATCGGCAGCCTGATCTGATTCATTCTCCATAAAACGCTTAGAGAGGGCATTCCAACAGCCTACGATCTTTGCTGCATCATCGAGAGTGATATTCTCCTCATTGGCATGAATCTTGTTCCCAAGATGGTCTAGGATATGCTGTTCATCGACTGCCAAAATAATCACTTTATAATCGGAAAGAATTCCTAATTCAACAGCTTTCGAGAAGTTCAGTCGATGAAACTCCGGTCCATAAATCGATTCATCATCCATAGAATAAAGCTCCACGTTAGCCTCTTTAGCCTTTGATTTGCTGGCATCGGCATAGATCCGCGGAGTGGCAGTCATATAAAGACGCTTCTTCGCCTGAATGAATTTTTCCTCATGGACCTTGGTGAAGTAGGAGGCTTCATTGCCTCGTACTACACCTGTTGTGCGATGGGCCTCATCGCAGATTACTAGATCAAAAGCAGGCAATCCGGCTTTCTGTGCCTCTGAAACTACATCAATGGACTGATAAGTAGAGAATATAATGGTAAGTGAATCTCCTAGTCCTTTTTTGATCTCGTCTACAAGGTGTTTGGCATTGGTGGTAGCAGGGTAGGCCAGATCCGATACACGTAAATCTTCACCTTCTTTTTTGCCAACCTTTTTATCAGAACAGACCGCAAAGGATCGCAAGGGGATCTCTGCTTCAGCGGTCCATTCACGTAAAGTCTGTGAAAGTAGTGCAATAGAAGGAACGAGGAAAAGGACGAGACCGCTTGATGGTACCAATCTTTCAGTTAGTTTTAATGAAGTAAATGTTTTACCCGTGCCACAAGCCATGATGAGTTTGCCGCGATCATAGTTTTGAAATCTAGCAACTACATCGGCAATGGCCGCTTCCTGATGTGGACGAAGTTTTTTCTTTTTCCGAGGTTGTAGATTTTGCGGACTATTCCACGAAAAACGACTCCAATCAATAGAGCTTTTTTCTAATGCCTCCATGTCTAGGATGGTAACAGGGATTTGTTGATTCTGACAGGCATCCTCAGCATGTTTGCTCATTGGAGCTGTGGCGATGATCATACGCTTGCGGAAAGGGCGCTTACCTGATTCGGTGAAAAACGAGTCAAGATCAGATTTTTGAATTTTGTGTCCATGTTCATAAAATTTGCACTGGATGGCCCAGGTATCTCCTGAACCCACTTCCTTTGCAACTAGGTCGATTCCAGTATCAACACGTCCATTCCGGCTAGGCCAGTCCATCCATCGCCAGACATTGGAAAATAGTTGCTTATATTGGGGATCAGTTTGCAAAAAGGAAACCATCAGACGTTCGAAGAGATCACCTTGTTCTCGTGTGTTTCTGGCGACTTGGCGTAATTGGTTTAAAATATCATAGATGGTAGTCACGAAATCCCCTCCCGTCAAAGTTAATTAAAAAGCACATATGTATTAATGCGCTATCTGTTTATCTAAGTGTAGACAGTGATTAAAATATACTAAATGATGGCGTTAGGCAAGAGAAATCGGGTATTTCATGAGAAATGGGATATGAGGGCGGTTGCAGAGTATCTATCTTCAGGTGGGGAAAATTGATGACAATATTTTTTATCATTATCAAGGGCTGAATTTTTTCAACTGAAATTTTTTTGGACAGTTGCAAATACTTTTTGAAGGAAATATTACTTCTTTAGACAAAAATAAAATGAGTCATATTACAAATGAAATGGTATATTTGTGTATTATTTTAAATGAGTCAATTTTCACAAGAATTGACCCCGATCGCAACGAAATTCCCTCAAACGGATCAAGCTTAAAAAGCTGCGTTTCTGTTTCACCATTTTTTATTGGACAGAGTTGACCGAAGGTCGAGCCTGTCCTTTTTTGAATCCTTATTTCATCATTTTTTAGTAGAGAGGGGTGAATCCGTTACGGAGAGACGATTGTCTATTTTCCGTAACGGTAGATATGAGCAAGTATGTTTATCGATTCATAATCATCGTTCTTTTAACATTTGTTGGTGTAGGCATTTTGGGTAGCGGTCAAGTTTTTGCGAGTGGGAGCAGCTTTAATGTTCCCCACGTGAATGATCACTTTGAAAAGGTTCAACCAGGCCCGGCACCAACAAAGGAGACGCCAGTCACCTCAACTCCCCAAAAAGAAAAAGAGGATGGAGATGGGAATTGGCTTACGAAAGCATGGAATTGGACAAAGGAAACCGTCTCCAGTGCATGGAATAAAACAAAGGAAGCTTGTTCAGAAGCATGGGACTGGATTTGTAAGGTATGTGACAAAATCGCCAAAGTCGTTGTAGATGGGTTGTCATCTGCATGGGATTGGATTAAGGAGAATATCGCCACCATTGGATTAACGATCGGGATCATTGTGTTGGTCATTGCGGCTGTGGTTTTGATTGTTTTTGGTGGCGAGTTCGTGCTTGGTGCGCTCGTAATCTCGGGAGAGACCCTGGGTGAAGGGATTCTGGCTGGTATTGTCATCAGTGGCCTTTTTTCCTGGCTTTCAGGAAATGACTTTCTTGGATCAGAAATGCTCTCAGATATGCTATTTGGAGGCCTGTCCGGAGGCATTGGGGGAGTTTTCGGCTCCTATGTATCTTCAAGTGTTGCCGGTTCGGGCTTTGTTTCTTGGCTTGGTTCAAAGATTTCCTGGTTAGGAGAAGCCTTTCCTAAAATCTTGGGCGGAGCAGTAGGGGGCGGAACAGGTCAATCTCTTTTTGATTGGTTTAAGACCGGGAAGGTGAATCTCAGGAATACGTTTGTTGCGACCGTCTTTGGTGGATTCTTTGCATTTGCGGGCTGGTCCATTTCAAACCATACAGGCCCGATCCTTTCCAAAATCAATGAAATTCCGATCCCGAAACTTGAGGTAGGCGTATTAGACGCATCGGGAATGAAAATACCATCCATTAGTTTTGGTAAAATAACAGTTGGAGATACTGAATTTGGTGCGTGGTTGCAGAAGTTTGCTTCTGAAGGTAGTGGTGAGGGGGCGGACGGAGGATTATTTTCTCCTAATGGAAAGTTTAAAGACCCCACATTAGAGTCGGCTTATGAAAAATATCTCGCCCGTAAATCAAAAGAAGGAAAGCCGCCAAGAGATCGCGTAAATTGGAAGCAAGCAAGGGATTATTGGTTGAAAGATTCACCCATGGCTAGGGGAAATGCCTTTAACAAAAAAGCTGAGGAAGAACAATGGTATCCTTTTAACGAAGTTAACTTGAGTAATGGGAAACGATTGGATTCTTATAATCCTGTAAAAGAAGAAATTGTATCCAGGAAAGCAACGGACTTGGACACGATTGACATCACTACCTTTGAGTCGTATTTAAGGGAAATGAAAATCAAATACAAACCCGGTATAAAAATACGATCAAATAAGTTTCCAGAGATCGATGGTCAACCGCTTAAGGGGAAACAAATCTTGGAGATTCCCGCATCGAATCGGAGTTTTAGTCAAATACAAGAGTATATTGATTTGGCCAAAAATAAATATGGGATTGAAATAAGGTTCAGGGAGGAATGAATCATGCAGTTACGACCAGAAATCAGAGAGGCATTAGAGAAGATTGATTTTATTAACAGGTACAAAAGGTTGTCTGCAAAGTATAGATTTAAGTCTAATGAGAGGCTTGAAGGTTATGATAACAATGAAGTTTTGCGGATATTAGCTGAATTAGGTTATCCGGCTCGTTACGACAAAAGGGAAAATTTCTTTCAAATTGTAGAGGAATACCCTCCCTTTCAATTTGGATTTCATATCTCTCTCAAATATGCTCTTTTGGAGTTTATCTGGGTGGCCCGGAAGGATGGAGAATTACTAACAGGTAGCCCATGGATATTGTTAAAGCAATTATTAGATGGTACAGACGAAAGTATAAGTAGACCCGGATTCCGCAATTACGATGATTTGTGGAAAGCTTTGGAGGAAGCGTTTGAGATGTATGAGGATTTTAAACGGGCTTTGATGCAAATGACTGATCCTGAATAATGATTTTCGCTGGGCGATAAAGATCCATATCGCCCCTTTTTCTTTGCGTTTCAAAGGTTAGCAACATTGTCTGACGAACATCGCCAAACGAAGAGGGTTTCGCCTGACGCCCGGCTTGATGGATGATAAAAAGAGAACCGCGTCGAAAAACGGAGGTTCTCTTTTTATATCGTCGTATCAAAGTGTGTTGATAAGATCGGAGGTTAGTCTGCCATCGGGCGGGTCGGGTTGAACGGGCTCTTTAATGGCAATTGGTGTTTTCCCCACAGGAGTGGGTTTTACTACAGGCTTTGCATCGTTAGCCCCTAATGAAGCTACAGAAATGAGAAAGAAAAGAGCGCCAAAGGCAATCAAAGCAATCGGATATTTCGCCAGGCTTACCAGCCATTTTGGCGAACTAATTTTCCCCTTTATGGAAATAATCCCGACTACAACGGCGGCAAGACTAATTAGTACAAGTAATCCGGGGAGAATCGCCATTAAAATGCAAAGTCCTAAGAACGCACCGATCCAAATCAGAACTTTTTTCATACACAATTTCCCTTTCTATTTACATAATTGCCTTCACCTGTTCGGCATCGATTTGTTTATCCTTCTATTCGCAATCATCTGTATTTTTGTGTCATTTTTTCATACGAAATTATTCCCGGCCAATTAAAAGCGGAAGGATAGATTGCCTCCGCTAACGGAATCATCATTTATTCATTTTCTCCCTTTGCTCCTTTGCTTTTCGGATCGCTACGGATGCCGTTGATCGCGAACACTCCATGTCATTGGCCACCGTGGTTACGGTGAATACCTCCCCCTGTTCGATCAGCCCCATGACGTATTTGATAATTCGTTCGGTCTTAGTGTTCGAGGAGGTGTTCGACGGCGAAATTACGGGCTTTTCGGTGTTCGATGTTCGCTGTTCGGTCTCAGGTGTTCGATCCTCCATATGGAAACCGATTGTTCGCTTAATGGGGACTATTTCGGCCTCTCGTTCGACCGGAATCGGTTCGATTGCAGATGAGGAATCCTGCCACTGGGCGAAGTATTCGGGAAGTCCTTCTGCTTCAACCTTCTTTCGGGCCTCTTCTGATTTTCGGGCTGCCCGGATCAGAGCCAAATCCGGCTTCCTGGCCTCCGATCGCTGCCATTCGATCCACTGAATGGACTTCTCCTCTTTGATATCCCGTTTCGCTTCATATTTCATACGCCAAATACTCTTTTTATATGGCTTGTGGCTGTCGACAATGAGCCAGACAAGGCAACTTTCCATCATCCACATTGCGCCGCTGATGGCCGCTCCAACGATGGGACCAATGATCAGATTTGCATGGGCCAGACCCCACATGTTCACCGCAGTTACAAACCCTAGACTAGCAAAGTAGCCGGCATTGAGGAAGAATGGGACGTTCCTTTGTGTGGCCCGCTGTCTCCCGCGAATGAATAGGAGGGAGGCGAAGAGGATCTCTACCAGTCCGGCCATCAGATAGGCGTTAAGGTTCAATGCATCCGCCAGCATCGCCGTACTGTGAATGGATAAACCTATTACCGTGCCTGCGATAATCACGACAACCCCGAACACTACCCGATCAATCCAGCGCATTATTTCGAAGCTCCCTTCTGTTTGGCTGTTTTGGCTGCCTTGGTTTGCTCCCAACGTACAACGCCCTTTTGACCTGCCTGCCAGTCATTGACTTCAACCTCATGAACTTGTTTTACCAGCTCCGCCGCCTGTTCGCTGTCTAGGGAAAATACTTTATCGTCATATCGGTCCGCGTAGTCTTCGCGTAGTTCATATTTGGCTACTTCGTTTTTGGCCAGCGTAAGCGGATCGGAAGTGATCTCGACTTCTTGCCAACCTACGACATTTTTTCTTCTCCGGCCATCTATCGCATAAATGTCAATCTCATAATGTTCGCCGGATTTATCAAACTCAACATATACCGCATACACACGCCGTTTTGTCTGGATGTTAAACCGGATCATTTTTTATCCGCCCCCATTAGATTTTTTATCTGTGAAAAGTCTCCTTCCCCGCTTCACGGATGTATCAAAAACCGCCAAGGGCTAATTTTTGGATAGCGACTCATTAGAGGAGAGGGGGTAAACCCGCATTCTTTCGCTTCGTGTTTCTGACTCATTAGAGGTGGTTATTTTCTTAGAATTTTAGAAGTGTTTTCTATAGAGAACATCGACAAGATGGGTTCGGACTTTCCCGTTTCTATCCCTCAGAGTAATCTGTTTGCCCCATCCTCGCCGATAATATGGCCGCAGGATCTTCTCCGGAATCACCTGCCGGTTCCCCCTAATGTTGATAATCACGCGCTGTTCTCTCCGAATTCGGCCGTAGTTGGAGATAGAATATAATCCTTCATAGCCTTTCACCGGCTCCCAACGTTCCAGTAACTGACGGTCAATCATAACGCAACAACTCTTTCCCGATCCGCAAGCTTCTCAAATTTTGTTGATCCTGATACAATGTGAAAAGACTCCTTTCCTTTGGGGGAGTTATGGCCCGTGAGCGATGGTTGTCAGCCGTTTCCGCTCATGGGCTGTCACTTAGTACAGATAAACATAAAAGGTGAACGAAATCACCCTGATTGATATTCTTGGCACAGAGCGGGATGATGTGGTGGAGACGGTTCAGTTAAAAATAGAGCGCAAGAACATATACAGCCATATCCACATTCTTGATGAGAGGGAGCAGGAAGTGATTCGTGCGCGGTTTGGACTGGGAGGGGAAAAGGAAAAAACGCAGCGGGAAATTGCCAAGGAGCTGGGAATTTCGCGTTCGTATGTGTCGAGGATCGAAAAGAGAGCTTTGATTAAGTTGTTTCATGAATTTTACAGGGTGGGGAATAATCGCGGAGGGGCTTCTCATGCCTAGAGGCTGAGTCTTTCCATCTTTCTTTTCATTTTTTTTGCGGTGTTTTCTTTTTATAAGAAGCCGCTTTTTTTGTGCCGGCAGGTTGTCCCTGTTTTACCGGATTTGCCGGAGGCTGAACAGGTATTTTATTCGTGAACACTTTGTTGCAATCTCGCAAAAAAGGATGAACTTGGGTCAAAGAAGTATATTATAGAATCAGTTCGTTTATGGCATGCCTTATTGCCTTCCAGGATCACCTTTGCAGAGGAGGGAGGGGAAGGGTGAATCGATATCAACATCGGAGTTGGCAAGCGGCTGTTGCTGCTTTGGGGGTATTGATCTTTCTGTCGGGATGTGGAAGCCCGATCGATGCCGCGGTAAACCGATTAAACGGAGCCAAGCAGGAACAGCCGGTTTTTCGGGCAATCGCTTTTCCAACGGATGAGCAAACACTGGCTCCGGGAGCATCCTATTCTCTTACCTTGTCAGGGATTACGCCGGCAAACCGCAAAGTGGAGCTGAATTCCGATCAAGTTTCTTATACGGTGAGCAATCCCGAAGTTGCACAAGTGGATTCCCAAGGGCGACTCACGGTAAGCAAACAGGCGAAGACGGGCTCATCTGTATGGGTGACGGCGGTATACAAGCAGACCAGGGCAACCATGCGCGTCCGGGTGATTGTTCCGTTAAAAGACACGATCAAGATCGATAGCAATGGACTGGCTGTGGTTACCAACCCGGCGGATTTGTCCGTTGTCGTAAATAAACACCGTAGTCTGCCGGCCGATTATGTTCCGGCTGATTTGATCCAGCCCAATATTCCGTTTGCGGGTCAGGGGGATCTGGAGAAGAAACACTTGCGCAAGGAAGCTGCCCACGCGCTGGAACAGCTGGTACAGGCAGCTGCGAAACAGAATCTTCATCTGGTCGGGATTTCGGGATATCGGTCTTATGCCCGGCAAAAGGCAATCTACGAAAACAATGTAAGAAAAAATGGGAAAGAAAGAACGTCACAATTCAGTGCTTATCCGGGACAAAGTGAACATGAAACGGGTTTGGCAATCGACGTTTCCAGCCCCAGCGCCCATCTGGCTTTGGATGAATCATTCGGGGAAACCAAAGAAGGAAAGTGGCTGGCCGAACATGCCGCCGAGTATGGGTTCATCATCCGCTATCCCAAAGGGAAAACACAGATTACGGGTTATGCGTACGAACCTTGGCACATCCGGTATGTCGGAAAAGAGATCGCCCAGGAAATCGCCCAGAAAGGAATTACGCTGGAAGAATATTTCCAAGGAAAATAGAGCATCCATTTACACATGGCTGCTCTGTTTTTTTATGTAGCAGAATGGTTGTTCAATCAAAAAAAGGGACCATTCCCTCAGGGGGGGGATGATCCCGGCCGGTCGATTTGTTTAGAAACCGCAGGTAACGAGAACCGATTCATGCGGATGGATGGTAATGGTCCGAAGCCGTCCAAATGGGCGGCCGCAAGTGACCACGACCGAACTGTTGCCACATCTGATCCTGACGGCATCTCCTGGGCGAAGGTGAATCCTTCGGTGACGGGAAGTGGTTGATCTTCTGCATTTTACCAAAACAGACTGGTTGCGGCGCAAGTGAACGGTTCTGTTTTCGCGTCGGTGAGGGTGTAAAATGACGGTTCGCCTGCGGTGGTCATTGTTGTCATTGTGATCGTTATGATTATCATGATTGTTATGATTGTGGCGGCGGTTATTTAAAGTTTGCATACAAACTCCCTCCTCTCTTTGAAATGTCATTCCGGGAAATCAGTGTCATTTCAATGGAATTAAGGCCAAAAACTCTTGTTGGCGCCATT
Source organism: Thermoactinomyces sp. CICC 10521 (assembly GCF_016055135.1). NCBI lineage: Bacteria > Bacillati > Bacillota > Bacilli > Caryophanales > Thermoactinomycetaceae > Thermoactinomyces > Thermoactinomyces sp. CICC 10521. The sequence continues at coordinate 140,675 of NZ_JAECVZ010000006.1, read as the reverse complement.
TCTTCGTCTCTATTAATCTATGAGAAATCTGTTTTTTTGGTAGCGGCGGATTCCTATTTTTTGTTGAAAGATCAGAGAAGAGGGGAAGGAGGAGGGAAGATGAATTTTTCGTCTTTTTTTGGTATTGAAAAAATATCAGGAGGGATGAAATATTTTGTAATTTGCGTGTAATTTATTCGTAATTCTCCTGTTTATTATAGTCATTTTTAGCATTTTCGTTGTAAAATTAATCAAACTGTCATATTTCGTCCATTTATACAACACATTTCGTCATAAAATGAAAAGTGGCGATGTGATAGATTAATTTTGAACGAGCTATGTAAACCTGCGGATTAATCCTTTTGCGCAGGCTTACATACGAATTAATTTCCAATATTTATAATTTATGTATATATCGCGAAGCCTAACTTTTTCTGCTGCAACTGCGGATGAATGTCACTTCTTGAGCTTCGTCAGGAAAGGGTGAAAGCAAGCCATGTTTGGAAAAAAACTTCGCCGGTTGAAGCAGGCGGCCATCCTTCCCGGATTATTCCTGCTCTTAACCGGATGTGCCCCGATCAAATCCGGGGTTCTCAATCCGCAAGGGCCGGTCGCGAAAAAACAATTGGACCTGATCTTGTGGACTTCGGGTTTAATGCTCCTTATTTTTGTCGTGGTTGGGATTCTTTTCGTCTATATGCTTGTGAAATATAGAGCAAAGCCGGAAAACGAGGGTTATGAACCGCCCGAAGTGCATGAAAACAAATGGTTGGAAATGATTTGGACGGCGATCCCGATCGTGATCGTGGCGCTTATTGCAGTTCCTACCGTAACGATGACGTTTGATTTGGAGAAATCGCCGAGCCCTCACAAAAAACCGCTTGTAATTGAAGTGACTTCAGCCGATTGGAAATGGATTTTCAAATATCCGGAGCAAGGGATCGAAACAGTCAATTATGTGAAGATCCCCGCAGATGTTCCGATCCGGTTTGAATTGAACGCAGTTGGTGCGATGAACTCCTTCTGGGTTCCTGAGTTAGGCGGACAGGAGTATACCATGCCCGGTATGTCCATGAAATTATGGCTTGAAGCGGACAAGCCTGGTACCTATGTCGGCCGCAGTGCCAACTTCTCCGGTCGTGGATTTACTCATATGCAATTTGATGTCATTGCGCAAAAAGAAGCAGATTTCAACGCATGGGTTGAGCAGGTTAAGAAAACGGCACCAAAACAAACGGAGGCCCAATGGAAAAAACTTCTTCAACCCGGTCTGGTAGGGGAACAAACCTACTCTTCCTACCCGAAACTGAAAGAAGATCCAAACATGAACCATGACATGAAAGACATGGATCACGGTACTTCCGAGGCGAACTCCATGAATCATGACATGAGTGGGATGAACCATGGCATGGAAAATATGAACCATGGCTCCGAAACCATGACCCATATGGAGTGAATTCTGGTGAAAAGGAGGTAGGAGAAACATGAGCAGTTTATTTAGCTTTAAAATGCCGGAACACGGCTTCTTCGTAACCGGGGAGCCGATGATCTACATGGCTGACGTGTTGATCGTTCTGGTGACGTTGGGGATCATCTTCGTCCTCACCTACTTTAAGAAATGGCGTTGGTTGTGGGATGAATGGTTGACAACCGTCGATCATAAACGCATTGGGATTATGTATATCATCTCTGCGCTCCTCATGTTATTCCGCGGTGGGGTGGACGCGCTTTTAATGCGGACGCAACTGGCATGGCCGGGCTTGAATTTCCTCAACGCCCAACACTATGACGAAATCTTTACCACCCATGGTACGATCATGATTTTGTTCATGGCGATGCCGTTTATCGTCGGTTTGATGAACGTGGCAGTTCCGCTTCAGATCGGGGCCCGCGACGTTGCGTTTCCGGAACTCAACGCTGTCAGCTTCTGGCTGTTTTTCGCCGGGGCGATGTTGTTCAATATTTCATTTGTCATCGGTGGATCTCCGGACGCTGGATGGACCAGTTACACACCGCTTGCCGGAAATGAACTTGATCCGGGACCTGGAGAAAACTATTATTTGCTGGGATTGCAGATTGCCGGGATCGGTACGCTGATGACCGGGATCAACTTCTTGGTGACGATTATCAAAATGCGCGCACCGGGTATGACGCTCATGAAAATGCCGCTGTTTACCTGGTCGACCTTAATCACTTCTGTGATCATTATCTTTGCTTTCCCTGTTTTGACAGTGGCACTTGCCCTGCTCACGATTGACCGCCTGTTTGGTGCACACTTCTTTACGGTCACGGCCGGCGGTATGCCGATGATGTGGGCGAATCTGTTCTGGATTTGGGGACACCCGGAAGTTTATATCGTGATTTTGCCGGCATTCGGCATTTTCTCCGAAGTTATCAGTACGTTTGCTCGGAAACGTTTGTTCGGATACCGGGCGATGGTTTATTCGATGGTGGCGATCTCCGCACTCAGCTTTATCGTTTGGTTGCACCACTTCTTCACCATGGGACAGGGACCGTGGATCAACTCGTTCTTTGGTGTCTCGACGATGCTGATCGCGATTCCGACCGGGGTCAAAGTGTTCAACTGGCTGTTAACCCTTCACAAAGGGCGGATTGAGTTTACCCAGCCGATGTTGTGGGCACTTGCCTTTATTCCCAGCTTCCTGATCGGTGGAGTGACCGGTGTGATGCTCGCCGCAGTACCGGCAGACTATCAATACCACAACAGCTACTTCCTGATCAGCCACTTCCACTATGTGCTGATCGGCGGTACAGTTTTCGGCTGCTTTGCCGGACTCACCTACTGGTGGCCGAAAATGTTCGGGCACAAGCTGGATGAACGTCTGGGCAAATGGGCATTCTGGGTCTTCAATATCGGGTTCCACCTCTGCTTCATTCCGATGTACCTCGTCGGACTGCAAGGAATGACCCGCCGCATTTACACGTATCCGGCCGAAACCGGATGGGGACCGATCAACATGGTGGAAACAATCGGTGCCTTTATCATGGGGATTGGCTTCCTCATCTTCTGTTACTGCGTCTACTACAGCGCACGCTTCGGTGAGCGCGATGTGACTGGCGATGCCTGGGACGGCCGCACGTTGGAGTGGTCCTTATCCTCTCCGGCACCACACTACAACTTTGCGCACATCCCGAAAGTGGAGGCGCTCGACGCTTGGTGGCACATGAAGAAGGAGAAAGGCAAAAAGAAAGAAAAACCGGAACCCTATAAACCGATTCATATGCCGAACAATACGGGAATGCCGATTGTCATGTCCGCGTTTATGTTTGTTGCCGGTTTTGGCTTTGTTTTCGAATGGTATCTGCTGGCCATCGGCGGACTGATCGGTGTGCTCCTCTGCATGCTGTGGCGTTCGTTTAACGACTATGACTCCCACCATTATGTATCGGTGGAGGAAATCAAAAAACACGAAATGGCGAGTTAAAACCAATCATCATGCGGTAAGGAGGATGTCAGGATGGCTGCAATAAGCGAAAAGGCCACCTCCTCCGGCCCCTTGGAGTACTCAACGGAAGAAGGAAGCCTGAAGATTTTTGGCTTCTGGATTTTCCTGGGGGCGGAGATCGTTCTGTTTGCGACGCTGTTTGCCACATACCTGGTTTTGCACGGGCAAACGGCCGGAGGTCCTACTTCCAAAGAGCTGTTTGAAGTACGGGATTTCATGATTGAAACGTTGCTGCTGTTGACAAGTAGTTTTACCTGCGGCTTGGCCGTGCTGGAAATGAGAAAAGGAAATAAAAAGGGCTATATGGCCTGGATGGCGATAACGCTTCTCCTTGGCCTCGGATTTCTCGGCATGGAGATCCGTGAGTTCGTCACTTATGTATCGGAAGGGGCAGGTCTTTCCCGAAGTGCATTTTTGTCCGGTTTCTTCATTCTGGTGGGTACGCATGGTGCCCACGTCAGCCTCGGGGTTCTCTGGATCTTGTGTGTCATGGCCCAAATTGCCAAACGCGGCTTTACTCCGATGACTGCGCGTAAAGCATTCATTACGGGATTGTATTGGCACTTCCTCGATGTGGTCTGGATCTTCATCTTTACAGCCGTATATTTGACAGGGGTGGTGACCTGATATGGAACAAACACAGCATCATTCACCAAAGCATCATATAATCGGGTTTATCTGGTCGTTGCTCCTTACCTTTGCGGCTCTTTGGGTCACATTAAAAGCGCCGATTCCCGTGGGTTTGCGCTTGACGATTATTGTGATTCTGGCCATTTTCCAGTTTGTCGTTCAATTGGTTTACTTCATGCACATCAGTGAAGGAGACAGCAAGGTGTTCCAGATCATCAATCTGCTCTACGGCATTTTTGTCGCGGTTGCAACGGTGGCCGGTTCAATCTGGATCATGCTCTACAATACAATGTGAGTGAAACCCAAGGCTCGTTTTGATGCGGGCCTTGGGTTTTTTATGCATTTGTTTGATTTGATTATATTATATCACGAAAAAAACAAACTTGTCTGTTTTATTACGATTTTTTTCAAGATTGTTACACGTGGATAACGCTTATGTTTCGATATGACATAACTGATTTTTCGGTATGATGTGTAAACGGAATTTCTCATTGGTTCTGAAGCGGTCCGATCTGATTTCTCTCTAAAATAAAAGGAGGAAAGAGCCTAAGCTCCAACCTCCTCCGATGTTCGGTCATCACTTCATTGATCATCAAGAGTAAAATATCTGAACCAGCAAAACGAGATTAAACGCGATGATAATGACGGCGACAAGCCAGGCGAGTATTTGCAGCCAGCGGGGATTGGCGAAGTTCCCCATTTTGCTTTTGTCACCGGTAAACTTGATCAGCGGGACAATGGCAAACGGCAATTGCAACGAGAGAATCACCTGGCTCAGAACCAGCAGATCCATGGCTCCTTGCGCCCCGTACAAAGCGGTCATGATTGCAGCAGGCATGATGGCGATCAGCCGTGTAATCAAGCGGCGCAGCCACGGTTTTAACCGGAGATCAAGGAAACCCTCCATAACGATCTGTCCGGCCAAAGTGCCGGTCAATGTGGAATTTTGCCCCGATGCGAGCAGGGCCACGCCGAATAAAATGCTGGCGGCGGAGGTGCCCAATATCGGGCTTAATAATTGGTAGGCCTTGCTGATATCATTCACAACCATGCCGAAGCTGTGGAAGCTGGCCGCCGACAGAATCAGAATCGCCGCATTGATAAACAGGGCAAAGAACAGGGCGGCCGTTGTGTCGAGGGTGGCAAAGCGGATCGCCGCTTTTTTTCCGTCCTTCGTATGGGGGACGGCTCGCGTTTGCACAATGGATGAATGAAGATAAAGGTTGTGCGGCATCACCGTTGCACCCAAGATGCCGATGGCGATATAAAGCATATCGGGGTTGGTAATGATTTGACTGCTTGGCACAAACCCTTTGGCAATTTCGTGCAATGTGGGATGGGCCAACGCCAGTTCCACGACGAAACAGAGAAAGATAACCACCATAAACGAAACGACGATCGATTCAATATAGCGAAACCCTTTGTTTTGCAGGAGCAAAATCAGAATAATGTCGACCGCTGTCAACAGAATGCCGATTAGCAGCGGAATATGAAACAGCAGTTGCAGGGCGATCGCAGTTCCCAGCAGTTCGGCCAGGTCGCAGGCAGCAATCGCCAGTTCACACAAGACCCAGAGGAAAAGGGATACCGGTCTGGAGTAATGATCGCGGCATGCCTGTGCGAGATCCCGACCGCAGACAATGCCCAATTTGCCGGCAAGTGTCTGCAATAAAATGGCCATCAGATTTGAGAGCAGAATGACAAAGAGCAGTGGGTAGCCAAAGGTGGAACCGCCGGCGATGTCGGTTGCCCAATTGCCCGGGTCCATATAACCGACCGCCACCAGATAACCGGGCCCGACAAAAGCGAGAAGTTTGCGGAACCAGGAACCTTTGGCCGGAACCGGAAGAGAACGGTGAACTTCCGGCAGACTGGGAATGGTCCGTTCTTTTTTCCACCCTCCCCAATCCATCCGCATCATCGAATTCTTCATCTTGACACACTCCTCTTCTATTTTATGTACGGAGCCATTATTTTTGCGCCAGGGCAAAATTTGCGGTAAAAAATAGAACCAAATCTCATTTTGGCCGAAAAGGACAGAATGGCTATACCCAATCACCGACTTGAATGAAGGGATCTTTCCAAGAGGTGTTTCATGCCTTTTGTTTTTTTTGCTTATGGTTAAATTGTAGAGGGAGGTTAAAAAAGTTTCCCTTATACAAATAATAAAAGGAAATAGTTATTTATTCAATCATTATTTTTAGAAGGAATTCGATTTTACCTACATAAAGAAGTTATTTCTATTTTATGGGTAAAGGAGAAAAGTGTTCCATGTCGTGATTTTTTGCATGTCTTGAACTTAAAAGCAAGACACTAGCATTGAAGAGAGGAGAGATGAAGATGAGAACTATCGGCATTTATTTATTTTTATTGGTAACATCCCTTCTGTTCATTGTGGGAATTGATTTGGCGATCGGGTTTCCCTTGGGGGAATCGATCGAAAAAATGTTTTTTCCGTTTGAGATGATGGATTATATGGCCATTTTTTTAACCGTTTCGTTTTTAGTTTATCCGCTAGTGCGCAACCTGATTTGGTGGGGGATGAATCTGGTCAGATGAACGGGCACGTTTCTTTTTGATCCATCCGATCAGGAACAACAAGAGCGGAATAACAGTTTGCATGGGTAAATGCAGGTAGCGGGGCACAAAATATTCCCCTTCGCTCAGATGTTCAGCAATATTGGCCGCGATAAATTGGGAAAGGACAAATAAGATGGCACCGATCGGTGTCACTAACTTTTTTTGCTCTCCTTTAAACAGATCAGTTGCTCCGATTACAGCGCTCATTAAAAAGAGCGCGATTTTAAAGAAGCCACCGATGACCAAGATGACAATCGCCAAACTATCGAGACGGTGCAAAAAGTAAAGCAGGTTGACCTTGCCTAGCGAGCTCAATAAAGGAAAAGTGGAACGGGCTGTCACTTCAGGCCCCAGTACACCCACCATCACAGCCAGGATCAAGGATAAAAGCAATCCGCTGAAGATCATGGTTATCGCGGTGATTTTATACAGCGATTGATTGGTTTGCACATAAGGGTACAGCATGGTGAACAGAATGATTTCTCCATACGGGAACGTATAGACGAGAGGATAGGCTGTTTTTACAATAAGCACGGGGTCTTCGGCAACGGGTAAAATTCTGTCCGGATTAAAAACGTTGGTAATGAACAAAACAGAAAGAATGGAAAAGATGCTCAGAATATAGATCATGCCGAAAATCTCTCCGGTCTTCCCCAGATTTTCGAGTCCATGGCTTAAAACATAGACTATACAGATCATAATAAAAGCACTAATGGCAGAGAGAGGGGTATAGTCTAGCAAAGCTGTTTTCAACAGATCAGAAAGATCGCGCAACACCCTGCTTCCAACATAAATAAAGTAGAGAACGTAGAGAAGGGCAAGCGGCCACCCAAGCCATTTTCCCAATATTTTTCGAATAACCCCGGTTAAGGGCACATCGGGATGAAGTTGATGCAATTTGATATGCAGCCAGAGCAAAGCAAGGCCGCCAACCAACGCGGCCAATATGGCAATCCATGCATCCTGCTTGGCTTGAATTCCCAGACTGACGACGATGCTGCTGCCCAATTGTTGCAGCAGAATGAGAAAGATAAGCTGTGTGTGGGTACATTTATTCTTTGTCATGTTCTCTCCCTTTCTCCTATTTGAACTCATAAGGTTTTTTCCGCAAGCCCGAGTCTGTGATGTTGACAAAGATATCGAGGTTTACTTTCGCTTTGGTAAACAAATCGTCCCAATGGTTTTTCAGTTTGTTCCAAGATTGTGGGGAGGCGCGGTGGATGGCCTGACCAAATCCGAAAACATCGGTCTTGACCTGTTTGGCAGCATGAATCGCACTTTGGATAAATTCGCCAATCTTTTTGGCAGACTGTTTTCCCAGCATATTGAGGACTTTTGGATCCTCCAAATTGAGGGGGCATTCGGTTTCTTTTATATCGCCATTGGTCCGAACCGTAATATGAAAAGTGGGGGTCCCATGGACCATACTCGCTTCTACTTTTGTTTTGGAATAATTAATTTGAATCGCTACTTTACTGGGCTTGTTTTTACAATTAATGCTAAATGTTCCGTGTTTCATTTTGTCCAAGAGAAATATGGTTCCGATCGCGGCAGAGTTATTGATCCAACTCACAAGTTTATCCTTTTTAAACAATCCCATTTTTGAGATAGCAAGCAGAGGCGGCGAGGTTGATTGGAACGACTGCTGCTCGGTTGCTTTCTTTCCGTTATTGGATAATTCGACGCCGCTTAAAACTAAATCGATTCCTGGTGTTGATAAGATGCTAACAACGTCGTTTTCAATGAGATTCAAGGCTTTACTCGGTGTCCCTTCTGTTATTAAAACTTTTTGAGCTAAGTTGTAAGCAGGGATCTGATCAAGTGGAGTGAGAGCGCTGATGACGTTTTCCGCTGTTGTCCCGCGGGCAATCAAAATCGGAACATTGATGCGCCCTTCCATAGAGCGTTCCTTTACATCAAAGATCGTAGCAATTCCTTTGCGCGCCAAAGCTTCGCCGATCACGATGATTTGTGTATGAGAGAAGTTCATGTGTCGGCTGATCTTATTGGATGCATTTTGAATGGCTTCAATGATATTATTGCCCTCTCCTGTATAAACCGTGATAGGAGAACCTCCCTTTCCACCTCCGCCGATTGGCTGTTGAACCATATTATTAGGATTCATGACTTGAAATGTTAAGCGATAAGGATAGTGACTGCCTTGGTCGTACCCGATCGCGGTCACAAAGGACAGCTCATTTAATTCAAAGTAATTCCAACATCCGGAGATCGGAAAGGTCAGGCACATGATTATGCCCAGCTGGATGAGCCTTAGCTTTTTACCATTTAATCTCATCCTGATCCATCCTCTTCTTTGCTAGGTCGGCCATTGCGCAAACGGTATTTGGCTATCATGTTTTTCTTCAGCGGATGAAGATCAGCCGGCCGTTTTCTGATCATCCATAGGGGAAGGCGAATAAAGGTGTCTCCCCATGCTTTTAGGTTGAGCGGTGAGAACGGCTCTAAATAAGGGACGCCGAAGGAACTTAGCGAATTCATGTGCGAGATCATCACGACCAGCCCTAACGTAATGCCGAGCAACCCGAACGTAGCGGCCAGAATCATCATCACGAAGCGGATCAGCCGGGCCGTGATTGCCAGCTCATAGGAAGGATTGACGAAGCTGGCCAGTCCCGTGATCGCTACGACGATGACCATGGCCGGTGTAACTAAACCCGCAGATACAGCTGTTTGCCCCAGCACAATTGCTCCGACAATGGTGATCGCAGTACTTAATACCCGCGGAGCGCGAATTCCCGCTTCCCGTATCACTTCAAACATTAATTCCATTATTATCGCCTCAAACAGGGTGGGGATCGGCACATTTTCGCGCTGCGCCGACAGATTGATCAAGAGAGAAGTAGGTAACATCTGCGGATGATGCGTGATCAGGGCCACGTAGAGAGAGGGAAGAACCAACGATACAAAAAAAGAGACAAAGCGGACCAAACGAAGAAAACTGGCAATATCATATCGTTGGTAGTAATCTTCGCTGGCCATAAAGAGATGTCTGAATGAAGAAGGAACGACCAGTGCGAAAGGGGTGTTATCCACCAGGATGGCGACACGCCCGTCCATCAAATTCCCACAAATATCATCGGGTCGCCCTAATGTAAGAACGGTCGGAAACGGAGTAAAGGTCTTTTCTTCAAGAAAACTTTCGATATAACCGGATTCCAACACACTGTCTATATCAATTTCTTTCAGTCGTTTCAGCACATCTTTGACAATTTTGGGATTGGCGATCCCTTCTATATGCAAAACAAAAATCTTCGTGTGCGTAAAATGACCAAGATCCAGAGATTTCACTTTTAGATGAGGGCTGCGGATACGGCGGCGAATAAGGGATAGATTGACTTTTATCGATTCGGTAAAGCTGTCCAGAGGGCCGCGGATGACAGATTGTGCCGTCGGCTCTGAAATTGGCCGCGACTTCTCGCTCGCAGTGGAACAGGAAATGGCTTTTTTCCATCCGGCACCGACCAGCACCGCATTGCCGGATAAAATCGATTTGATGATTTTTTCCTTTGTCTCGAGAATGGCGATTTTTCCGATGCTCAAAGCGCGATTTTTGACCATATCAAATGACAGTGCTTCATCGTCGAATTCCTTCGGGAGCAACCCGGAGGCTAAGGTGAGGGATTTAATCACCCATTCATCGATTACTTTTTCGTCTACCAGACATTCTAAATAAATGATCCCGAATCGGGTTTCATTGTTATTCCCGGCGGAAAAAGTGCGGATTACGAAATCGGGGCTTTCGCTAAATTCTTGTTTGATGTAGCTAAAGAGTTGATCCAATGACGGATCAATCGGTTCGTTTTGATTTTTCTTGGTGCCAGAGGCCGGTTGCCGGTTCCGGTATCGGGAAAAGAACATGGATTATCACCCAGCCTTTTACTATGATAAAAATAGTGTTTTTCATTTTTTATTTTGCTATTCCGGTTTATGGGAAATCAGGTATGTTGATTAATGATATACGGGATGTAGACGGGGGGATTTTTTAACGTCCATTGTCGTCTTCGCACAGAGCACAAGCACCAAACGCAGGGGAAAACGCGGGCAAATATTTGAGCGAACGCAAGTTTTGCCCGCCCCCGAAGTTTGGTGCAGAAGTGGTTTTCATTGCTTCCGCGCAATGCGACAAGAGACAGAGACCCAAAAATCCACTCCAAATCTTCCGGAATAATGCACATCAATACGCCTGTACATATGGAATTAACTGTCTAAAGTTTAGTTAATATAAAAACAGGGAATCAAACTAGGGCACTTCGGTTTCTGACTGGATGGAGTGCCGGTTTAAGTTAAAAAAAGGTAATCGGAGGGATACATATGGCAAAACACCTCGCTGATACAACCGTCCTGGCCAACGGTGTGAAAATGCCCTGGCTCGGTTTGGGGGTATGGAAAGTACAAGAAGGCTCCGAAGTGGAAAATGCGGTCAAAGAAGCGATTAAATTGGGTTATCGCAGCATTGATACCGCGGCGGCTTACCAAAATGAAGAAGGTGTGGGCAAGGCGATTAAAGAATCCGGTGTAAACCGCGAAGATTTATTTGTGACCACAAAAGTGTGGAACGCGGATCAAGGCTATGATTCCACCCTGCGGGCATTTGAAACGAGCCTGAATAAACTGGGACTGGAATATGTGGATCTGTACCTGGTGCATTGGCCGGTAAAGGGAAAATACAAAGAAACTTGGAAAGCGCTGGAGAAGTTGTATAAAGAAGGCCGCGTACGGGCCATCGGTGTCAGCAACTTCCAAGTGCATCATTTAAAAGATTTGCTGGCAGATTGTGAAGTAAAACCGATGGTAAACCAAGTGGAGTTTCATCCGTACTTGACGCAAAAAGAGCTGCGCGCCTTCTGCAAGGAAGAGCAGATTCAGCTGGAAGCCTGGAGCCCGCTGATGCAAGGGGAAGTGGTAAATGTGCCGGAAATAAAAGAGCTGGCTGAAAAATACGGGAAAACTCCGGCGCAAATCGTCTTGCGGTGGGATCTTCAGCACGGCGTCGTCACGATTCCAAAATCGGTCAAAGCACATCGGATTAAGGAAAATGCCGACGTGTTCGATTTTGAATTGTCAGCGGAAGATATGGCTAAACTGGACGCTCTCAACAAAGATCATCGCTTCGGACCCGACCCGGACAATTTCAATTTCTGAGTCCCGCTTAAAAACCCCGGTATTGTACCGGGGTTTTTACATGATTTCCATCCAGTAACCCTTTTGCCAGCACAACATGGCACTCCGGTTTTCCGGTGACAGGATCAGCGAGGTGCCGTTTCCTTTCGCCCGGATGTTGCAGCTGTGAATGCAAAATGGCTTTGTGGACAGCGAGATCAGGGTCAGGGTTTGTCCTTCGATAATTCCGTCGGGAAGGGCATTTGCTCCGGAATCTTCCATCCGTCCCGAAAAAGTCAAGGAAAGGCCGTTTCCTCTCAAAAATATGTCTTCATAGGTTAATGACCACCCGGATTTCAAGTCTGTCAAGGAACATTCCTGATCTGAACGGACGTGACCGAGCGACCCGGCCAGACCCTTTTTCACATCCGGTTTGGGTATTGCGCCGAAAAGTGTAAGGTTGGGAGAATCCGTGACGGTTAATCCGTCGATGGAGAAAAGGCGGTATCCTCCCACAGCGTTTCCCTCGATCAGATATTTCTCGATATGATGCACGGTCAGATCGCGGATCAGGAGATTTTTGCCGGTTCCATGCTGAATATACAGGGCAGAGAAACAATGGCTCAGGGTGACGTTTTGCAGGTGGATGCTGTCGGAGGGGGAGAGTTGTCTTGAGGGGCCGGTATGGGCGAGAATAATTCCTCGTCTCAGCCCTTCCCCGCGAATCCCCTCCAGTGTCATATCCACTCCGACGGGCAAAAGGCGGATGGCGCCGTTATCCTGACCGGGGGTATAGGAACCGCCTTCGCCATAACGGGCGAGAAAGTTGGAGATTCGTCCGGAGACGGGGCATTTGAGCCAAACCCCGAAACCATAACCGGCCAAATCGGATGGATTTCGATCCCGATGCCATCGGCAATCCAAAATTTGGATGTTGTGATGGAAAAGAGAGAAAGGATCCGGGACGCCTTGGGATTCGGCGACGAATCCGGAGGAGCGGGACCGGATGGCTTGACATTGCCGGAAGGTGATATCGGAACACCATCCGTTGTGGGAGATCAGAAAGGAGACTCCTTGTCCCTCATAATCGGTGACGTTTTCGACCAAAGCATCGAATGTTCCTTCCAAATCAACCGAATGGCGCATCTTCCAGGTAATTCCGTCCCGGATGATCACATGGTTGTTTCCGCCGTAAAACTGGATTCCATACCCCTGTCCCGAGCCGATCTGTTGCGGATTGCGCAGGTGAAAGCGCTCCACCGTAACGTAAAGGCTGCGCCGCACCTGGATGCCCGATTCAACGCTGCGTTCCCCGTCCAGGCCGCTGACGCGAAAATGGCGCATATGCTTGGCCCAGATTCCAAAACCGCAGACGGCTCCTTCTTTCAAGCGATAGCGGAAGTTTTCGACAGTCACATGGTCCAGCGGTTCGATTTTTACCAGGTTTCGCCCGGTTCTGGATATGGTTTTGGGCAGGCGGACGAAATCTTTCAGCACGATTTCCGTATGTTTTTCCGCAGGTTGAACCGCCGCGATTTCATGGGTTTCTGCATTGACTTCTGCCTGATGGTCCGAGTGGCGGCAGGTATCGTCAACAAGGAGGATCATGTCGCCGGTCTGTAAATCACATGCGCTGCCTGCGATCATCACACTGCGGTCACCGCGTGCGGCCGGAGCAGCCAGAACGTAGCCGCACGGGCTTTCCTTCCCCGCATATTTCAAAAGATAGCGGGTGGATGTGTCGGTTGCTTCCAACAGCGCCACTCCTTCAAAGCGGAGGGATACGGCTTTGCCGATCTCAATTTCCTTCACGAAATAATGACCGTCGGGGATGATGAGCAAGCCACCGTCCGGAACAGCCTCGATTGCCCGGCGAAAGCGGGGGGTATCGTCGCTTTCCCCTTCGCATCGCGGAAACTGGTCCAGATGGCAGATCCGTCTGATTGAGTCTGCTTCCATATACTCACCCCTGTCTTGACAGTTATATAAGTATATTGGTGAAAAGAAGGGGTAATCCTCTCACGGAAAGCGATCGTGTCCCGTCGGTGATAAAAGTGAAGTGAAATCGGGAGGGGAGTGGAAATCACTTTAAGAAGCAGCGGGGAAAGATCCTGGGGAAGCGGGAAAAATTTCTCATCTGTGTTATGCCATAGCCGGCCGCATTTCAGCACGGCCAAAAGCAGACTTTGAAATTCCTGAGAAATAATTTGACCGTCTTATCCTCCTTGGCAGACGCTGTTTTTATTAAAAAAGAGGGATGATTACGATGAAAGCACTCAGCCGGATATTTCGTTTTCTTTCATTGCTCGGACGTTCTTTTGGGCATTCACGTTATGGACATTAATTTTTCATTTTGCGGCAAAAGGGATCAGGAAATATGAATCAAGGTAATTAGATAGAGGCTTTGACATAGCTTGCTCGGTCAACGCCCCTGACCGCGGCTCTGACTAGTGACAATAGATGTGCTAACAAATCCCTCTTTGCTCCAATCAATACATTGCGGCAGGAGGATGGTTAAACTCCGGCAGACTAATTGTCGGGGCTTTCTCATTTTATGCAATAGTCAGATAATATTAAAATTAATAGTAGACTTTTCTGGCAGTTGTTGTTTCTGCAATGGTTGGAATACCAGATTAACCATTGTTGAGGATTCAGGCGGGCTGTACGATGACGGTGCTCCAGCTTGCCAAAAGGGTATAGAGTGCTGAAAACTTCGACCGCTGACAATGCGAAGCGTTGGAATACAGGGCGAGGGAGAAAGCGATTTTAAGGATCAGAAGGGGAACGGGGATAATCCTAAAAGAGTGTGAAGAAAACCAAGGTTGGAGGTAGTATTATGGAGATGCTTAAAAAACAGAATGTTATCATTATTATGTCCGTACTTAATATTTTGAGTGGGCTTATGTTGCTTGGATCTTCAGTCTTCGTCTTATTCGGCGATGACATTTTCAAAGAAAGTGTGGCTGAAGCATCAAAAGCTTATGCGGCATTTTTCTGGGTTGCACTTTTTTATACAATAGTGACTCTGTATTATTCGCTCCCCAAACAAATAAAAGTATATACTAACGTATGTGGATGGATTTTTACCGTTTTGGGCCTTTTCTGTATATGGGTTGCCGTTCATGACTGGTCAAACGGCTTGGCAAATGGAGATGATCCTCTTACTGTTCTTTTTATTCCAGGATTTATCTTTATTTTCATAGGGTTATTGTGTCTAATATCCCGAATTGATCTGAAAGAGAGTAAGAGCGGGTAATTCTTTTCCCATCCTCTGCCGTCCGCTCTGCGGATTTTCCCGTCAGCTTCAGATTCTATCTCAAGGCGGGCAATCATGTTTGTCCGGTAATTGTATATTATCCTGTTTCTGGATTGGGAGAATACTTGAAATGAAAAGGTGAGGAAATGCTTGTGATACTTGAATTGAGTCAAAGAAAAGATTTGTTTGATGAAGCTGTCGGTGTATTTTGGAAACAATGGGGAAATAAACGAAACTACAAGTTTTATCAAGATTGTATGTTTCATTCGTGCCAGACTGAAGATGAAATCCCCAGATTTTACGTTGCGCTGCAGAACGAATCGATTATTGGCACATACGCGTTAATCCGAAACGATCTTAACAGTCGTCAAGATCTATACCCTTGGCTTGCTTGTCTATACGTCGATCAGGAGCACAGAGGGAAAAGAATGGGTTCCCGCCTTCTTGAACATGCCGTTCAAGAGACTTATAAAAAAGGATATGAGAAACTTTATTTAGCTACTGATCTGGAAGGTTATTATGAAAAATATGGGTGGACTCATATAACAGAAGCATATGGTATTCATGGCGGGTCAATAAAGGTATACGAAAAATCGACAAAGCAACATCGTAGCTTAACAAAATGACTTCAAGGCAAGTCTCTTTTCTGTTTTTTGACCAATTGAGAATAAAATCGCTCTACATCTGCCACTGCCCTTGAAAAGGAGGCTACCCAATTGCCTGGGTAGCCTGTTTGTTTCGGGGTGATTTGGTTCTGTGCGCAATTCTTTATTCGTATCGACAATCAATTTTATGTCAAGCTGATGAATATCACGAAAGAAAAAATTGGAATCAATATTTAATCTGACGTATGCCGGTTGCCGTCCAAATGGATCTGGAATTTCTGGATGCGAAAGGGTTATTCCGCTTATCTCCGTTTGAAACCGGATGTTTTGTCTGTATATTGAGATAACTTCAACTGGATTTGCCATCAGAATTCTTAAGTTCAACGCGAACCTGGTTTCCAATAACATGTGCTTGGATGCGGCTGTAGGAAGGCCGTTTTTGTCTTTGCCACGACTCCCGCCAACTGATCAAGACGTTTGTATGCCTCTGGTCTGTGGCGAGCAATCGATGATGACTTAAAGAGATCAATGCAAACCCTGCCTGACTGCTATAACCGATGAAACTCCCGTGCTCCGGATGGTTCGCAGTAGTCACACCGTCGGGAGATATCGCCAGTAAGTACGCCCGAAGGTCATCGCCGACTTCTGGAAAAGGAGGAGTTGCCGGATTCAGATGGAGAAAGCGATTAACCCAATTGGAATCAAAGGATTTTTTCATCCATGATGAACTGACCCACCACGGATTCTCTCCTTCTCCCGCCCAATGAGCATGAATCGAAGCACCGAAAAACTTCTCCGGTGTTTTTTCAGTCATGGCAATGAAGGAGCCGGGAATCACATCATCTGCTTTAAGTTCACCGTTCACTTTTATCAACCGGACTACGACATTGGTGTCCGCTATCGGAAGCACTTGGAATGGAGATACGATCCAACCTCCTTCTTTCAATTGATGTTTCCACGCTTCCGGAAGTTGATCGGGGGTTGTCCAAGCCACAATACGATCATACGGGGCATCAGCTTCCCAGCCTTTTCGCCCATCCTGTGTTTCGAATTGCACATGATGTATATTTTGCTTTTTAAACATCTGACGAGCACGAGCAGTGAGTTCAGGTTCAACATCAACTGAGACAACCCTGCCATTGGAACCTGCAAGGGAGGCTAACAGAGCGGTACTATATCCCGAACCGGTTCCGATCTCCAACACTCGTTGCCCGTTTTGTACATCTAACAATTCAAGGCTGGCACGGATTGCATCATCAGATGAAATCTGTGGAATCAGGCTCCCGTCCTCCTTTCGTACAAACTTTTCACGGTTTACGCGCTCAAACGCTTCCGCAATCGTAGTCATTTTGTTCCTCCTCTGTGCCGGTCTGGATGAACCGATGATATGATCTTTTTCACGTTTCATTTTGAATTCCTCTATTTTTTGTCGGAATCACAAATATAAGAAGCGGGTCGTTGCTCTGCGATGTGGAAGAGGGAGGAGAGGGGGATTGCAGGATTTTTTTCCTTTGGTGAAATGGGAATGGGGGTGGAAAGGGCGGGATCAAACAGAGACTGCCGGCAGCCGCGTTTTTGCAAGAGAAAAGTAGCTAAGATGAAAATTGCGGTTTCTTAAATTGGATTTGATCACAGGGGTGGATGATGGAGAAGGGGTGATTGAATCATGCCGGGAGCCCGAAGAGGGAAATTGCCGAGAACATGAAACCGGCTTGCAAGGAAGCAGGGCGTGATCCTTTGGGGAAGAGCACGCCCTAATGCAAACGCGATCACATCGTTGATGTGGAAAACGGCTCGGTTAACCGGGATGCTTGCGCATAAATTCCAGGGCAAAACGGTTAATCAACAGTCGTCCAATGATTTTTTCTTTATTTCTTGATGATGGCCTTTTCCTGATTGACCAGCCGCGGCAATTCCCGGGCGTAATCTCCATGGGCGATTCCGTTTTCCGTAATGATGGCGGTGATATATTCGTGGGGAGTGACATCAAAGGCCGGGTTAAATACTTTGACCCCCTCCGGGGCAATGCGTTTACCGCCGAAATGGGTTACCTCCTCCGGATTGCGTTCCTCGATGGGGATCTCTTCTCCGGAAGGTGTTTTTAAATCGATGGTTGATGTCGGCGCGGCCACATAAAACGGAATATTTAAGGCCCGGGCTTGCAGCGCCAATCCGAATGTGCCGATCTTATTGGCCGTATCCCCGTTGGCGGCGACCCGGTCGCATCCGACGATCACTGCCGAAATCCCCTTTGTTCTCATCGTGTGGGCGGACATGTTGTCAGTGATCAGAGTTACGTCGATCCCCGCCTGAAGCAGTTCCCAGGTGGTCAGCCTTCCTCCTTGCAAAAGAGGACGTGTTTCGCAGGCATAAGCGGAAAGTTGTTTGCCGTATTCCTTTGCCAGGTGCAGCGGGGCAAGTGCCGTACCGTATCGTGCGGTGGCGATGGCTCCGGCATTGCAGATGGTCAGAATGGTATCGCCATCCTTTAGCAACTCCAGCGCATGTTCGCCGATTTTGCGGCAAACCGCTTCATCTTCCTGTTGGATTTGCATGGCTTCGTTTTCGATGGCCTGAACCGCCTCGGGTACGGATGAAGCCTTTTTCGCTGCTGCCGTGACCCTCTCCAGCGCCCAGAACAAATTGACGGCAGTGGGACGGGAGCTGGCCAGAAAGCGGTGCTCCTGCTCCAGTTTGACCAGGAAATCGGAAAAGTTGAGGCCGGGGAAGCGGTTGGCCCATACCGCCAGCCCGAAGGCGGCCGCCATCCCGATCGCCGGCGCCCCGCGCACTTTCAGGGCATGAATGCATTCCCACACCTCTTTTGTTGTCGTGCAGCGGATAAAATGCTGTTGCTGTGGGAGAAGGGTTTGATCGAGAATGAGAACATGATCCCGCCTGTATTCGACAGATAAAACCGTTGTCATCAGATTCCTCCTTTCAGCGCGGCGATGAACGATTCAACATCGGGGAGCTGATTGCGCCGTTTGATTAAAGAGGAGCCGAGGCGCAGCGCACGCCGTTTCAATTCAATTTGGACACCCTGGTCTTCAATCGAGTCCAGATCAGCGACATGGGCCAGCCCGATGGTGCGCCGAATGATCTCACATCCGGCAAAGCCGATGGCATCTGTCCATGTTTGCTGCAAAAAGTCGTTGAGCGTCCCCGGGACTTTGGTATAGGTTTCCGTTCCTTTGTTTTTCCACAGTTCACCGAATTGTTCGGCGAAATGGTGCCAGGTATCGCGGATCACGCTGAACAGCCATTCCTGGTAATCAGACCGGGAGCCCGGCTCTTTTGTGTGATAATTGTGCGAAAGGGCGCTCAGGGCGAGGTTGGCAAAAAAGTGCCCATGATCAAAGCCGGCCGGACCGTAATAGGCAAATTCAGGATCAATCATCTTCGTTGACTCACCGGTGACGAAAATGCTGCCCGAATGCAGATCGCCATGAACTAGTACTTCTGCCCGGGTGAGGAAGGCGAATTTCAGTTGGGCCACTTCCCGTTTCAGTTCCTGATCTTCCCACAGCGCTTCAGCATCCGGTCTCAGCTCATCGGGGAAATCGTTGGTTTCATGATCGAAAAACGGGTCGGTGAACACGAGGTCCTCCGTGATTTTGCACAAATCCGGGTTGATAAAGGATTGAACCAGTGCTTTTTTTGCAAAGGGATGCAGATAGAAATCACTTGTATGAAAAAGGGTTTGTGCCAGGAAGGTGCCGACGTGTTCGGCCAATTTCGGATATTGATTGCCCGCGATCAGCCCTTTACGCAGAATGGTGTGATCCGACAAATCCTCCATTACCGTAACGGCCAGTTCGGCATTGCTGTACAGCACTTTCGGCACCAAATCAGGTACAAACTCTGCCGCTTTTTTGAGCGCTTCGCTTTCGATGCGGGCCCGGTCGAGAGAGAGAGGCCAGCTCTCGCCGACAACTTTTGCATAGGGAAGCGCTTGCTTGACGATCAGCGACTTTCCGCTGGCCGGTTCAGTCAGATGAAAAACAAGATTTAAATTTCCATCCCCGATTTCTTTTACTCTCAATTCTCCTTCACCGGTGAAAAATCGCAAGGGTTCGATGATTTTGACGACAGTTTCTTCCGTCAGGGTTTGATAGCCGGTTGTTGCCGGTGCGCTCATCATGAATCAGCTCCTGTCACTCGGGTTTCCGATGGGGCAATAAAAAAGAGCCCCTTTTGTTTAAGAGGCTCGGAATTTTCACTCCAAGCCTCTCATCTTGCAAAAACGCGTAAGGGCGTTTCGCTGGAATTAGCACCGTGCCTTGCGCGGTTTCCCGCGGCCCCAGACTGCGTGCTGGTGCCCCATCTCACGATGGCATTACGGTCGGTTGCTGGGCTTCATCGGGCCAAATCCCTCCACCTGCTCTTGATAAGAGACTTTTATGTTATGAAATTTTTGTATCCGCATGGAATTCGGTTGATTCGTAATCGAATAATACACGCTCTGCCGGTGAATGTCAATCCGTAAATGATGAGCCTGCCGACAAATTCTGACTGTCACTCTTTCGTATACAATTCCGGACGACGATCGCTGAAAATCGGGATGCGCGAGCGGACCTCCGCCACTTGCTCGGGATCGATTTCCGCATACAGGATCGTTTCTTCGCTTCCCGCTTCGGCGATGATCTTGCCCCATGGGTCGATCACGAGCGAATGGCCAGCAAAAACATTGTTCGGGTCGCTTCCGGCACGGTTGCAGGCGATCACAAACCATTGATTTTCGATGGCGCGGGTGAGCAGCAGTTGCCGCCAGTGATCCAGGCGCGCCTGTGGCCATTCGGCCGGCACAAAGAGCAGTTCAGCTCCGCTTAAGGCCGCTGTTCTCGTCCATTCGGGGAAGCGGATATCGTAACAGATCACGCCAGCACAAGGAAGATCGCCGAGGGTAAATAGTCCCGGCCGGCTTCCCGCCTGCAGATAGCGATCTTCTTCCATCAGGCCGAACAGGTGTGCCTTGCTGTATTCACCGGCTTGGATGCCTTGTTTGTCAAAGGCGTACAGGGTATTGTAAAAGCCGGAAGCGGTTTTTTTGGCGACCGAGCCGGCGACGATGTGAACCTGGTGTTTTTTGGAGAGATCCTGTAGCAGCGTTTTCGTTTCCGTGCCGTCAGGATCGGCGATTTCATCGAGGCGGGACAGGTCGTACCCCGTATTCCACAGTTCGGGAAGAACGATGATATCGGCTTTATGCGAGGCGGCTTCACCGATTTTTTGAATCACTTTCTGCCGGTTCGCTTCGGGATTTCCAAAAGAAATATCCATCTGAATCAAAGCGAGTTGAAGACGCATAAGGTTTCCCCCAAAAATGTTTTGACAGATTTTAATCAAACATATACCATAACTCTATTGAATTTCAAGAACATTTGCGAGAGATTGGAAGTGAGGCAGTTGAAGCAATTTGAAGTCTCTGATGCGCTCAAGCGTTTGCCGCAACAATTTTTCGCCAAATTGACCGGGAAAGCGAGGGCTTTTGTTGCGGCCGGTCATGATGTGATCAATCTGGGGCAGGGAAATCCCGATCTCCCCACACCTCCCCATATCGTCGAAGCGCTGAAACGCGCGGCGGACAATCCTGAATATCATAAATATTCTCCTTTCCGCGGCTATGATTTTCTCAAAGAAGCGGTGTCCGCTTTTTACAAACGGGAATACGGCGTCGATCTCGACCCGGTGAAGGAAGTGGCCGTTCTGTTCGGCGGCAAAGCGGGTCTGGTCGAAATCAGCCAATGCGTGCTCAATCCCGGAGATGTGGCGCTGGTGCCTGATCCCGGTTATCCCGATTATTGGTCCGGGATTGCGATGGCCGGGGCGGAGATGGCCAAAATGCCACTGATCGCGGAACATGATTTTCTGCCCGATTACGCGTTCATCCCCGAAGAAACGCTGAACCGGGCCAAGCTGCTTTTTCTCAATTATCCCAATAACCCGACTGGCGCTTCGGCCACACCCGAATTTTTTCAGGAAACGGTTCGTCTGGCGGAGAAGCACGGCATTTGTGTGGTTCACGATTTCGCTTATGCGGCGATCGGTTTTGACGGCGTAAAGCCGCCGAGCTTTTTAAGCATTCCGGGTGCAAAAGAGGTGGGCATTGAGATATACACCTTGAGCAAAACGTATAACATGGCCGGATGGCGGGTTGGGTTTGCCGTGGGAAATGCCCAAGTGATCGAAGCGATCAACCTCATTCAGGATCATTTTTATTGCAGTCTGTTCGGCGCCGTTCAGGAAGCGGCGAAAGCTGCTCTCTTGGGGCCGCAAACTTGTGTGAGCGAGCTGGCATCCACCTATGAACGGCGGCGAAATGCCTTTATTGGACGGCTACGGGAAAACGGCTGGGAGGTGAAAGCGCCGAGCGGTTCCTTCTTCTGCTGGTTGCCGGTGCCGAATAGCCTTTCCTCCGAACAGTTTGCCGACAGCTTGTTGAATGAAGCCCATGTGGTGGTGGCTCCGGGGATCGGCTTTGGTGAGCACGGGGAAGGATACGTGCGAATCGGGCTCCTGGCGCCGGAAGAGCGTTTGATCGAAGCGGCAGATCGGATTGCCAAGTTGTCTTTGTTTGAAAAGAGATTGACAGCCAAAGAATAACCTGTCATAATATAAAGCAAAAATGAAAATTGGAACGGAATTTTTTATTTTCTCTTATCAAGAGCCGGTGGAGGGACAAGCCCGATGAAACCCAGCAACCGACCGTAATGCCATCGTGAGATGGGGCACCAGCATACGTCTGGGGCCGCGGGAAAACCGCGCAAGGCACGGTGCTAATTCTTGCCAGCGTAAGCTGAAAGATGAGAGGAAGGGCGGTACCGTAATGAAAAAGCCTCTTCCTCCGCGGGAGAGGTTTTTTTATTTGGTCCCGGTGTAGGAGCGATTTTGCAAGGTTCTTTTGCAGCCGGGAACCGCCATAGGATGATATTTGGAGCAGGATTTATTCACATAGAAGTTGTCCGTTTGCGAACGTTCCAAAAATTTTTGCGCAGGAGATGAAAAGAGTGAGTCAAATCATTGCGACCTATCTCGTTCACGACCGCAAAGGGGAGTGGGAGAAAAAAGCGGAAGGCATTGCCCTTGGGCTGACGGTCGGCTCGTGGACCAACTTGCCGCAAATCGAGCAAGAGCAGTTAAAACGGCACAAGGGTAATGTGATTGGGATTACGGAGCTGCCGGAAGAGGAACGGGTGAACGGTTATTTTGGCGAAAGCCGGAAGCGCGCCCTGCTCAAAATCGCCTATCCAGCGGCCAATTTCAGTCCGGATCTGCCAGCGATTCTGACGACGGTATTTGGAAAATTGTCGCTGGACGGAGAAGTCAAACTAATTGACCTCGATTTTTCTGAAGAGCTGCTTCAGGCATTTCCCGGACCGAAGTACGGGGTTGAAGGAATCAGGGAAAGGCTCGGCGTTTATGGCCGGCCGCTGACGATGAGCATCTTTAAAGCCGTCATCGGCCGCGATCTGGATTATTTCCAAAACCAGCTCCGGGAGCAGGCTCTTGGCGGCGTCGATCTGGTCAAAGATGATGAAATTCTCTTTGACAATTCCCTTACCCCGTTTGAAAAGCGAATTGAAACAGCTGTGAGGGTATTGCTGGATACGGAAGAGGAAACGGGCGAAAAAACGCTGTACGCGGTCAATCTGACCGGCCGCACGTACGAATTGAAAGAGAAAGCCAGGCGCGCCGTTGAATTGGGAGCCAGTGCGCTGTTGTTCAACGTCTTTGCTTATGGTCTCGATGTATTGCAAGCACTGGCGGAAGATCCGCAGATCACGGTTCCGATCATGGCGCACCCCGCTGTATCCGGCGCATTGACCCCGTCGGAGTTTTACGGTTTTGAACATGCTCTGTTAATGGGCAAATTGCTCCGTCTGGCCGGTGCCGATCTCGTGCTGTTTCCGTCTCCTTACGGAAGCGTCGCGCTGCCGAAGGAAAAAGCCCTTGGGATTGCGAGTGAATTAACTGGCAACTGGGAAGGAGTGAAAAAAGCCTTTCCCGTACCGTCAGCGGGTATCCATCCGGGAATGGTCCCGGCGCTCATCCAGGATTTTGGCATCGACAGCGTGATCAATGCCGGAGGCGGTGTCCACGGGCATCCGGGCGGTGCAGAGGCGGGCGGAAAAGCTTTTCGCCAGGCGGTGGACGCTGTTTTGAACGGTAAAACCCTGGAGAAAGCCGCGAAAACGGAGACGGAACTGGCACAGGCGCTGGAATTGTGGGGGAATGTGGTGAAAAAATGAAGAAACCGGTTATTTTCTGTGATTTTGACGGAACCGTCACCGAGACGGATAACATTATCGCGATCATGAAGCAATTTGCCCCGCCTGGCTGGGAGCAAATCAAAGATGATGTGCTCAGCAAACGGGTCTCGATCCGGCAGGGAGTGGGAGAGATGTTTGCCCTCCTCCCCTCCGGCCTCAAGCAGGAGATCATCTCCTTTGTGCAGCGAACAGCAAGGATTCGCGCAGGATTCCAGGAGTTCGTCGATTATACCCGCGAGCGGGGGATCCCTCTCTTTATCGTCAGCGGCGGGATCGACTTTTTCGTTTATCCCATGCTCGAAGGGTTGGTGGAAAAGGAGCAGATCTACTGCAACGGCAGCGATTTTTCCGGCGAAACGATTCAAATCCGCTGGCCCCATCCCTGTGATGACACCTGCCATAATGATTGCGGCCTCTGCAAATCGGCGATTCTCAAAAAGTTTGCCGGTGACCGGTATCAGCGGATCGTGATCGGGGATTCGATCACGGATCTGGAAGCTGCGAAAATGGCCGATCACGTATTTGCCCGGGATTTTTTGCAGGAGAAATGTGAAGAGGAAGGGTTGGCTTATACGCCGTTTGCCTCTTTTTTTGATATTCGTGACGCCCTGGCCGGAAAGGAGGTAATCGCGTGAGCAACTTGCTGAAGCGATGGAACGAGCTGGCCGAGATCAAAGATGAGCTGGCGGCAAGGGACTGGTTTCCGGGAACCAGCGGCAATCTCTCCATCAAGGTGAGCGATTCTCCGTTTTCCTGCCTGGTTACGGCCAGCGGAAAAGATAAGCGCAAGCGCACCGACGAAGACTTTTTGCTGGTCGGCGCAGATGGAACCCCGTTGGAAGAGACCCCGCTGAAACCGTCGGCCGAAACGGGGATTCATCTGGAAATTTACCGGTTGACCGATGCCGGTTGCATCCTGCATGTTCATACGGTGGATAACAATGTGATCTCCGCGTTGTATGCGGAACAAGGAGAAATCACCTTTCGCGGGCAGGAGCTGATCAAAGCGTTTGGCATCTGGGAAGAAGACGGTGAGCTGACGGTGCCGATTGTGGAAAATCACGCAGATCTGAAGCGATTGGCCAAAGAGGTCGGGCGTGTTATCACACCGCAGACAAAAGCAGTGCTGATTCGCAATCACGGCATTACTGTCTGGGGTGAAAATGGATTTGCCGCCAAAAAGCATTTGGAGGCTTTGGAATTTTTGTTTTCATATCAGTTGAAAATGGCTATTTTGGGCAGATTGTCGTCTGATCCGGAGTTTATGAAAACCATTCATGCATAGGGGGAAACATCATGGCAGAATTGCGCTTCCACGACAATAACGAACGCCTGTCTGATCCGGCAGAAGTGAGCCGCTATTTGAACGGGCAAGGAGTGATTTACGAACGTTGGGACATTTCCAAATTGCCCGCCCACCTCAGTGAAAAATATAACCTCTCCGATGAGGAAAAAGCGGAGATCATTCAAACTTTCCGCGCGGAGATAGACGAGTTGTCCAAGCGGCGCGGTTACATCACCGAAGATATCGTGGCCTTGTCCCCGGAAACGCCAAACTTGGAACAACTCCTGCAAAATTTCAAGAAAGAACACCATCATCCCGACGATGAAGTTCGCTTCATTGTCAGCGGACATGGCATTTTTGCCATCCAGGGACCAAATGGCCGTTATTTTGATGTGGAGCTGGAGCCGGGCGATCTCATTTCCGTTCCCGAGGGTTACCGCCATTACTTTACCTTGATGGAGGACAGGAAAGTGGTGGCTGTCCGGATTTTCAAAACGAAAGAAGGATGGGTGCCGATTTACGAGAAAGAGTAAAAACACCCGTGTTTGATCAGAGAAAAAAACCCGTATTTCACAGGCAGATTAGCCAAGAAGTACGGGTTTTCGACATGGATTAAATGGGAATGGCGGAACCGAAGATCTCGTAGTGCATATCGGTATCTTTTACGCCCAATTGGCCGAGGAGCGATTTGACCACTTTCATGAAGGGAACGGGACCGCAGAAGTAGAAATCGGCTTCCGGTGAAGGAATCAGCGATCTCAGCCAGTCCAGATCAAGATAGCCTTCCTTGTCAAAGTTTTTCAGGCGGCGGTCCTCATCGCTCGGCTGCTCATAGCAGACAAAATAGCGGATGTTGTCATGTTGCTCGGCCAGATTTCGCAAATGGTCTTTCATTGCATGAACCCGGCTGTTCAGGGCGGCATGAATAAAGGTGACCGGGACGTCGTGTCTGCGCTCTGCCAGGGTGTTCAGCATGCTGACCAGCGGAGTGAGGCCGACGCCGCCGCTGATGAGAACCACCGGGCGGTTTTCTTTTTCCTGCAAAACAAAGTCTCCGGCCGGAGCGCTGATCATGAGAGAATCCCCTTCAAGGATCCGGTTGTGCAAAAAGGTGGAAACAATGCCGGCGGGAAACTGATCATTTCCGTCTTCCCGTTTCACACTGATCCGGTAATAAGGTTTGCTTGGAGAATCAGATAAACTGTACTGGCGAATATGCGTGATCTTTTCTCCCGGGATGTCCATTTTCACGCTGATATACTGTCCGGGTTGAAAGGAGCAGATGGCTTTCCCGTCCTTGG
The DNA here is from genome assembly GCF_016055135.1 of Thermoactinomyces sp. CICC 10521. Lineage (NCBI taxonomy): Bacteria > Bacillati > Bacillota > Bacilli > Caryophanales > Thermoactinomycetaceae > Thermoactinomyces > Thermoactinomyces sp. CICC 10521. The sequence goes on along the minus strand of NZ_JAECVZ010000006.1, from coordinate 114,178 downwards.
GCACAAGATAAAAAGAAGTGATCACATCGCTCTCTTTTTCTTTTTTGTCGATCACAAACTCGCGGAAGCCGGTCCAACCTCCGGGCTGCTGCAGAAGTTCTTCCGCTAGTTGAGTCTCAATCCGAATAAACTGATCAGCCAAAAAGCTGTAGACTTCAGCCCAGGCATTGAGAATTTCCGGTGTCGCCTTTTCTCCCAAAACTTCTTTAATCGCCGCGAGCAGATTTTCACCGACAATCGGGTATTGTTCCGGTTTTACATCAAGACTGCGATGCTTATGGGCGATGCGGGTGATCGCCGGGGCAATCGCTTCAAGGTTTTGCAAATGCATGGCGGCACTCATGACCATTTCCGCCAGCGCTTTTTGCTGTTGTTTTTGTTTTTGATGGGTCTGATTAAAGAGATTCAGTAGTTCCGGATGGTTACTGAATAATTTTTGGTAAAAAACGGTGGTGATTTTTTCACCGTGTTGTTTCAAAAACGGAACGCTTTCCATGACAAGACGCATGGAGGCCGGATTTAGCGTTGTCAGTTGGGCCATACTCCATTCACTCCTGTTGTTTTAGTGTAATTTTATTATGAATTTAAGAATGAAGAGGGTGCTGTGATTTCAATCACATCGAATTTGGCAAATAAGTGAACGGGAAGGAGATGGCACGGTTGTGTTTGCGGAAAAAATTCGGACTTTTCCGATAGAGGAGCTATTTTGTTTGGGGAATGGACGGGTCGGCCGGTTACGGATTCCGTCGTCCGCAGAAAGATCGACTGTTCCCGATCAGTAATTGATGTGAATCGAAGGGGGGCAACGGAGCGGTGCCTGGCTCGTGCCTTTAAGGCAAAGGCACATAAAAAGGTACGGGAAAGAAAATACCCATACCCCAAAAATGGTTAAATATTTCGTATTTGGGTTTGTTCCTTGTCAGCAAAACCTCCCCAGGGAAGAGGGTGTTTTTTTTCGCCGACAAAGAGCCGATGGTCCAGTTTGACATGGTGCAGTTTGTGCAAGCAATCCCAGCAAACCAGGATATTTTTCCCTTCATATTGCATAAACGCTTCATATTTGGCCGCTTTTTCATGGCAGTGTTCACACAGATAGCCTCTCGTTTTTTTCATGCTTCTTTCCTCCTTTACCCAATGTTTGTTTTCCAGTGATCAAATAAGGATCGAACTTGACGGGGCTTGTTCTCCTCAGATCAAAATCCTGAAAACAACGGTCAATTTATTAATATTTTCTTCATTCCCTTTCTTCTGTTTTCCGAAACCTTTTTTCTTCAAGTCAGGTAAACAAGTGTTGAACGGGATCTGTGATAAGATAATATTAAACTACCGATTTTTATTTTTGGCAACCCAGCAGAGGAGTGGCTTTAATATGAAAAAACGAATCGAGAAAATTTCAGCATGGCTGAAACGGCAAAACGCTGACTTGGCTTTTATTCATTCACCACACAGCGTTTTTTATTTGAGCGGGTTCATGTGTAATCCGCATGAACGCCTGATGGGGATCTTCGTTTTTCCGGAAGCGAACCCGCTGCTCGTTTGTCCCCGGCTGGAGGAAGAAAATGCCCGTCAGTCAGGATGGGCGCATCAGATTCTCGCTTATGATGATGCGGAAAATCCGTGGGAAAGAATCCGGGAGCAATTGGTGAGATGTTCGGTCGGGGAAGGGGCAGTCGTCGCGGTGGAAAAAGATCATCTTTCCGTTGCCCGGGCGGAACAATTGCAGCAAGTGATTCCGCGGATGGAGCTCTGTCCGGTTGATGAATACTTAAATGAATTGCGCGTCCTGAAAGATGAAACGGAGATTGCCATTTTGCAGAAAGCTGCCAAATTGGCCGATGAAGCGGTTGCGGTCGGAATCGACGCCTTGAAGCCGGGCATTACCGAGATGGAAGTGGTGGCAGAAATCGAATTGGCCATGAAGAAAAAAGGGGTACAGGCGATGTCTTTTGCCACGACGGTTCTGTTTGGGGAAAAATCAGCCCTGCCACATGGAACTCCGGGTTTGCGTCCCTTAAAAAGAGGTGAGCTCGTTCTGTTCGATCTGGGGGTTGTTGTCGACGGCTACTGTTCCGACATTACCCGCACTGTCGCCTTCGGGCCGATCGATGAAAAACAGAAGGAGATCTACCATACTGTATTGGAAGCGGAAACGGCTGCCATCGCCGCGTGCAAACCGGGAGTCCGGCTTGGCGATCTGGATTTGGTTGCGCGCAGGGTGATTGAGGAAGCGGGGTATGGCCAGTATTTTACCCATCGCCTCGGTCACGGTCTGGGAATCGATGTGCATGAGTTTCCCTCGATTCATCAGGCCAATGATCAAGTCCTGCAGGCCGGAATGGTCTTTACCATCGAGCCGGGGATTTATTTGCCGGGTTCAGGCGGCGTTCGCATTGAAGATGATGTGGTGATTACCGAAGAGGGCTGTCAGGTATTGACCCATTATCCGAAAGAACTGATCCAATTGTAATCCCAAACGCGGAAGGTGGTGCTGCGAAGGAAGAAGCACTGCCTCCCGCGTTTTGTTTCCCAAACCGTCACTCGCTTTTCAACGGTTGTTCACCTGAAAATTGCTTTTTCAGGTTAAAATAAAAACAGATCCTTTGATCATAAAACGACAAAAATTACATAGACGAGGAAGTGAGAGCGTGCCACGCCATCATTTTCACTTGAAGGCAACATGGAAGGGAGGCCGGAATGGTACCGGAACGATTGCCGCCGGCAATTTGCAACAACAAATCTCGATCCCCAAGGAGATGGACGGCCCGGGGGTGGGAACCAACCCGGATGAAATGCTCATCGGGGCTGCGGCGACTTGCTATCTGATCACCCTGGCAGCCATCATCGAGCGCAAACAGTTGCCGGTGACCAAACTCTCCCTGGAAACGGAGGGCATTGTCAAAGTCGAGAACAAGTTTACTTTTGAAAAAATTATTCACCGCCCGCATTTATTGGTGAAGAAAGAAGCGACAGAAAAAGAATGGGAAATGATCCGCCACGCCACGGAGATGGCCGAGCGCTCCTGCATGATTTCCAACGCGCTTCGGGGAAATGTGGAACTTGCTGTGGAAGCGGAATTCGAAACTTGCGAATAATTTTTCGGATATGAATGGGCATTGGGCTCCGGCTGATGCCTGTTTTTATTACAGGGAGTGGACTTATGCTGCATACGGTTCTGCATTATTTACAGAGTTTCGGTGTCTGGGGATTATTCGGTTCCACGGCGATTGAAGCGACTTCCGTTCCGTTCCCGGGCGCTTTGTTTCTCTTGATTTATGGATATCTGATGCCGATCGGCACGTGGCAGCTGGTGTTGCTCAGTGCGGTAAACAGCCTGATTTATACACTGTTTTCCTTGATTCCTTATTATATCGGCATGAAGATCGGGAAATTGTCAAAAAAGAAATTGGATCCCCAAAAAATTGAAAAGGCGCAACACTGGTTTCAAAAATACGGAGATTGGAGCATCGCTTTATCGCGACCCACCGGCTTTGGAAATTATATGTCCTACATCTGCGGATTGAGCAATATTTCGATTTGTCGTTATCTCGTGTTCACCTTCATCGGAGTTTTTCCTTGGAATACATTACTTTTGTTTATCGGCCGTCAGGGGAACCTGGAAACGATCCAGAAATTTCTCCAGCTGCTGAAACAAGGAGGAACAATTGCCTTGATCGTCTTTGTTTTGGCATGCAGTGGCTGGATTTTCGCCAAGAAGATCCGGATGGGAAAGGGAGAGTCATCCCCTTATTGACGGGGAGAATACAAGCTGGCGGAGCCGGTCTGAGAATATGAGAGGTAAAGGGAATCCCATTGCCCGGAGAAGGGGGCAATGGGATTTGTAGTGTTGAAGCACTGATGCCCGGTTTGCAGTCAGGACGAAAGAGTTCACCCGGATCAACGGAACTGATCATCGGCCGATTCCCATCCCATTGCCTGCTTTCTTGCTGTTGCCCGGTATTCCGGGTAAAATCGGAAATGATAATATGGAGTGGAGGCAATGAGATGAAAGAACGTTACGTACTGAAACGAATTGGCGAACCTTTGGAAGATAAGGGGTACAATGTGGTGGACAGCGAAGCGGACGAGGTGATCGCATGGTTTCAATATCTGGCCGACGCAGATCTTTTTATCGCGGTTCTGCAAGAAAAAGAGCGGCAGGAACAAGAAAAAGCGAAACAGTAACGGGGCGCATTTTGATTCCGGGCTGACACAAGCGGTTTTGTCTTGCTTTTACAACGGAGTAAAGCCTATGATATAGTAACGACGAGTTTGATCATGGACGGTGTAGCCTGTGTTTCGATCCCTGATACCCGATTTGTATGCCAATTCGATTTACCATATCGATTTAGATGAGTTAAAGGCGCGTGGGATCAAAGCGGTCATTGTCGATTTGGACAATACGCTGGTGGAATCAAACCGCCCTGATGCCACGCCGAAATTGGTAACATGGTTGAATGAAGTGCGAAAACTCGGATTCAAGGTGATGATTGTATCCAACAACAACAAGACGCGCGTGTCCCGGTTCGCGATTCCCTTAAAGGTTCCTTACATCCATGCGGCCCGAAAACCGTTGTCCCTCTCTTTTCTCAAAGCGATGAGGATGTTGGGGGTTTCCAAAGAGGAAACGGTTGTGATCGGGGATCAGCTGTTGACCGATGTGCTTGGCGGAAACCGCGTCGGGCTTTATACGATTTTGGTGGTGCCCGTTTCTGAAGTGGAAGGATTCTTCACCAAGCTGAACCGGCGGGTGGAACGCTTCGTATTCCGCTGGATGGAAAGAAAAGGGCTTTTGAACTGGGATCAGACTTGAGACAAGCGGACAGAAGGTTGAAAGGAAGGTTTGTGACATCATTGAGCAAAGTTAAAGCAGTTCGTTGTGAGGGGTGCGGCGTTCCCGTGCAGACGGAGTCCCCCGAACAAAAAGGATATATACCGGAAAAAGCGTTGGAACGCGAAGTGATTCTGTGCCAGCGCTGTTTTCGCATCCGGCATTACGGGGATTTGGGTGCGGTGGAACAAGATCCGGAGGCCTATTTGCGGGTACTGGATGAGATTGCCGCGACAGACAGCCTGGTGGTGCTGGTCGTAGACCTGTTTGATTTTGCCGGGAGCTGGATTCCGGGATTCAGCCGGCGGATCGGAAAAAATCCCGTTTTGCTCGTCGCCAACAAAGTGGATCTGTTTCCCAAAACAGCCAATTGGAAGCGGCTGCGCGACTGGGTCTCCGCTTCGGCCAGGGAAATGGGTGTACACCCGGTCGATACCCTCCTGTGCAGCAGTGCCAAAGGCTTGAAAATTCCTGATGTGATGCAGGCGATGGAGCATTATCGGGAGGGAAGGGATATCTATATTGTCGGCACCACCAACGTGGGGAAATCGACCTTGATCAACCGGCTGCTCAGGGAAGCGGGCGGAACTCAAGACGAGATGATTACCACCTCACCTTATCCGGGAACCACTTTGGACACGATTCGCATCCCGCTTGAAGATGGCAAGGAGATCATTGATACGCCGGGAATCGTCCGTAAGGACCGCATCAGTGAATGGGTTGACCCAAAAGAACTGAAGATCGTCGTGCCGAACGCGGTGCTGAGGCCGAAGGTATACCAGTTAAACGACGGGCAGACCCTGTTCTTCGGCGGACTGGCCCGGTTGGATTATGTGCAGGGGACAAGGCAGCCGTTTGTCACTTATATGTCAAACCGCCTGTATGTGCACCGGACTAAACTGGCGCAAGCGGATGAAATTTGGCAAAAACACAGGGGGGAACTGCTCGCTCCGCCAAAAGACCCGGCTGCGATTCCGCCGCTGACCAAACATGTGATCACCCTGTCCGGGAAGGAGAAAGAAGATATTGTGATCGCCGGATTGGGATGGGTGGCGTGCGGAAAAGAAAAAGCGCGGGTGGAACTCTGGGTGCCGGAAGGGATTCAGGTGAGTACACGAGCGGCTATCATTTAGCATTGCGCCCGTCAATGGGGCGCTCTTTTATTAGGGAGGGGAAAGGGATGCAAAAACAAAAAAAGGCTGGCCGGATTGTGGCAATGGGGTTGATCGGGGACCCGGTCGCCCATTCCAAGTCGCCGGAGATGATGAACGCGGCGTTTGAGCAGCTCGGATTGCCTTATGTATACCAGGCTTTCCGGGTTGCCCCGGCCGAGCTGGAAGAAGCGGTAAACCGGTTAAAAGCACAGGATTTGATCGGATTTAATGTAACGATACCGCACAAGGTGGCGATCATGGATTTGCTGGATGATTTGGATCAGACCGCTGCCGAGATCGGAGCCGTCAATACGGTCGTGCGGCGAGAAGGAAAGTGGATCGGCACCAATACCGACGGTCCCGGTTATTTGCGTTCGCTCATCGAGGAGTGGAATCCCGCTTTTTCTGAACTGTCGGCTGTGATTCTGGGGGCGGGAGGAGCTGCGCGGGCGGTCGGTTATATACTGGCGACAGCAGGTGTGCCGAAAATCACCGTTGCCAATCGCACCCTGGACAAAGCGGAGGCGCTGGCGGCCCATTTGTCGCAGTGGACCAAAACCGAAGCCGTCCTGCTGGCAGATAGCCGGGCAGAAGTGGAGAAAGCACAGCTGGTGGTCAATACCACTTCGGTCGGAATGCATCCCCATACGGAAGAAAGCCCGGTTCCTTGCGACTGGCTCCGGCAGGGGCAAATTGTCAGCGATCTGGTCTATCATCCAAAAGAAACGCTTTTGTTGCGACAAGCGAAGGAAAAAGGAGCGCGCATCCATACTGGATTGGGCATGCTGGTTCATCAGGCGGCGCTCGCTTTGGAAATGTGGTTGCAGAAAAAAGCGCCGGTTTCCCTGATGAAAGAGGTTTTGGAAGCGTCATTAACAGGAACAAAGGTAAAGAAAGAGTGAATTGGACATGAGGGTAGGCATTTTTGGCGGCACCTTTGATCCCATCCACATGGGGCACCTGTTGCTTGCCCAGCAGGCAATGGAAACGGCATCTCTGGAACAAGTCTGGTTTATTCCGGCCGGGGAACCGCCGCATAAGCAGGAAAATGAAATCACTCCGGCCCAACACCGGCTGCAAATGGTCAGATTGGCAGTCGAAGGCAATCCCCGATTTCTGGTGAATGAGATGGAATTAAAAAGGGAAGGTCCTTCCTATACCGTTGATACCATTCAGATATTAAAGGAATCGACGCCCGAACATGATTTTTTTCTGCTGGTGGGGGCTGATACGGTGAAAGATCTTCCTCATTGGTATAAAATAAAGAAAATCCTTCAACTGGTCCAAGTGATCGGATTGGGGCGGCCCGGTGTTCGGGCGGAGGGATTGCCCGATTTTGTGACTGACCGCCTGCAGTGGATCCCCGGGGCCATTGAAACTTCGATTTCTTCGACCGCCGTCCGGCAGCGGGCCAAGTGCGGCAAATCTTTGCGCTATCTCGTTCCCGACCCTGTTTACCAGTATATAAAGGAGCATCGTCTGTATGGAACTTGATCTTTTATTACAAGCTACAAAAGAACAGCTTCCCCAGCACAGATGGGAACATACGCTTCGTGTTGCCGAGACGTCAATCCGGTTGGCCAGACGGTTTGGAGCAGATGAACAGAAAGCGGAAGTGGCGGCGATTTTGCATGATTACTGCAAATTCTGGCCGGACGAGCAACTGGTGCGTTGGATTATGGACAGGGGTCTTCCAGAAGACCTGCTTCAGTTTAACAAAGAACTGTGGCACGCGCCGGTCGGTGCCGAAGTGGCAGAGGTTCGTTTCGGGATCCAAGATGAAGACATCCTGAACGCGATCCGCTACCACACATCGGGACGTCCGCAGATGTCACTTCTTGAGAAAATCGTCTTTTTGGCCGATTACATCGAACCAGGACGCCGTTTTCCCGGGGTGGAGGAAGTGCGGAAAACGGCGGAATCCGATTTGGATCGTGCCGTGCTGGCGGCACTTGACAAGACGATTGTCTTTTTGATTGAGCGCGGGCAGAAAGTGTATCCTCTCACCCTGCATGCGCGCAATCACATGTTGGAGCAAACAGCTCAAAAGCGATAAGGGAGGAATCTTTTTGAACGTAGTGGAAATCGCTCAGTTGGCGGCCACCGCTGCCGAGGAGAAAAAAGCGCAAGATATCATCATCCTGGATATTCGCGGCCTGTCCGTGTTTGCTGATTACTTTGTGATCTGCCATGGAAATTCGCAAACACAAGTGCAAGCCATCGTCAATGGAATCAAGGATAAAGTGCTGGAATCCGACCTCATCCTGAAAGGGATTGAAGGATTTCAAGATGCGCGCTGGGTTCTGATTGACCTCGGTGATGTGGTTGTCCATGTTTTCCACAAAGATGAACGCGAGTTTTATGATTTGGAACGCCTCTGGGGCGATGCCAGACAGTTAAAAGTACAATAAAAGAATATTCTCCATAAAAAAGGGTTAATATAAAAATATATTTTTGTTGATAATGATTAAAAAAGCGTTGACACTGCTTTAACCTTGTTCATATAATGTTAATAAACTATTTGAGCGAAGCAAGGATGGGGAGCAGTAATCTGTAAAGCCCAGCGCAGAGAGTTGACGGTTGGTGAGAGTCAATCTGGGCCACAGGTGAACTCGCCTCATCGCTCCAAAGGGGAAAGGGGATTTCCTCACTACTCTTTGGCGGTTCATCTCCGTTACCGGATTTGAGTGAGTGCAGTCATCCGACATGCACTAAGCAGGGTGGTACCGCGGGAATTGTCAGTCAACCTCTCGTCCCTAGCACGGAAGCTGGGGGTGGGAGGTTTTCACTTTTCATTGGCGAAAAAAGGGATATTTGAAGTTTACTGTGGAGGAGAACGAACATGAAAGAGTACAGCCCGAAAGAGATTGAAGCCAAATGGCAAAAGGTTTGGCAAGATACCGATTTATATAAAACGGATGAAGATCCGTCCAAGCCGAAATATTATGCCCTGGAACAATTTCCCTATCCTTCCGGGGAAGGATTGCACATGGGGCATATGCGTGTTTATTCCATCGGTGATGTGGTGGCCCGTTTCCGCCGCATGAACGGTTACCGCGTTCTTCATCCGATGGGAGCCGACGCCTTCGGTCTGCCGGCGGAAAACGCGGCCATCAACCGCGGTGTCAATCCGCGCGAATGGACGTTGAACAATATGGAGCGGATTCGCAGAGAACAAGCATTGCTCGGTGTTTCATACGACTGGGACCGCTATGTGGGCACCTGCCTGCCCGATTATTATAAATTCAACCAGTGGCTGTTCCTGCTCTTTTATGAACGGGGGCTGGCTTACCGCAAAAAAGCATCGGTGAACTGGTGCCCTTCCTGCAATACGGTTTTGGCCAACGAGCAGGTGGAAGACGGCAGATGCTGGCGCTGTGATTCGGAAGTGACCAAAAAAGAGCTGGAGCAGTGGTTCTTGCGGATCACCGATTATGCGGAACGGTTGCTCGAAGGTCTGGATCGCCTGCCGGATTGGCCGGAAAAGGTGAAAGCGATGCAGCGCAACTGGATCGGGAAAAGTGAAGGTGCCCATGTCACGTTTTCCGTTCCTGAATGCGGCGATGAGAAGGTGACCGTTTTCACCACCCGTCCCGATACGCTTTACGGAGTGACCTACCTGGTCCTTGCACCGGAGCATCCGTTGGTTCCGCGCCTGATCAAAGGGAAAAAAGAGGAAGAGCCGATTCTCCGGTTCATTGAGGAGATGAAAAAACAGTCGGAGATTGAGCGCACTTCCACGGATGCGGAAAAAGTCGGTTATCCGACCGGCGCGTTTGCCAAACACCCGCTTACTGGGGAATTGGTCCCGATTTGGATCGCCAATTATGTGCTTATGGATTACGGTACCGGTGCGGTGATGGGGGTTCCCGCACACGATGAGCGCGATTTCCAGTTTGCCCGCAAATACGGGCTGGAGATCAAGCAAGTCATCCGGCCCAAAGACGGCGATGCGCCTGCCGAACCGCTGGCGGAAGCTTATACCGAAGACGGCATCCTCATTTCCTCCGGGCCGTTTGACGGATTGGACAATCGTGCGGCGATCAAGGCGATTGCCGACAAACTGCAAGAGCAGGGATTGGGCGGTTCCACCGTCAATTACCGCTTGCGTGACTGGCTCATCTCCCGCCAGCGTTACTGGGGCACCCCGATTCCCGTGATTTATTGTGATGATTGCGGCGTGCAGCCGGTTCCGAAAGAAGATTTGCCGGTGGTGTTGCCGGAAGATGTAGTGTTTGACGGCAAGCGCAATCCGCTGACTACATCGGAAACTTTTGTCCATGCCAAGTGCCCTTCCTGCGGCAAACAGGCGCGTCGGGAAACGGACACCATGGATACGTTCGTCGACTCTTCCTGGTATTATTTCCGCTACACCGACGCACATAATGAAACGGTTCCGTTCAGTCCGGAAGAAGTAAACAAATGGCTCCCAGTCGATGAATATATCGGCGGGATCGAGCATGCGGTACTTCATCTGCTCTATTCCCGATTTGTGACCAAAGTTCTGTACGATGCCGGCATGGTTCAGGTGGATGAGCCGTTTAAGAGCTTGCTCACCCAGGGGATGGTTTTAAAAGACGGATTCAAGATGTCCAAGTCCAAAGGGAATGTGGTCAGCCCGCTGGAGATCATCGACCGGTTCGGCGCGGATACGGCCCGCCTGTTTATCCTGTTTGCAGCTCCGCCGGATCGTGACCTGGAGTGGAGCGATACAGGAGTGGAGGGAAGCCATCGCTTCCTGAATCGGGTTTGGCGCCTGATCGTCCAGAATGAAGAGCTGTTCAAGCAAGAATTCACCCCTTCCGCATCGCTTGACGCCGAGGGCAAAGAGTTGCGCCGCGTGCTTCATCAGACGATCAAAAAAGTGACAGGCGAAATCGGCGAACGCAGTCACTTTAACACGGCGATCAGCAGTATCATGGAATTGGTCAACTCCCTGTACAGCTACCCTGATACGGCAGATCGTGCCATTTACAAAGAAGCGCTGGAAACATTGGTGCTGCTTTTGGCCCCGTTCGTCCCCCATATTGCCGAGGAGATGTGGCAGATGACCGGGCGGAAGGGAAGTGTTCATCTCGCGTCTTGGCCGAAATATGACGAGAGCGCCCTCGTATTGGACGAGATCGAGATCGCCGTCCAAATCAACGGCAAGGTAAGGGACAAACTCGTCGTTTCCGCGAATGCTTCCCGCGAGGAAGTGGAAAAACAGGCGCTGTCCACCGACCGGATTCAAGGCTGGATTGATGGAAAAACCGTGCGAAAAGTGATTGTCGTGCCGGGCAAATTGGTGAACATCGTTGCCAACTGACATTGTTGTCAAGGAAGAGAGCATATTGGAGCCCGCTTGCCGCGTTTGGCAGGCGGGTTTTTTTGTTTTGGAAATTTGTTCATAAAGACTTGTCTGAAAAGCGATCATCATGTACATTGTTAGATATAAAATAACGGAATATTCAGAGGTGTTTGCCTTTGGTTCAATGGGACTGGACGCCGCGTGAGAAAATAATGGCCGGAGCGGTATTGATTTTATTGCTGGTGGCTGTTGCGGCTTGGGTTTTTCAACCATCCGCGGAGAATTTGCCGACGGAGGGCCTTGAACCGTATCAATCTGAAGTGGCGAAGGCGGAGAAAGTTGAGCCTGCAGAGAAAAAGCAGAAGAATGATGTGATTGTCATCGATCTGAAAGGAGCGGTCTCCCATCCGGGACTTTATCATCTCGAATCAGGGGCCAGGGTATACGATGTGTTGGAAAAAGCGGGCGGTGCGGGGAAGGATGCCGATCTCAACCAGGTGAATCTGGCACAGCCCCTGAGCGACGGCATGGTGGTTTACATACCCAGGCGCGGGGAAGCGGTTCCGGAAGGATGGATAGCATCGGGACAAGGCAATATGCAAGGAACATCATCATCGGACAAGATCCATATCAACCAGGCCACCCTGGAAGAACTGGAGAAACTGGATGGGATCGGGCCGTCAAAAGCGAAAAACATTTTCCAGTACAGACAGGAACACGGCCCTTTTCGCACCATCGAGGAAATTGCGAATGTTCCGGGCATCGGGGAAAAGACACTGGAGAAATTTCGCGCACAGATCGTCCTGTAAGAGGATTTGAAAAAGAAAAAACGGCAACCTCGACAGGAAGCCGCTTTTTGCAAAAATTAACGCTCCATGACTTTGCGCACTTTATCGAGAGCCAGATCGAGTTCTTCCCGGGTGATGATGAGCGGGGGAGCAAAGCGGATGGTATTTTCATGGGTTTCTTTGCACAAGAGTCCTTCTTGCATCAAGGATTCACAATAAGGCCTTGCCGCTTCCGTCAGCTCCATTCCGATAAACAAGCCTTTGCCGCGTACTTCTTTGATTTTCGGGTTGTTGATTTTGCGCAATTCCTCAATAAAATAGGCTCCGAGCTCGCGGGAGCGCTTGGGTAACTCTTCTTCGATCAGCACATCCAAGGCGGCAATGGCCACGGCGCAAGCGAGAGGGTTTCCGCCAAACGTGGACCCGTGGGAACCAGGTTCAAAGACGCCGAGAACCTCTCTGTCTGCCGCTACGGCCGAAATCGGCATCACACCGCCGCCAAGCGCTTTTCCCATAATGTACAGATCCGGTTTTACGTCTTCCCAGTCGCATGCGAACAATTGCCCCGTCCGGCCGAAACCGGTCTGGATTTCGTCGGCGACAAAGAGAACATGATGTTCTTTGCACAATTCATATGCTTGTTTGAGGAATCCTTCCGGAGGCACGATGACGCCGGCTTCTCCCTGGATTGGTTCGAAAAGGAACGCGGCCGTGTTCGGGGTAATCGCTTGGCGAAGCGCTTCCAAATCGCCGTAAGGGATTACTTTGAAGCCTGGGGTCAGGGGGCCGAAACCGCGTTTGTACTCATCGTTGGACGAGAGGGAAACAGCGGTGACGGTGCGGCCGTGAAAGTTGTCGGCGCAAACGATGATTTCCGCCTGGTTGTTCGGAACCTTTTTCACATCGTAAGCCCAGCGGCGAACGGCTTTGATCGCCGTTTCAACGGCTTCGGCTCCTGTGTTCATCGGCAAAACCATCTCTTTGTCCGTCAGTTTTGCCACTTTTTCGTAAAAGAGACCCAATTGGTCGTTATGAAAGGCACGTGAAGTCAAGGTGACTTTGTCAGCCTGCTCTTTTAACGCCTGGATCAGTCTGGGATGGCGGTGTCCGTGGTTGAGAGCCGAGTAAGCGCTTAACATATCCATGTAACGGTTACCGTCGGCATCCTCAACCCAGATTCCCTCTGCTTTGGAAATAACGATCGGCAGAGGATGATAGTTCCTTGCCCCGAATTTATCCGTAAGCTCAATGAGTTCCTGGTTGCGCGACATGGAATTACCCCCTTAGCTCAAAACTATTTGATCATTTACAAATTTATTGTAAGGGAAGTATGTTAAGAAAATCAATGAAATGTATACTCTATCAATGACAAGTATAAATATCACTCTTGACGTGGCCGGAACTGTTTAGTATAATCTGTAAAAGATGAAAAATTGAAACCGGAAAAGTTAAAATGGGATAAAGGTTCTCTTATCCAGAGTGGCGGAGGGACTGGCCCGATGAAGCCCGGCAACCTCGGCGGCGTTTGCTGCCGGAAGGTGCCAATTCCTGCAGAAACGAGTGTTTCTGAGAGATAAGAGAAGAGAGATTGACCGTCGCAGGTTCTGCCTCTTCTCTGGATAAGGGAAGGGGTTTTTTTATTGGCTAACTTCTGGGAGGGATCACCTGTGAAACTGGAAACGAGACTGGCACAAATCGGCAACAAGAAGGAGAAGAAGACAGGGGCCGTTAACTTTCCTGTGTATTTTTCCACAGCATATGAGCATATCTCTTTGGGAGTTAGTACTGGTTATGATTATTCGCGCACAGCCAATCCGACCCGGGACGTGCTGGAAGAGGCGATCAGCCAGTTGGAGGGAGGAAACGGCGGGTTTGCCTGCAGTTCGGGAATGGCGGCGATTCATACATTGATGGGGTTGTTTTCCGCCGGGGATCATTTCGTCGTATCCCTTGATTTATATGGTGGAACCTATCGTCTGTTTGAAGAGGTATTGACCCGGTTCGGTCTGTCCTTTACTTACGTGGATTTGCGACGGTCGGATGATGTAAAGCGGGCAATCGGTCCGAATACAAAGGCTGTTTTTATCGAGTCGCCCACCAATCCGCTGATGCATGTAACGGACTTGAAGCAGATTGCGCAAATTGCAAAGCAGGCGGGCTGTTACACCATTGTTGACAATACCTTTATGACTCCGTATTTCCAGCGGCCGCTGGAGCTCGGTGCCGATATCGTCGTCCACAGTGCGACCAAGTATCTGGGAGGCCACAATGATGTGCTGGCAGGGTTGATTGTCGTAAAAGGAGATGAATTGGCTGAACGGTTGCGCTTTATTCAAAATTCGATCGGAGCTGCTCTGGGGCCGCTGGATACGTGGTTATTGATGCGCGGGATGAAAACATTGGCCTTGAGGATGGAAAAACATCAGGAAAATGCGCTGGCGATCGCTGAATATTTAAAGCAACACCCGCTGGTGGACGAGGTTTTTTATCCCTCGCTCAACCCGGAATCAAAAGCGATTTTGGATGAACAGGCGGACGGATACGGGGGAATGATTTCATTCCGGGTCAGGAATAGTGGGATGATTGCCTCAATCCTGGAAAATCTGAATGTGATCACTTTTGCGGAGAGTCTGGGCGGCGTGGAGAGTTTGATCACCTATCCGGCAAGGCAGACCCATGCGGATGTGCCGGCTGAGATCAGGGAGAGCATCGGGGTCTGCGATCGCTTGTTGCGACTGTCAGTGGGAATTGAACACAAGGAAGATCTGATTGCTGATTTGGATCAAGCGCTGAAAAAAGCGGATCAGGAATAGAAAGGAAGGGGAGCAAGATGAGATTTGAGACAAGGCTTTTGCACAACGGGAATGAAATTGATTCGTTTACGGGGGCTTCCAGCATTCCGATTTACCAGTCATCGACTTACCATCAGTTTTCCATTGACCAGCCGGGCGAATTTGACTATGCCCGTTCGGGCAACCCGACGCGCAAAGCGCTGGAGCAAACGATCACAAGACTCGAAGGGGGCTGTCGCGGCTATGCGTTCGCTTCCGGAATGGCGGCGATTTCCACGGTATTTCTCTTGTTCTCGCGCGGAGATCACCTGATTGTGTCCCAAGATGTGTACGGGGGTACATATCGCGTCTTGACAAAGGTGTTTGACCGCATGGGAATTGAAACCACGTTTGTTGATACGACCGATTTGGAACAGGTGGCCGCTGCGATTCGCCCCAACACCCGGGCGATCTATGTGGAAACCCCGTCCAATCCGCTGCTCAAGGTGACGGACTTGCGTGGCATTGTGCGGATTGCTAAAGCGTACCGTTTGCGAACCATCGTCGATAACACCTTTTTAACCCCGTATTTCCAGCGGCCGCTCGAGCTGGGTGCCGATATCGTGGTTCACAGCGCAACCAAATTTATCAGCGGGCACAGTGATGTTGTGGCCGGACTGGTTGTGGTGAAGGATGAAGAACTGGCCGAGGAGATCGGACTGCTGCAAAATGCTTTTGGCGCCATCCTGGGTGTGTACGATTCTTGGCTGGTGCTCAGAGGTCTCAAGACGTTGCAGGCACGGATGGAGTTGTCGACGCAAAGCGCGGAAAAGGTGGCACTGTGGCTGGAACAGCATCCGGATGTCAAACGGGTTTACTATACCGGCCTTCCGTCACACGAAGGGTATCATTTGCAAAATGAACAGGCGAGCGGGCATGGAGCGGTTCTCTCCTTCGATGTCGGCAGCATGGAGAAAGCCAAGCGCATCCTGTCACGGGTCCGTCTGCCGATCGTGGCGGTCAGTCTCGGTGCGGTCGAAAGCATTCTCTCCTATCCGGCGATGATGTCCCATGCGGCAATGCCCGCGGAAGTGCGGAATCGTCACGGGATTACGGACGGGCTGCTGCGCCTGTCGGTCGGACTGGAAAACGCGGATGATCTGATTGATGATCTGGCGGCGGCCTTGCAAGAAAAAAAGGTGACGATCCCGGCAGGTTTTGGTAATTTATAGCGTCTCCTCCAGGGGGCGTTTTTCTTTTGCAGATGATCATGTAAAATGAGAAGGGAAATTTTGCACAGAAGGAGATTGCAGGAAATGGCCATTAAATCGGATAAATGGATACGCGAAATGGCGCTTCATCATCAAATGATCGAGCCGTTTATCGATCGGAACGTGGGGAAAGGGGAAGCGGTCAGTTTTGGACTCAGCAGTTATGGATATGATTTGCGCGTTGCGGATGAATACAAGATTTTTCACAATGCGCTGAACCCCGTCATCGATCCGAAAAAGATCGATTCCGATTCGTTTATCGATTTTAAAGGAGAAGTGTGCATCATTCCTCCCAACTCATTTGCCCTGGCGCGGTCGGTGGAATATTTTCGCATTCCGGAAAACGTCCTGGCCGTGTGTGTCGGCAAGTCAACGTATGCGCGCTGCGGAATCATTACCAATGTGACCCCTCTCGAACCCGGCTGGGAAGGGTACGTTACGTTGGAAATCTCAAATACGACACCGCTGCCGGCAAAGATTTATTCCAATGAAGGCCTTTGTCAGATTCTGTTTTTGGAGAGTGATGAGATTTGTGAAGTCTCTTACCGCTCCAAACAAGGGAAATACCAGGGACAAACGGGAATTACACTGCCAAAGGTATAACAGGATCATAGATGATACAAACAGACGGCGAAATCCATCGGCCGTCTTTTTTGCCTTTATTGACCGGATCGTGAGGAATGCATCAGTCTCCGATTTTCTTCTTTCATCCCAGGATTTGAGTGAGAGGAAAAAATCCGATCGTCATTTCGGGATGATGCGGGAATTACCCGTCTCTGCCCTGATCACTTGGATATGTGTTTTTCAGATCGGAAAAAAATGTAAATTCGATCAGGTGATTGCCACCCGGTTTTGTGATAAGATTACATGCAGAAGTCTTCGTGGACAGGCGTGTCGATCACATACAAACGGAAAATCAGCATGTCTGACCATAAGAACGGGGAGATTCGAGAAATTGAAAAAACTGGGAAACGTTATCTCTTCAAAAATGAAAGAACGCTTCAGTCCGGATCAGATGGAAAGGCAATTAAACGCGTTGTTAAAACACCCTTTAGTGGTCAAATATATGGTGGAGCATGAAGTTTCCGAGGCAATCTTAAAACGTTCGTTCTCCAAGCTCCATCAATTCGTCCAGGAAAATGAAAACTGCAAACAGTGTCTCCGTTTGAGTGAGTGTCCAAACCTGATGAAAGGGCACTTTCCGACTTTAAGGGAATACGGCGGTTTTGTGGATCTGGTCATGAATGAATGCAGCAAGCTCAAGGCGAAAAAAGAGGAAGAGCGGAGAAAAAACTTAATTCAGTGTCAGCAAATTCCTCTGGACATTCAAAAGGCAACGTTTCAAACGATTGAATTGGATCATGGACGGGAAAAGGCGATCGATGCCGCTTTGGATTTCTGCCTGAGAATAGCCAACGGGGAAACGGTTAAAGGCCTTTACTTTTGCGGATCATTCGGGACGGGAAAAAGTTATATTGCCGGTGCTATTTTAAATACCCTGGCTGAATACGGAATTCCCTCCATGATGGTTCACACTTCGGCACTTGCCCAGGAACTGAGGGATACCATCGCCAAGAAAGAAGGATTGCTCAATAGTAAACTGGAAGCATTAAGCAACGTCCCCATATTGGTACTGGATGATATCGGGGTGGAAAACCTGACTTCCTGGTTGAGGGACAGTGTATTGGCCGTGGTTTTGCACAACCGGGTATCCAATCAGCTTCCGACCATTTACACTTCCAACCTCACGCTTGATGAATTGGAGGAATGGCTCTCCATTACGCTGTCAAACGGATATGAACGCCATGAACCGCTGAAGGCCAAAAGGATCATGGAAAGAATCAAGCCTTATGTGACGGTTGTTGAGGTACAGGGAAGAAACAGGAGATATGCCCTGAACAATAATGCCAATTGAGATCTGGTCAGCTTATTTTCCAGTCTGTTCGCTTTTCTCCCGTTCCTTTGGCATCAGTCGTAGCAGAAAAGCACCGATTCCTTATGCTCCGGTTTGAGCATCACGCCAATGGTGATATTGGCGTTTTTTTGTGCCTTGAAAATTAATGACCGGATGGAAAAAGAAGAAGGAAAATGTAGGAAAATGGAGAAATCCTCCGAAGTTTGTAAAAAAAAAGGAGGGGAAGGAGGGTGAAGCGGCCGCTCGTATGGGTCAGCGCGGGATGGATTGCCGGGGTTTTCGCCGCACGCGGGTGGAATGCATTTTTCTTTTACGGATGTGCAGCGGTCCTGGTCGCGCTGGCCGGAGGCTGGATCGTCTATCATTATCGAAAAGGCCGGGTTGTCCTGTTTCTGCTGCTCGGACTGTTTGCCGGAGCATTCCGTTATGCCTGGGACGTGGCGAACAACGTTTCCCATCTGCCGCGCCAGTTTTTGAACAGCCCTCAGGTTGCGATCGGAAAGGTTGTTTCGCTTCCGGATATCGAGGGAGACCAGTTAACGTTCGAAATGATGGTCTTCGACGTAAAAACCGATCGGGGATGGCGCAGAGTGATTCCCGAACGGGTTGCTGTCAGGCGGAAGCTGCATTCTTACGACGAATGGGAAGAAGCCCGGCAGTTAAAGCGGCTGTCCACGATCCGGATCAGGCTCACCTTCAGCAAACCGCCCCGGCCGCGCAATCCGGGAGCCTTTGATTATGGCGCGTATCTATATCGTCGGCATATCCATTTGATCGGACAATCTGACTCGCCGGAACGGATCAAGGTTTTGGCTTCCGTCCCGCATCATCCGCTGGTACTGATCGATCGAGGGCGCGCCTGGCTGGATCAACGAATTGAGAAACTGTACGGCCGAGATCAGAGCGGATATCTTCGCGGCCTTCTGCTGGGAGAGCAATCAGCTGTTCCCGACAGTTTGGAGACCCAGTATGCCACATTGGGCATTATTCATCTTTTATCTGTATCCGGGCTGCACGTGGCTGTTGTGATCGGCTGTTTTTATTTTTTGTTGACGCGCCTGGGGCTGACGCGGGAAAAATCGGCGTTGGCAATCCTTTTGTGTCTTCCGGTGTACGCCGTTCTGACAGGACTTGGTCCGCCGGTGATCCGCGCGGTGATCATGGCCGGTTTTTCACTTTTAGCCATCGTTTTGAAAAAGTTTCGGGATGCCCTTTCGTTTTTGGCTGTTTCCTTTCTGGTCCAGTTAGGATGGAATCCCTTTCAAATCGAAGAAGCCGGCTTTCAGTTAAGCTATCTGGTGACCGCTGCTCTGGTTGTGGGGACGGAGCCTGTCGCCGGCCGCATTCCTGTTCCGTCGCGCAGTCTTCGTCAGTTTTTGGCCGCCAATCTGATTGCAGAGCTGGTGTCGTTCCCGGTTCTCATCTTTCATTTTCACGAGTTTTCGCTTCTTTCTTGGCTGGCCAACCTTCTGTTCGTTCCATTGATCAGTTCCCTGATTCTTCCGCTGTCTCTCGGTTCGCTTCTGCTTGCTTTTGTTCCGGGACCGCTGGCTTCGTGGCTTGCCAGTCTCACCAGCCAATTGCTGGAGCTGGTTCATCAGGGTGTCCGCTGGATGTTGCAATGGACATGGGCATTTCCGTCATGGGCCGGGCCGTCCGCCCTGTGGCTTGCACTTTATTGCTTTACAGTCATAAGTCTGGCCGTCGTTTGGATGAAGCCGTTTGTTCCTCAATGGAAGCGGATCGGTGTCGTTCTTTTGCTGTTCAGTTTGGTGGCATTTGCTTATGGGAAACGTAACGGAGAGGGAGCGGAAAACCGGATCGCATTTCTCGACGTGGGTCAGGGAGATGCGGCAGTTGTGGAAACGCAGACAGGAAAGACGATTCTCATCGACAGCGGAGGGTTTTCCTCGCGCGGAAACCGCTTCGGATCAGGCAGCCGCCGCTTTGATGCCGGTGAAAATGTGATTATTCCTTATCTCAAATACCGGGGCATCAAACAGATTGATCTGTTCATTTTAACGCATGGCGATGCGGACCATATTGGCGGAGCGAAAGCGGTGGTGCAAAGATTTCCGGTGAAAATGGTGATCCGTGGCCCTCTTCCGCCGAAAAGCGCGTTGGAACAGGATTTGTTAAGAGAGATGCGGGAACGAAAAATTCCGATCCGGATCGCCCGGCCGGGATTGAGATGGCAATTTTCGCCCGGTGTGTTCCTTACATTTTTGCATCCGGCGACCGCGAACCGATCGGCAAATGATGAGTCCGTTGTTTTTTTGTTATCGATCGGCCGCTTTCAAACCTTGATGACAGGAGATATCAGCAGTGAAGCGGAAAAGCGGATATTAGCCGGGTGGAGGTTGTCGCATGTCCAGGTGCTAAAGGTGGCACACCACGGGAGCCGCACGTCCACCGGTGCAGAATGGCTCGATGCCGTGGCCCCGCGCTATGCCGTTATCTCCGTGGGGCGGCATAATCCGTTTGGCCATCCCTCTCCCCTGGTGCTTCAGCGCTTGCGTGCCCGACATGCCGTGATCTTGCGAACTGATCAGCTTGGAGCGATCATTTTTCACGTCGAAAAGCAAAAGATCCGGGTGGAAAGCACTTCTCCTTGAAGATGTAAAAAAGGATTCGTCTTTTGCCCGATTTGCCCCGCGATATAATAGTATTATTTATGTACATACATAGGGTGTTGCAACCTGCCGCAGTTCAAACAGGTCTAAAAGAATATAGGGGGTATTTCGTTGCTTGATTCAGAGTTGATCAAACAGGCTCAGTCGGGCGACAGGAAAGCGATTGTGCAAATACTTAAGCAATTGGAGACATCGCTTTATCGCACCGCTTATTATATGATGGGAAACGAACAGGATGCTTTGGACGCCACACAAGAAGCTCTGTTGAAAATATATAAATATCTCCCTTCCTATAAAGGAGAAGCTTTGTTGCATACATGGGCGCAGCGCATTGTTACCAATGTATGCATCGATTTGTTTCGCAAACGGAAAAACGTCATACTGTTTGATGAAGAACCGCAGCATGAGGATGGCAAAGCGGCTAAAGAGGTGGAGCGGGGAGCGATCCTGTCTGATTTGAGACAGGCGATTCGCCGTCTGCCCCTGCAACAGCAAACGGCGATTATCCTGCGCTATGTACAAGGTTATCATTACCAGGAGATAGCAGAAGCGATGGGACTCCCCCTGAATACGGTCAAATCGCATTTGTTTCGTGCGCGCAAACAACTGCAAAAGTGGTTGTCGGAATATCAGGAAGGAGGGGATGTATCTTGGCAGATGAAAAAGTGATGGAATGGATTCAACGTGACTTGGATGGTGATCTGACTGCGGCAGAAAAGAAAATGCTGGAAAAGCAGCTGGAACAGTCGCCGCAATGCCGGGCAACGGCGGAAGAGATGCAGTGGCTGTCCGGTGAACTATCCCTTCTTCCCAAAGTGGAGCCACCGCACAGCGTCGTCGATGCGGTGCTGGAGGCGATCGAGGACGACAAAAAGAAGACGAAGCCGCAAACAGTGATCAAACCGAGATACAATTGGCTCCGATTAGGGAGGATGGCTGCTGCGCTCGTCTTGTTCCTCTTTATCGGTCTGTTTTATCTGAGCAAATGGGGGGCCATTCCCATCAATACGGCCTCCAAAATTGCCGATCCGGTTCCGCCGGAGCATACAGACGGGAGCAAAGATCGGGCTGCCAAATTCGAGCTGGAAAATATTCAGGAGGTTTGGTCACCTGATCGTCAATATTGCGCCATTTGGCAGGGAAATCATTTAATCGTGCGCAAGGCGGACGGAAGCGTCCAATATCGCAGCCGCATTTTTCGGAAGGTTGACGGCTCGCCATCGGTTGTATGGCAAAACAAACAACGCGTTCGGCTGATCCTGCCGTCTGCTGATGGAAAAGACGACCAGACCGTCATGATTGATGTCAAGGAGAAAAAAGAGATAAACTAGGAGGAAGAGGTGGCGAAAATGGATCGTTCATGGCTGAAAGAGTGGCAGGAAGATAACATCGCTCCCGTTTATCTCTTTTATGGTGAAGAAGGTTTCTTGATTGAAGAAGCAATTGAATGGATGAAAAAAAGGTGGAGTCCGGAAGAAGTCTCCTTTGGTAATCTCATGCAGATTGATTTGGATGAGACGCCGGTGCAGATGCTGGTGCAAGAGGCGGAAACTCTGCCCTTTTTTGGGGACAGGCGGTTGATTATCGGTCAGAATGCCCGCTTTTTGACAGCCGGGAAAGGGAAAAGCGGCGTTCAGCATGAAACGGATGCCCTGCTCCAGTACTTAAAGCAGCCTCTGTCCACCAGTGTGGTGGTTTTAACCGTTTCCGGCGAGCAGCTTGACAAGCGAAAAAAAATCGTGAAGGAACTGCTTAAACATGCGCGTGCCGTTGAGTTTCCCCTGTTGGCGGGGAAGGATTTGCTTCAGTGGGTGGAAAGGCGGTTTGCCAAATTGCATGTCCAGGCAGATCCGCAAGCGGTTCTTGATTTGATCATGCTGACTGGTCCTGATCTCCGGCTTCTCCACGCGGAAGTGAGCAAATTGGCCCTTTACGTCGGAGCGGGGGGAAAGGTGACACCGGACATTGTCGCCGAACTGGTACCGCGCACCCTGGAGCATGATGTATTTAAGCTGACGGATAAAATAGCGAAGCGCCAATTGAACGAAGCGTTCCATATCTGGAGTGACCTGATTTTTCAAAAGGAAGAGCCGATTCGCATCCTGGCTCTGATTACACGTCAGATTCGGTTGATGCTGCAGGTCAAGATCTTGCAGCGGCAGGGGATGTCTGACAAAGAGATGGCGGCATTTCTCAAGGTTCATCCCTACCCGGTGAAACTGGCGGCAAAACAGGGAGCGGCCTTTTCCGAACAGCAACTGCGCCTCTTGTTGGATACGGCGATTTTGACTGATCAAGATATCAAGTCAGGAAAAGTGGACAAACATTTGGCGGTGGAACGCCTGCTTTTCCAAGTCAACCTTTCTGCTTGAGCCTCCCGTTGCCACGGAGAGGCCTTTGGCCCAATGATTATGAAAATATAAAAAAGGTGGAATCCCCAACGATGGATGAAAACCGTTTATGTGAACTTCGAAAAAAACAATCCATTTACTCCAATCTGTTCTACCTTTGCATAATCGCACTTCTCTTTGTTTTCCTCTTAGTGGAGCCTGCCGCCCGGCTTGTTTATTTCATCTGGGGTTGCCTGTTTGTCCTGTTCCCGCTCATCAGTTGGTGGATGAAGTCGCCCAATCCGTTTCTTCATCTTTTTCCGGAGATGAGAGAGCTTTATCAGTATGAACGGGACAAGCTGGGGGAGAAGTGGGGAGCCTATTACACTTCCACGTCATTGTTGCTGTTCGTCGTCGGGATTTTTTTCTTCGTCCAGGCTTGGATACGCGAGGGGAACATCCGGTTTGGCGAAGGAATTTCGTGGTGGTATTTTGTTATTGTTCTGCTTTTCTTGATCCTGCTCGGCAATGTTCATTTGCGTAGTCAGGCGCGTCGGATCGACAGCAAAACACCGGAGGAGTTAAAGGATTATGCCAGCGATAAAATGCTGTTTTCATTGGTGTTCGCATCGGTTGCCATCGGAATGACCCTGATCGGCACGATCGTTTACATATTGATGGGAGCGTAAAAAAGCAACCAGCATCAGGCGCTGGTTGCTTTTTTCATTCCTTCCGCCGGAACCGCATGCTCGAGGATATGGCTGGTTACGTTGTAAGCGGAGCTAAAGGAAAGTTCCGAAAGCTGTCCGTCTCCTTCACACCAGTCACCGGCAAAGTAGGCATTGGGCAAGCTGTAAAATTTGACCGGCATCAAGCGTTGATCCTCAATGCATTTGATTTCCTGGACAGTCGCTTTTTTGGAAATGCGCTTGGCGACAAGGCGTTCACGCCAGCCGGGGAAATGCTTGTCATAGACGGATTCGATAGTCGCCACTTTTTCATCCGCTTTTCCTTCTGCAATCTCTTGTTCGTTGAGGTAGGCAACCGCTTGCATCAGCTGTCCCCCGTCAGGAACGCAGGTTATATCGTAGTAGGAAATGTCGGTGATAAAGACGCGTTGCGCTTTTTGATAAATGTAGGTGAACGGGCTGGAAATCCGCTCGCTTAAACCGACATCATAGACAACGACTTGCGTAGGCACATAGTGGCTGTATTCCTCAAAATATTTGGCGAATGGAGTGTCGGCGAACAATTGGCATAACTCTTTTGGAGGAATGCAGAAAATAATATAATCAGCTTCGTATTTTTCTTCTTTTCCATAAACAGCGGTAATCCGGTTGCCATCGAGTTCGATTTTGGTTACTTTTTCTTTGGTGATGATTTTGCTGCCGTTTTTTTCAATGATTTCCGCAAATGAATCAACAATTGCCTGCCATCCGCCGCCGATGTAGCTGACAGCGCGTTGTGTGGCAAACAGCCGTTTATAATATTGGAAAAAGAGGGGGGACGGAATTTTTTCCGGTTCATTGGTAAAAAAGTTGGATGAAGCGATGGTCAACAAAAGATCCCTCACTTGGGGAGTTTCCTTTTGCAGATAATCTCCGATTAACACGCCGGGTTCTCCCCGTTCAAGAGAAGACATCGTTTTGAAGACTTCGTAAGCAAAGCGCCATTTATTCTGTGAATCCAACACTTTGGTGCGATACAATCCTTCGAGTGTTGCAGGCATGGGGGTGGTGAAAGTTCCCATGTCATAAAAGGCTTTGGAAGGTGAAAAATCTTTCCAGTCAACCTTCAGTCCGATTTCATGTTCATACTTGCGCAGGATCGATTTATCTCGCGCATAAATGGCATGGGCTCCAAAATTGAAATTAAACCCTTTTATCGGAATGGAAATTGCGCGCCCTCCGAGCTTCGGTGCCTTTTCCAGCAAGGTTACTTTGCAACCATTGTAAGCGAGTCGAGCTGCGGCGCTCAGTCCGGCAAGTCCTCCACCCACTACAATCACTTTATCAGACACAAGAAACACACTCCTTGGGAAACGGTTACATTTTAAACCATCTTGTATCAACCACTTACACTATTGTAACAAGTTTGAAATGAATCGGATAGTGTTTTATTCATGTTCGCAAATTTCGTGCGAATCTGTAGGCGTGTTATGATTGAGGAAGATAAACGAAAGCATCTGAGAAGCAAAGGAGGGGGCAAAGTGACCAAAAAAGTGGTCAGTGCCTGTTTTGCCGGCATTCACTGCCGCTATGACGGACGGCACAATGCGGTGGAGGCGATTCAAAAATTGATCAGGGAAGGGGAGGCGATCCCGGTCTGTCCGGAACAGCTCGGCGGACTGTCCACTCCCAGAAATCCGGCTGAGATTGTCGGCGGTGACGGGGACGATGTGCTGGAAGGAAAAGCACGTGTGATCGACAACCAAGGCAATGATGTAACCGATGCCTTTATCCGGGGAGCCTATGAAACGTATCGCATCGCGAAGACGGTGGGAGCGAACGAAGCCATTTTAAAAGAAAAAAGTCCGTCTTGCGGCAGTTGCTGCATCTATGACGGCACTTTCCAGGGGAAAACGAACCCGGGTGCCGGCGTGACCACTGCCTTGCTGCGACGAAAAGGGATTAAAGTGATTTCGGAGGACACCTTTTCAGAAAAAAGAATATAATGGATGAAACGAAAGAATAAATCCGATGATAAAGAATGAAAGCCTGCATTTTTGGCGGAAGAAGGTGCCACCCGGACCAGCCATCCGAAACAAAGGACCAACCCCCGATCTGCGGCGCATTTTCATGAAAAAAAAGCCCCCGGACAAGGTGGGGGCTAGGCTTCGGCATTGGCTTTTTCCAAGGAGTTTTTCTCTTGCAATTTCCTGTATTTCAGATACATTGCCAGTCGCCATGGCAACAGCATGCCAAACGCAAGGATGAAGAAGAGCGCCGCTGTTTGTTCCACGCTGATCAGGTGTTCGAGATAGTCATGGAGTACCATGCGCAGGATAAACAGACCGATCAGGATGAGAATAAAAGCGCGCGAACGTTTCAGATAAACTTTGCCATCGATCATTTCAAAATGAGATGTTTTGATCAGAGGGTACGAAAACAAAAGGGCACCGGCCAAAAAAGCGACCCCGGCCCAAGCCCATGGAACGCGCATCGGCGGGTAGAGAAACATCAGGAAACCCGTGCTCATGCCCAGTGGAGGGATGAGAATTTTTCTCGCGTTCGTTGGCTTATTGGTTGCCCGCAGGCGGATGACAATCACCATGGAGGCCATGATTAAAGCAAAAATCGGGGCTACAAAATTTAAACTGATCGGAAAGGAATGCACCATAACCGTCCCTCCTGTTTCTAGAAAAAAGCTAGCACAATTCCCGGGGTTTGTAAATAAGTATGCTTGACTTTTCAGCAAAATTGCAGGAAAATACATTTCAATAAGTATCTTTTGCCGGCAATGCCTGCCTCATACCTAGAGCCGGTACAAACGAAAATAACATAGAACAAGCAGCGATGAGAAAGAATAGTAATGCGGCAGTGGCTGTGCAGAGAGTTGGCGGAGGGTGCGAGCCAATCAGCCGGCCGCATGAATGGGCTTTGGAGCTGTTTTCCTTAACGATGCCATATCAAGTAGGGAAAACCGGGATGATCCCGTTATAGCTAAGAGTGTGCCTCTCTGATGTACAGGAGAGGCAAAGAAGGGTGGTACCGCGAGAATCAGCTCGTCCCTTGCCGGGGACGGGCTTTTTTGTGTGAAATTGTTGCAGGCCGGGTCAATCGCGATCCTGCCAAATGCCGGCAAATCATGATGGTTCAAAAGGAGTGAGAAGATGAAACGTGTCTTATCCGGTGTCCAACCGACCGGCAATATCCATATAGGCAATTATCTTGGCGCCATGAAGCAATTCGTTGAGTTGCAGAATGAGGCGGAATGTTATTTTTGTGTAGTCAATCTCCATTCCCATACCGTTCCCCAGGATCCCCGTCAGCTGTTGGAGAAAACGCGGGATGTGGCGGCGCTTTACCTGGCGATCGGGATTGATCCCGAAAAAGCGACGATCTTTGTCCAATCCCAGATTCCCGCCCATGCGGAAGCATGCTGGTTGTTGCAGTGTGTAGCCCGCGTTGGCGAGCTTAACCGCATGATTCAATTTAAGGAGAAAAGCAAAGGATCTGAAGCGGTGACGGCAGGCTTGTATACCTATCCGGTATTGATGGCCGGTGATATTTTGCTCTATCATGCGACACATGTTCCCGTCGGTGAGGATCAAAAGCAGCACTTGGAGTTGACGAGGGATATTGCTGAACGGTTTAACCGCGATTACAAAGAAATCTTTACAATCCCCGAGCCGTTGATCGGCAAAGTGGGAGCCCGCATCATGTCCCTCGATAATCCGGAGAAAAAGATGAGCAAAAGCACGGAAGGGGCGTACAGCAACATCACGCTGCTCGATGAGCCGAAATTGATTGAGAAAAAAATCAAGCGCGCCGTTACCGATTCGGAAAACCTGGTTCGCTATGACCCGGAAAACAAACCGGGTGTGAGTAATCTGCTTTCCATTTACAGCCTGCTCTCCGGCAAAACGATTTCCGAACTGGAACGGCAATATGAAGGTGCCGGTTATGGCCAGTTTAAAAAAGACCTGGCGGAAGCAACTGTTCAGCACTTGCAGCCGATCCAGGAGAAGTTCCGGGAAATCCGCGGTTCTTCCTATTTGGATGATGTGCTGAAAATCGGTGCGGAAAAAGCAGGTGCAGTTGCGGAGAAGACATTGCGACAAATGAAAGATGCGATGGGGATTTTATAGTGAGTCAATAAGCGGAGGACATTCCAATGGGCGGAATGTCCTCATTTTGAAACTCACCGAAAGCGGTGAATCAATATTGATGAAAGACAGGGAATTCACGAGATCTTCCGTGAAGGAGTTATGAAGGAAGCGCCCGCGGGATGTTATAATGAAAAGAAAGGATAAGTTCGCGAAAGGAGTGAACCGATGCGGCGTTATTTATTTGAATTTTTCTTTTTTTCAGATATTTTCGTGATGAGTCTGGTCTGTGTCTGCGGTCTGGGGTTGACATTGGCATGGGCGAACAGTCTTGTGACGGTGGCGGTGTTCTTGGGCGGAGTCGCCCTATATGCCATCGCTGAGTACGGAACCCATCGTTTTTTATTTCATCTTCCTCCGCCGAAGCATCCTTTTTTGTTGAAGCTGTTAAAGCGGTTACATTATGATCATCATGAAGACCCCGATAAACTGGAATTGCTCTTTTTGCCGCTGTGGTACAGTGTTCCCCAGTTTGTCCTCGTCGGGAGCATCGTTTACCTGGTGACGGGGAAAATCGCGATCACAACCACTTTTTTAAGCGGTGCTGTGCTCTATCATTTATATTATGAATGGAAACATTATATCGCGCACCGGCCGATCAAGCCTCTCACCCCATGGGGGAAGAAATTGAAAAAATATCATTTGTTGCACCATTTCAAGAACGAGCATTACTGGTTTGGCGTGACCAATCCGGCCATGGATCACCTTTTTCGGACTTTTCCCGATGAATCCGGGGTGGAGATGAGCCGGACGGCGCGAAAATTGGCGGATAAAAAATAAAAGCGACCCAATCGATGTGGGTCGTTTTTTCATGTAAAAGAAAGATATTAAGCTTCGAGTGCCTGATATTTTTTGGTGAGGCGGGATTTTTTGCGAGCAGCCGCATTTTTGTGGATCAAACCTTTGGTTACGGCTTTATCCAAGCTGCGGGTTGCTGCTTTCAAAAGCACAGCGGCTTGTTCTTTATCTTGTTGGTCAACGGCTGCCAAGAATTTTTTTACGGCCGTGCGCATCGCCGATTTTTGAGAAGCATTGCGGGCGCGGCGCACTTCGTTGGTTTTGGCGCGTTTGATTGCGGATTTAATGTTTGCCAAGACGTTCACCTCCTGAGGGAAGGGTTTCCGCATCCCAATAATGCAACATGCAATATTCTAGCATGAGGCTCTGCAAAAAGCAACAACGGTCATGAGCAGAATAAATGAGAGGCAAAGAAGCAAACTAAGAGTGGAAACAGGCAAAAAAAGGGGATATATTGGATGAATCAAGCGTCGGAACACCAGATTGATTTGAGTATGTACAATATTCGCACGGATTTGGCCCGCGAAGCTCATGACATGGTGACCCGGGAGCAAGGGCGGGGAAGTTCCATTCCGGGCGTTCGCAAACAGGAAGAGACACAGGACGGGATTACGACCAGTTGGATCTGGATTGACAGCGAAGATGCCGGTGAGCAGATGGGCAAACTGCCGGGTACTTACCTGACGATTGAAGTGCCCGGTCTTCGGTCGGGAGATTCCATGCTGGAAAAGCGCGTATCGCAACATTTTGCTGAGCAATTCAGCCGTTTCCTCGATGAAGTCGGCATTAAGCCAAATGATTCCTGCCTGGTAGTGGGGCTTGGAAACTGGGATGTAACGCCGGATTCACTCGGACCGCTCGTCGTCAAGCACACCCTGGTCACCCGTCATCTCTTTAAATTGCAGCCGGAAACGGTTGCCGAAGGGTATCGCAGCGTTTCCGCCCTCTCGCCGGGAGTGCTCGGGACGACCGGGATAGAAACGAGTGAAATTGTGCGCGGGGTGGTGCAGAAATCAAAGCCTGATTTTGTGATCGCGTTTGATGCACTGGCCTCAAGGGCCTTGTCCCGGGTCAATACGACGATTCAGATTGCTGATACGGGAATTCAGCCGGGGTCCGGTGTCGGAAACAATCGCAAGGCGTTGACCAAGGAGTTTTTGGGTGTGCCCGTTCTGGCCGTTGGTGTTCCCACCGTCGTGGATGCCGTCACCATTGCCCATGACACCATCGATTATGTGATTTCCCACCTTGGCCGGGAATTGCACGGGGTGAAAAATAACCCGCTTGATCCTCACAACCGGCCTTCGGTAAAAGATCTGGAAAACTATCAAGCTCCGCCGGAGACCAGCAACCGCATGCTGGGGATGTTTGGCAGCCTGAACTCGGATGAGAAAAGGCAACTGATTCATGAAGTGCTGGCACCTTTGGGGCAAAATCTGATCGTTACCCCGAAGGAGGTGGATTCCTTCATTGGCAATATGGCCAAATTGATCGCCAACGGACTGAACTGCGCCCTGCATGAGGCTGTAACCATGAAAAATGTGGCTTCGCATGTGCAATAAAACATTTGATTTCCTCCCGGTTAATCCGGGAGATGTGCGGGCAATGCAGAAGCACTTTCGCAGAACAAAATATTGTTTCCATTTGGCGCGAATCCCGTTGTCCGGCTTCCCCGGGGAACGGGATTCTTGTTTGGAGTTTGGGACATCCGCGTGGAACGGGGCTCGTTGAGTTTCAAAAGCAAGATTTTTTATCCTTTTCCGCCTGCCGCTCTCTGCCGGCCGCCGTGAGGTCTCAATCTATTTCTAGCAAATTCAGTTAATCGGTTCTACCTGTTTGCCGGTTTTCATAGATTAGGGTGAGACAAGCAGATAGAGGGTGAACCGAATGAGAAGTCGCTACCGTGGTTTCTTGACGCTGAATATGGCGCGTCCGAAAACGAGGCAGAGGTTTGTGTTTTTATTTTTGGCAGCGGCTGTTCTTTTTTCCTTTGTCGGTGCGCTGGCAATGGTTCAAGCGGAACAGAGTTTGACAGGGTCGGATCTCAGCAGGGTGACGTCTCATCTTTCCCCGC
This sequence comes from Thermoactinomyces sp. CICC 10521, assembly GCF_016055135.1. Classification (NCBI taxonomy): domain Bacteria; kingdom Bacillati; phylum Bacillota; class Bacilli; order Caryophanales; family Thermoactinomycetaceae; genus Thermoactinomyces; species Thermoactinomyces sp. CICC 10521. Next base: position 83,498 of record NZ_JAECVZ010000006.1, on the reverse strand, counting down.
AAACGCTCAGCATGATCGTCGGGGAAAGCATTCCCTATTTCCAGGAGAAAATTCAGACGGCCGGTTTGGAAGAGATTATCTCGCGGACGGCGTTTGAGTTGATGACGAGTATCGATTTTCGTGATCCACGCACTTTTCTGGGCAAAGAGCTGCCGTTGTACGCATTGTTCGACAGCGAGATTGACGTGGCCAGCAGCGATGTGGATTATACTTCGATCCCGATCGAATCACCGCCGCCGCCTGACCTCGATAAACAGATTATGAAGGCGATGGAGCATCCCGATGAAGACAAAACGAGCACCGACCCGGGAAGTATCAAAACGAAGCAAGTGATTATTTATAACACCCATTTTTGGGAATCTTTTTTGCCGGAACTCCATAAAACAAATCCCGACCAGGCCACTGATCTGAATCGCAATATTACCCTCGTTTCCAAGCATTTGGCGAAGCAGCTGGAAAAGATGGGCATCGGCGCCGTCACAACCGAACGGAAGTATACATGGAATTCCGGTGCGTATGTGCAATCGCGCAAAATGGTGCTCTCTGTCTTGAAGCAATACCACAGCATCAGTTATATGATCGATATTCATCGCGATTCACGCAGGCGCGACAAGACGACAAAAGTGTTTGACGGCAAACCGTATGCGAGGCTCGCGTTTGTAGTCGGCAAGGCGAGCACGCACTTTGAGGACAACCTGAGCCTTGCCCGCGAGATGCACAAGCGGATCAACGAGTTATATCCCGGTTTGTCCCGGGCGGTGATTATTAAAGAGAGAGGAAATGGGAACAACGGGGAATATAATCAATCTTTATCGCCCAACAGCATGCTGGTTGAAGTGGGCGGGGTGGATAATTCATTCGCTGAAGCGAATCGGTCGATTGAGGTTTTGGCCCGGGTTTTGGCCGATATAATCCATGAGGGAACCGTGGTTACAGCCCGGCCGGATGCAACGGAGGCAGGTAAATGAGGTGACAGGATGCGCGTTTTGGTGCAGATCGTTTGTATGATCGGAATGTTGGTGACGGGGATTTTCGTCGGAATCGACAGGGCTGAGCAAAATATGCAAAAGATGCAGGGAACCATGGGGGCGCCGCGCGCGATCCAGATTACTCCACAGGATGGAAAAATCGAAATCGCGGTGCTGGGACAAGTCGTTGAAACGAAAAATCCCGTGCCAAAGGTGGCAGCGAAAGTAAGAGAGACGGTAACCAGCCAACAGGAGAAAAACGGAACCAATTATTTGGCGGTGGTGGGAAACGAAGTGGGAACGGGGCTCAAAAACCTTTCCCGTAAGGTGATGAATTTCATTTTTGCCCTGGCCGAGTAAAGATAGGCAGGAGTTGTATACGGGGGCAAAGGAGCATGATGTTCCTTTGTCTTTTTTTGTGTATTTAATTTGTGCATTTAATAAGATAAGAATGTTTTGTGTGAAAACGCGTTGCAGCAGCCGTCGGCTCCGGCCTCCCTGTGTTCCAGATGTCCGTTCGGCGGTTTCGCTTCCCGGCCGTGTCTGGCTTTCCGCTGGTTGTGGCGGCGAGTCATGACCGATTTTGTCATCGCTTCAGAGAGTCAGGGACAGGAAACTCATTGAAGAGAGGGTTTGGGGCTGATATAATTAAGCAATGCAGTCCTCGATTGATGCAGGAGGGAAATGAACGGGAATGGATAACAAAGAACAACGTGCAATGATTCGTAACTTTTCCATCATTGCCCATATCGACCATGGGAAATCGACACTCGCTGACCGAATCTTGGAAAAGACGGGAGCGCTGACCGAACGGGAGATGCAGGAGCAGTTCCTGGACAAAATGGATTTGGAACGGGAGCGCGGCATCACCATCAAATTGCAGTCGGTTCGCCTTCCGTATAAAGGAAAAGACGGGAAAGAGTACATTCTGAACTTGATTGATACACCGGGTCATGTGGATTTTACCTATGAGGTGTCGAGAAGCCTTCAGGCGTGCGAAGGCGCCCTGCTGGTCGTCGATGCCTCGCAGGGAGTGGAAGCGCAAACGTTGGCCAATGTTTATCTGGCGCTTGAAAATGACCTGGAAATCATTCCCGTTATCAATAAAATTGACTTGCCCAGCGCGGAACCGGAGCGCGTCAAACAGGAGATTGAAGATGTGATCGGACTGGATGCCAGCGATGCAGTTCTCGCATCGGCCAAGGCGGGGATCGGCATCGAAGAGATTTTGGAGCGGATTGTGGAAAAAGTGCCGGCTCCGGAAGGTGATCCCGATGCTCCGCTTCGTGCGCTGATCTTTGACTCCGTTTATGATTCGTACCGGGGTGTCATCATTTATATGCGTGTCGTCGACGGAACGATTAAAAAAGGCATGCGCATGAAAATGATGGCCACGGGTAAAACATATGAAATTACCGAAGTGGGGGCTTTTACGCCCCATCAGGTTCCGATGGAACAGCTTTCCGTCGGTGAGGTTGGATACGTTTGTGCCAACATCAAAAACGTCAAGGATACGCGCGTGGGGGATACGATCACCGATGCGGACCGCCCGGCCAAAGAGCCGCTGCCCGGGTATCGCCGCATTAATCCGATGGTGTTTTGCGGGTTGTATCCGGTCGATTCCTCCGAATACGATGATTTGCGGGAAGCACTGGAAAAATTGGAGCTGAATGATGCGTCGCTCACCTACGAGCCGGAGACCTCAAGTGCGCTCGGATTTGGTTTTCGCGCGGGTTTCCTCGGTCTGCTTCACATGGAGATTATTCAGGAGCGGATTGAGCGCGAATTTGGCGTGCAGCTCATCACTACTGCTCCAAGCGTTGTTTACAAGGTGTATCAGACTGACGGATCCGTGCTGGAGATCGAAAATCCGACACTGATGCCGCCGCAGCAAAAAATCGATCGGGTGGAAGAACCTTATGTGAAGGCCACCATTTTGGTGCCGAATGATTATGTTGGGGCTGTAATGGAGATTTGCCAGAACAAACGCGGTCAATATGTCGATATGACGTATATTGATACCAACCGCGTCAGCCTCGTTTATGAATTGCCGCTCGCAGAAATCGTTTATGACTTCTTCGACCAGCTGAAATCAGGGACAAAAGGGTATGCCTCCTTCGACTATGAACTGATCGGCTACAAGCCGTCCAATCTTGTCAAAATGGATATCCTGCTGAATGGCGAAGTCGTCGATGCCCTTTCCTTTATTGTGCATCGCGATCGCGCATACCATCGCGGCCGCGCCCTGGTGGAAAAACTGAAAAAATTGATTCCGCGCCAGATGTTTGAAGTGCCGATCCAAGCGGCCATCGGCAATAAAGTGGTTGCGCGGGAAACGATCAGTGCCATGCGCAAAAACGTGCTGGCCAAATGCTACGGCGGGGATATCAGCCGGAAACGCAAATTGCTGGAGAAACAGAAAGAAGGGAAAAAGCGGATGAAAGCGGTCGGCAGCGTCGAGGTGCCGCAGGAAGCTTTTATGGCCGTGTTGAAAATCGACGACAAATAATCACATCAACCATGCCGTAAGCATCGATGCCGGAACGTCCGTCAGCAGGGAAGGCTTGCCCGCTTTGCCGGACACGCGGCCTGTTGCTTGCGGCATTTTTAGGAGGTGGGCAAATGCCGCCCCAAGCCGTATACATTCATATTCCTTTTTGTACAAATAAATGCCATTACTGCGATTTTACTGCTTATGTCGTGAACGGGCAGCCGGTGGATGATTATCTTTCCGCCCTCGGACGGGAGATGGCTCTCGCTGTGGCAGAAACTCCCCCGGCTGAGATCCGCTCGATTTTTATCGGCGGAGGAACGCCCACTGTCCTGACACCGGCTCAGATGAGGAAATTGCTGGACGATATTCGCCGCTATTTCCCGAACCGGGCCGCCGACTGTGAATTCACGGTCGAGGCCAATCCCGGCACCACCGGTCCGGAACTGCTGGAAGCCATGCTCGAGGGCGGGGTTAATCGCATCAGTTTTGGCGCCCAAACGTTTCGTCCTGATCTGCTTCAGCGGATCGGGCGCATTCACGGGGTTGAAGAGATCGGACAAAGCGTCCGGCTGGCACGGGAGGCCGGTTTTGCGAATATTTCCCTCGATTTGATGTTCGGCCTGCCGACACAGACAGTGGAAGATATGAAACAGACGCTGGAATCGGCGATTGCACTGGGACCCGAGCACTTTTCCTGCTACAGCCTGAAAATCGAGGAAGGGACGCTTTTTCACCATTTGTATGAACGAAATGAACTGCCGTTGCCCTCCGATGATGAGGAGTTCACCATGTATCAGATGCTGCGCTCCCATTTGAAACAGCACGGCTATGAGCAATATGAAGTGAGCAATTTTGCGCAGCCGGGATTTGAGAGCAGGCACAATTGCACGTATTGGCTCAACGAAGAGTATTATGGACTGGGAACAGGGGCGCACGGATACGTGGAAGGGGTTCGCTATGCCAATATCAAAGGGGTCAAAGAATATATTGCGCGTTTGACGGCCGGCAGGCGTCCTGTGGCTGAATCGTATCGCGTCGAACGGGAAGAAGAGATTGAGAATTTCATGATTCTGGGCTTGCGCTTGCTCGCAGGTGTAAGCCGGTCACGGTTCAGGGAACGTTTCGGGGTCAGCATCGAGGATGCGTTTGGCAGCGTTTTGCGGCAATTATTTGAACAAAAGCGATTGGTGCAGCAGGGAGACCGCATCGCCCTGACTGAACAGGGGCTTCTCTTTGGCAATGAGGTATTTGCCTCATTTCTCGGTGGCGTGGAATTATAAGCGGACCAATTGACATCATATTTCCCGTTTGGTAATTTTAAATTAGTATTTTTAGCACTCGTTTCCTTGGAGTGCTAACAAGGAGGGGAGGCAGATGTTAACTGAGCGACAAAAACGGATTCTCTGGGCCGTCATCGACGATTATATCGTTTCGGCTGAACCTGTCGGCTCCCGTACTGTTTCCAAAAAGAAGGGTGTCGGGTTTAGCGCGGCCACGATTCGCAACGAAATGGCTGATCTGGAAGAGATGGGGTTTTTGGAGCAACCGCATACATCTGCCGGAAGAATACCTTCACAAAAAGGGTATCGTTTTTACGTGGACCATTTGTTACAACCGTATATGTGGTCAAAAGATGATCTGATGGCCCTGCACGATTTTTATGCCATGAAAGTTGATCATGTGGAACAAGCGATTAAACACGCAAATTCCATTCTGTCCCAAATGACCAATTACATGACGTTTATTCTGGGGCCGAGATTGTCTGAGAGCAAGCTAAAAGCCTTGCAGATTGTACCGTTGCATGATCGTGCCGCTGTCAGCATTCTGGTGACCGATACGGGATATGTTCATCGGCAGCATGTGATCGTCCCGGAGGGCGTTTCTCTGTCCGCAATTGAACGATTAGTCAATCTGCTCAATTATCGGCTGACGGGGGTACCGATCGCGAAGTTAAAGGCGATTGTCAAGCATGAACTGTCAGAAGAGCTAAAACGGCATGTGGAGCATTTTGATAAGTTGACGGATCTGTTGGATACCATTTTAAAAGCAGAGCTGGAAGAACGCGTTTATACCAGTGGCACAACCCGAATTCTGGACCAGCCGGAGTTCCGGGACGTGGAAAAAATGAAATCGATCCTGGATCTGGTCGAAGAAAGTACGGTGCTGGTTCAATTGTTCAACTCCGACAAAGAAGGGGTTCAAGTGCGGATCGGGGATGAAAATGATTTGGAGGCAGTAAATGATTGCAGCATTATCACTGCTTCCTATATGATAAATGGCGAACCTGTTGGCACGATCGGTGTGCTCGGCCCGACGCGGATGAATTATGGTCGGGTGATCGGCGTTCTTGAATTTTTGGCTCATGATTTTTCCAGACGGATCAGTGCATGGTTTGAGTGAGAACAGGAGTTTACGCATCTTTGGGGGTTCAGTTGCTGAATCCCTCTCCCTATATATAGAAAGGAAGGGAAGCCAAGGTGCCTGATCATGAATACGTAACGGTGAAGGACGAGACCCGGCTCTCAGCTCTAAAAAGCAATGCGGATGCAGTCAGGTCAGTGGCTTCTGCAGTCGCTTCCACATTGGGACCTAAAGGGTTGGACACGATGCTGGTCGATGACAACCATCGGGTGATTGTGACCAATGATGGTGTCACGATTCTGGATCGTATGGAAATCAGTCATCCTGCAGCCAAAATGATTGTCAATGTAGCCAAGTCTCAGCAGGAAGAAGTCGGAGACGGAACGACGACGGCAACGTTGCTAACCGCAGCGCTGGTGGAAGAAGGCGTAAAACAGGTGGTGAAGGGCGTACCCGTGACGAAGGTCATCGCCGGAATCGATCGCGGAATTCGGTTTGCGTTGCGTAAAATGAAGGAAAAAGCAAGACCGATTTACGAATTAGATGATGAATGGCTGCAACGGATCGCTTTTACCGCCAGCAGGGAAAACGAAGATATTACGATGGCCGTCATTGAGGCTGCCCATTTGGTGGGACGCGAGAAATTATTGGATCAGAACTTCAAGCTCGCCGATTGCATCATCGCTCATCCGCGTGTGGATAACAGCGTCTTTTCGGGAATGGTGATCAACCGGCAGCGGATGAATCAGCAAATGCCGCGCAAAAAGGATCACACGCGCGTTTTGGTTCTGAGCGATGCCCTGGAACCTGATTCGGCGGAAAAGAACGGTGCTGGCGAAGCTTCGGCGAAACAGGAAAATGTAAATGAAGCTTTTTATGTCCTATTGGAACATCTGATCCATTTGCAAGTGGGGCTGATCGTCACTTCCAAAGGGGTGGATCCCTATGCGGAAGAGGTTCTGACCGATGCAGGAGTGATTGTGGTAACGGATGTCAGCCAAGCGGACCTGGAAGAGGTCGCCGAACATACGGGTGCACGGATCGTAACAAGGAGCGGACTGAAAAAGTCGCTCGAGGCTTTGGAATCGACTCTGGGTTCCTGTGCAGGCGTGATCGATGATGAGCGCCTTGGCAAACTGCGCATTCTCGGCGGTAAAGGACGTCCGATGGCCACATTGATCGTGGGTGCACAAACGGAAGAGGTTGTAAGAGAGCGGGAAAGGATTGCCAAAGATGCAGCATCGGCCGTGCAAGCAGCCGTGTGCGGAGGATTTTTGCCCGGCGGAGGTGCGGTTGAATTGGCGCTCGCCCGCGATGTTGAGCGCTTTCGTGATATGGTGCAGGGAATGGAGCGGTTTGGCGTTTCTGTTGTGGCAGAATGTTTGGAACGCCCGATGAGTCAGGTTGTGGCCAATGCAGGCTTTAATCCGCTGGAAAAAATCGAGGCGGTCAAAGCGCTTCAGATGAAACGGCAATCCGATTCTCTGGGCATTGATTGCGACCGCGGAACGATTGTGGACATGGTGGAAATGGGTGTTGTTGATCCGCTTCCCGTCAAGGCAAATGCCTTAAAAACTGCCGGTGAAGTAGCCGTTGCCATTTTGCGCATCCATACCATCGTGAAGATGAAGCCGGTTCCGATCCCTGAACAGTCAGGATAGGAGGATTGAAAATGGATCGAGAAAGAGAAGAGCTCCAGCCAAACGCTGGCAGCCAACCTTTTTCGGGCAAGAACGAAGCTGAGGGGCAAGAAAGCGTACATACTGGAGATACTTCTCCGGAAAATTCAGCTTCTCCCGATGAAGTGATTTCCGCCTTGAAGCGGGAATTGGAGGAAGCAAAAAAAGAAGCTGAGAACTGGCAGGCGAAGGCCGAGCAGCATCGGGAGCATTACATGCGCGCGCTTGCCGATTTGGAAAATTATCGGCGCAGGGCGCGCAAAGAAAAAGAAGATGCTATAAAATATAGCGTAGTTCCTCTCTTGGAATCGCTTCTTCCCGTTCTGGACAACTTCGAGCGTGCTCTGGATGCAGCTGATGACAGCGGGAATGTAAAGACGTTGCAGGAAGGGATCGAAATGGTTTACCGCCAGTTTTTGAACGCTTTATCCCAGGCGGGACTCACCCTTATTGAAACCGAGGGCAGACCGTTTGACCCTCATGAACATAATGCCGTCATGCAAGTTGAAAGCAGCAGTCATGAACCCGGAACGATTGTGGAAGAACTTCAGCCGGGATATCGCTATTTGGATCGTGTGATCCGTCCTTCCATGGTAAAAGTGAGCAAATGAGAAAAGGTTCATTTACCTTTGTGAAAACAGGTAGGAGGTAGTAGTCTATGGGTAAAGTTATCGGGATTGACTTGGGTACAACGAACTCTTGCGTTGCTTTCATGGATGGAAGCGAAGTCGTTGTTATCCCCAACGCGGAAGGTGCCCGCACCACTCCATCCGTGGTCGGTTTTTCCAAGACGGGCGAACGTCTCGTCGGTGAAGCGGCCAAACGGCAAGCAATTACCAACCCGGACAAAACCGTGATTTCGATCAAGCGCCATATGGGTACCAACCATAAGGTAAAAATCGATGATAAATCATATACCCCGCAGGAAATTTCGGCGATGATTCTGCAAAAGCTGAAACAGGATGCCGAAGCTTATCTTGAAGAGCCGGTTACCCAGGCTGTCATCACTGTGCCGGCATACTTTAATGACAGCCAGCGTCAGGCGACGAAAGATGCCGGACGGATCGCCGGGTTGGAAGTACTGCGCATCATCAACGAGCCGACCGCAGCTGCTCTCGCTTACGGTCTCGACAAAGCGGAAGATCAGAAAATTCTCGTGTTTGACCTCGGCGGCGGTACGTTCGACGTTTCCATTTTGGAACTTGGTGACGGTGTATTTGAAGTTTTGGCCACCAGCGGGGATAACAAGCTGGGCGGGGATGACTTCGACCAAGTGATCATTGATTATCTGATTGAGGAGTTTAAAAAGGAAAACGGAATTGATCTGCGCAATGACAGCGCTGCGCTTCAGCGTTTGAAAGCCGAAGCGGAAAAAGCGAAAAAAGACTTGTCCGGTCTTTTGACAACAACGATTTCGCTTCCGTTCCTGGCTTCCGATGAAACGGGACCAAAGCATCTCGAAGTTACCCTGACGCGGGCCAAGTTTGAAGAGCTGAGTGCCGATCTCATTGAACGCACGATGGGGCCGACCCGTCAGGCATTGAGCGATGCAGGTCTTCAGCCGAGCGATATCGATAAAGTGATTCTGGTCGGAGGATCGACCCGGATTCCGGCTGTTCAGGAAGCGATCAAACGCCTGATTGGCAAAGAGCCGAGCAAAGGGGTAAACCCTGATGAAGTAGTGGCCATGGGTGCAGCGATCCAGGGCGGCGTGCTCTCCGGGGATGTGAAGGATATCGTATTGCTGGACGTTACCCCGCTCTCGCTGGGAATTGAAACGCTGGGCGGCGTTTTCACTAAACTGATCGAGCGCAACACGACGATTCCGACGGAAAAATCGCAGATCTTCTCCACTGCGGCTGACAATCAAACCTCGGTTGACATCCACGTGTTGCAAGGAGAACGCCCGATGGCTGCGGACAACAAGACGCTCGGACGCTTCCAGTTGACCGATATTCCTCCGGCTCCGCGCGGGATTCCGCAAATCGAGGTAACCTTTAAGATCGATGCCAACGGAATCGTGAACGTGTCGGCCAAGGATAAGGCAACCGGCAAAAGCCAGGCGATCACCATTCAGTCTTCTAGCGGATTGAGCGACGAAGAGATTGAACGCATGGTAAAAGAAGCGGAAATGTACGCAGATCAAGACCGGAAGCGCAAAGAAAAAGTGGAGCTTCGCAATAAGGCAGACCAACTGATTTTCACGGCAGAAAAAACGATCAAAGACCTTGGCGACAAAGTGGACAGCGCCGATGTGGAAAAAGCGAACGCTGCCAAAGACAATTTGAAAAAAGCGTTGGAACAGGACGATGACGACGCGATTAAAAAAGCGACAGAGGAGCTGGAACAAGCGGTTCAACAACTGTCCATCAAACTTTATGAACAAATGCAGCAACAGGCGGCGCAAAACCAAGGCGGTGAAAAGGCTTCGAAAAAGGATGACAACGTTGTCGACGCCGAGTATGAAGAAGTAAAAGAAGATAAATAAAGATCATTTACGGAGGAGAGGAAAGAGTTCTCCTCGACGAGGAAAGTCATTGTCGGGGCTCTGCCTTGACATGGCTTTTCTCTTTTTGTGGGATTGAACCAAAAGCTTTGTGATCGGTAGAGGAGGTGACCCGGTGAGTAAACGCGATTATTACGAAATATTGGGAGTCAGCAAAGGTGCCACTGACGATGAGATTCGTAAAGCCTACCGAAAATTGGCGCGCAAATACCATCCGGATGTCAACAAAGCAGCAGATGCCGAAAAGAAATTCAAAGAGGTAAAAGAAGCATACGAAGTTTTGAGCGATCCCCAAAAACGGGCATCTTATGATCAGTTTGGCCATGAGGGTCCGGGTGCCGGCTTTGGCGGAGGCGGTTTTGGCGGAGCTGGAACCGGTTTTGACACCGATTTTGGGTTTGGTGACATCTTTGATATGTTTTTTGGCGGGGGTCGCCGCAACAATCCTAATGCGCCTCGCCAAGGTGCCGATCTGGAGTTTCGCCTGCAGATTGAATTTAAGGATGCCATTTTTGGGAAAAATGTGGATGTTGTGATCCCGCGCACGGAAAAATGCGATCAGTGCCGCGGTACCGGAGCCAAACCGGGAACGCACCCGGAAACATGTTCGGTATGCCACGGATCGGGTCAGGCGGAAATGGTGCAAAACACACCGTTTGGAAGGATTGTGAACCGCCGCATCTGTCATGCTTGTAACGGTTCAGGCAAGATCATTCGCGAAAAATGCCCCGCTTGTCGCGGTTCCGGCAACGTGAAACAAAAGAAAAAAATCAATGTCAAAATTCCGGCCGGAATTCATGAAGGGGCGCAATTGCGAGTTTCCGGGGAAGGAGAACCGGGGATTAATGGCGGGCCGCCAGGGGACTTATATATCACCATCTTTATTAAGCCGCATGACTTCTTCAGACGAGAAGGCGATGATCTTGTTTGCGAGTTGCCTATCACCTTCGGACAAGCGGCGCTTGGGGATGAGGTCATCGTTCCGACGCTGAACGGGCGGGCGCGGCTGAAAGTGCCGGCCGGTACGCAAACCGGAACAGAATTCCGCCTGCAGGGGAAAGGAGTTCCGCGTATGCGCGGCTACGGCGAAGGTGATCTGCGCGTGAAAGTCCGTGTGGTGACGCCGACCAAATTGACGGAAGAACAAAAAGAAGTCCTGCGCAACTTCAGTCGCCTTTGCGGCGAGTATATCAACAATGAGCAGTCCGGCGGAAACTTCTTTGACAAAATGAAGCAAGCGTTTCGCGGGGACTGATCACAGATGAAACGGGCGTGGATCAGCCCGTTTTTTATTTATTGTCAGATGAGGTGGGTGAATCGGATTGGACTGGATGGAAATTGTCATACACACAAATCAGGAAGCAGTCGAAGCCGTCAGCTTTTTGTTACAGGAGCTGGGGGCTGATGGTGTCGCGATCGAAGATCCCGAAGTGCTCCATCGGGCATGGGAAAATCGCTATGGAGAAATAATCGAGCTTTCGCCGGATGATTATCCCAAAGAAGGGGTTCGCATCAAAGCCTATCTGTCCGAACTGGAAATTGAAGACCCGGAGGAGCTGTTGCAAAAGGTGAGGGAAGGATTGGAGCACCTGAAGCACAGCGGACTGAACATCTCCCCGGGGACGGTCACGCACCGGATGGTGAATGAAAACGATTGGGCGGATGAATGGAAAAAATACTACAAGGTCAGCAAAATTTCAGACCGGATTACGATTAAACCGACATGGGAAGAGTACGATCCTTCGCCGGGAGAAAAAGTGATTGAACTCGATCCCGGAATGGCCTTTGGCACGGGGACGCACCCAACCACGGCTCTGTGCATTCACCTGCTGGAACAGGCTTTAACCCCCGGCGACCGTGTGATTGACGTAGGCTGTGGCAGCGGAGTGCTGAGCATCGTTGCCGGGAAATTGGGGGCGGAGCATGTTCTGGCGCTCGATCTTGATCCCCTGGCTGTCGAAAAAACACGAGAAAATGTGGAAACCAATCATTTATCCGGGGTCATCGAGGCCAGGGAAGGTGATCTCCTCAAAGGTGTGGGGCAAACCGCCGATCTGGTCGTGGCCAATATTTTGGCCGAGATCATTGTGCTTCTGGTTCACGATTTGCCACGGGTGTTAAAACCGGGGGGAGCGTTTATCGCTTCCGGGATTATCGAAGAAAAGGCAAAATGGGTGGAAGCGTCGCTCCTCGATGCCGGCCTTGAAGTGTTGGAAACGAAACACCAGGACGGTTGGGTGGCAATCCTCGCGAAAAAATGGTAAAATGGCAGGAGTGTCAAATGCAGAGATATTTTGTCTTACCTGAGCAAATTTCTGATGATGAATTGGTGATTCGGGGTGAAGATGTCCATCATCTGAAAAATGTATTGCGGGCCAAGCCGGGGCAAAACCTGATCGTTTGTGCCGGTCAGGGCTTGGATTACCAAGCGGAAGTGATGGAGATCGCAGCAAAGGAAGTGCGCTGCCGCATCATCGGCCGAAGCGTTTCCCGCGGTGAACCCCGAACCAAAGTGATCATTGCACAGTCCCTGCCCAAAGGGGATAAACTGGAATGGATCATCCAAAAAGGAACGGAACTGGGTGCGGTTTCGTTTATTCCGTTTATTTCAAAACGAAGCGTTGTTAAAATAGATGCACGCAAGGCAGACAGGAAGCGGGAACGGTGGCAAAAAATTGCCAAAGAAGCGGCAGAACAAGCACACCGCGGGCAAATTCCCACTGTCTCCCGGCCGCTTGCGTGGGAAGAGTTGCTGGAGCAAACGGAGAAGGCTGAGGCGAGTTTTATCGCTTATGAAAAAGGTGGAATTCCTCTGAAGGCGGCGATCTCATCCGTGAGTGCGAACAATATCATGGTGATCATCGGGCCGGAGGGCGGATTCGAGGAGCGGGAAATTGCAGCGGCCAAAGAGAAGGGAGCAATCCCCGTCTCTTTGGGTGCACGTATACTGCGCACGGAAACCGCTCCGCTTGTGGCGCTTTCTTGCATCATGTTTGCAAGAGACGATTTGGGAGGTGAAAATGGATGAGAACGGTGGCATTTCATACATTGGGATGCAAAGTTAATGCATATGAGACGGAAGCGATGTGGCAGCTGTTCAAAAAAGCAGGCTACGAACGCGTGGAGTTTGAGGAAGAAGCGGATGTTTACCTGATCAACACCTGTACGGTAACCAATACGGGTGATAAAAAGAGCCGTCAGGTGATTCGGCGGGCGATCCGGCGCAATCCCGATGCGGTGATCGCGGTTACCGGTTGCTATGCGCAAACCTCGCCGGCGGAAGTGGCTGCGATTCCAGGTGTCGACATCGTGGTGGGAACGCAGGGGCGTGACAAGTTAATTGAGTATGTGGAGAAATTTATCCACGAACGGCAACCGATCAACGCCGTAGCCAACATCATGAAACAGCGGGAATTTGAAGAACTGGATGTACCGGCCTTTGCGGACCGCACACGTGCTTCCCTGAAAATCCAGGAGGGTTGCAACAATTTCTGCACCTTCTGCATTATTCCGTGGGCCAAAGGGCTGTCCCGCAGCCGCAAGCCGGAAAATGTGCTGGCCCAGGCGCGCCAATTGGTTGACGCCGGTTATAAGGAGATTGTGCTCACCGGCATTCATACCGGCGGATATGGCGATGATTTTGAAAACTATAAACTGGCTGATCTCCTGTGGGATCTCGATAAAATCGAAGGGCTGAAACGGATTCGCATCAGCTCGATCGAGGCGAGCCAGATCGATGAACGGATTATCGAAGTGCTGAACGCTTCTGAAAAAATGTGCCGCCATCTTCATATCCCGTTGCAAGCAGGGGATGATGCCGTTTTGAAACGGATGCGGCGCAAATACACCACGGCTGAGTTCAGGGAAAAAATCCTTGAACTTCACGAGGCGATGCCCCAAGTGGCCATCACCACCGATGTGATCGTCGGTTTCCCTGGTGAAACGGATGAACAATTTGAGCGCGGTTATCGCTTTATCGAGGAACTGCAGATGTACCAATTGCATGTGTTCCCTTATTCCAAACGCACGGGAACCCCGGCCGCGCGCATGCCGGATCAGGTTCCGGAAGAAGTGAAACATGAGCGGGTTCGCCGCCTGATTGAACTTTCCAACCGCCTGACTGTTGATTACGCACAAAAATTTGTCGGCGATGTCTTGGAAGTGATCCCGGAGCGTCCCTTTAAAGAAGATCCGACCAGCGGTCTTTATATGGGATATGCGGATAACTATTTGCAAGTTGCTTTTCCGGCAACGGAAGACATGGTCGGAAAAGTGTGCCGCGTGCGGATCGATCGGGTGGAAGGCGAATATTGCCATGGCACGTTTGTGCGCGTTGTCGACGATGTTCCGCGTCCCGCTCGTGCGGTTTAGGTCACTGGCTGTCAGCAGAGTGTTTGCTGACGGCTTTTTTTATGAAAAGGATTTGCGGCATTTTAGGCAGATCATCTGTCCGTTTAAGCGCTTCCCGGCTTGTCTCGTAAGGGAAAATTGTGCTATGATCTCATAGCAAACAGTGGAAGGGATGGTCGAGGATGAGAGAAGTTTCCGCCGGCGGTGTTGTCTACCGGCAACGAGACAGGCGGACCGAAATTCTGATGATTGAAGATCGGTTTGGCCGTTGGACGCTGCCAAAAGGAAAAAAAGAGCCGGGAGAGACGGATGAGGAGACCGCCTTACGGGAAATCGAGGAAGAAACCGGAATTAAGGGCCGGATTGAATCCCGGCTTCAAACAGTTACTTACCATTATCTACATGAACTGCATGGACAAGTGGAAAAGAGCGTCGTCTATTATCTCGTGAAGGCGCTGACCGGAACGGAGACACCGCAGTTGGAGGAGATTAACGGTGTCGTCTGGTTGCCTGCCGAAGAGGCATGGCAAAAACAGCGGGAATTTGGCTATGATAACAATGATGAAGTGATGAAACTCGCTCTCGAGCAAATCAGGTTACGGAAAGGAAATGAATCATGAATGCAAAAGAACTGGCAGCGATGATCGATCATACGCTCTTAAAACCGGAAGCAACGCTGGAACAAATCCGCGTTTTGTGTGAGGAAGCAAAACAATATCACTTCGCCTCTGTTTGTGTCAACCCATTTTGGGTAAAGGAGGCGGCGAAGTTATTGGCCGGAACGGATGTGAAGGTATGTACGGTTGTCGGCTTTCCGCTCGGAGCCACCACAACGGAGACCAAAGTGTTCGAAACCAAGGATGCCGTTAAAAACGGGGCCGATGAAATCGACATGGTCATCAATATCGGAGCATTAAAATCAGGAGATTCGGAAACGGTCAAACGCGATATTGAGGCGGTGGTGAAAGCGGCAGAGGGGAAATTGGTCAAAGTGATCCTCGAAACCGGACTGCTCAATGATGAAGAAATCGCGGGTGCAAGCAAATTGGCCAAAGAAGCGGGCGCTCATTTTGTCAAAACATCGACCGGGTTTGGCAATGGAGGGGCAACCGTTGAAGCCGTTCGGTTAATGCGCAAAACCGTCGGTACCGATTTGGGTGTAAAAGCTTCCGGCGGAATTCGCGATCAGGAGACGGCGAAAAAAATGGTGGAAGCCGGGGCAAACCGGATTGGAGCCAGCGCAAGCGTCGCAATTGTCAGTGGCGGGCAGGGGAGCGGCTCGTATTAAGGGAGGCGGTGAAAATCGCCTCTTTTCCATGTCACGGTTTCATCGGGGATCAGATAGGTAATCCCCCGGGCGAACGGTTCGCAAAACGGCAGTACGGCTACGGAGCAAATCACGTTGAACAGCGTTTGGATATGGGCGATTTGGGTGGCTGGATTATCGGACAGATAAGGCGTGAATTGGCTGATCAACGGGATGAGCGGCGCAAACAGGATCACTCCGGCCAAATTTAGAAGAAAATGGGATAAAGCCACTTGTTTGCTGGCCGTGTTGGCGTTGACCGCCGCGAGGATGGCGGTGACACAGGTTCCGACATTGCTGCCGAAAACAACCGCGATCGCAAACGGCAAAGGGATGGCATGGGAGGCGTAGAAGCCCATCGTGATCGCGATGCAGGCGCTGCTGCTGTGAATGAGCGCGGTAAAAACAGCCCCGATAACAATCCCGGCCAGGATCGGATGGCCGCCATAGTCGATCACCCACTGGATCAGACCGTGTTCTTTGATCGGCGAAGCGATTTTCTGCATGTAATCGATCCCCAGAAAGATCATTCCAAAACCGGCCGTCGTTTTTCCCAGACGGGAGACAATGAGCTGCGGCAACATCCAGAGAATGGTGCCGAGGATGAGAAGGGGAAGCGCGAAATCCTCGATTTTAAGGGCGAGGATTTGCGTTGTAATGGTTGTCCCGATATTGCTCCCCAGAATGATGCCGATCGACTGGGCGAAGGTCAAAACACCCGCATTGACAAAACCGATTGTCAGAACCGTGATCGCGCTTGAAGACTGCAAGAATGCAGTTGTAATCGTTCCGGTCACAAACCCCCTGAACGGGGTGCGCGTGAACTTGAGCAGAATATCTTGCAGGCGATTGGCCGCCAGCGCTTCCAAGCCTGTCCGCATAAAGTGTAGCCCGGTCATGAACACACAAAGCCCGATAAGAAATGGAATTCCGATTTCCCTGAACATGGTCTGCACCCACCCCTCCTGATCCTTTGCCTATATATATGGTGGACAGACAGGGAGCATGACCAGTAAAATGGAAAAGAACCGTTCGTTCAAGGGAGATGAGCGGACAAATGCCAGTTTGGCTGCAACACCGTTCCGGTTTTTGTCCGCGTGGAAATTGATCAAGAATCCTGAAATGGTTGCGGCCTTCGGGGAAGAAAAGGGGGAGAATCAAATCCGGTAAAATCGGGCCGGTACAGTTCGGGGAAACCCGGCAAGGCTCGCGGTTGTTCTCTTTTCGGTAGCAACTGCTTTTCCGGGTCGGGTTCGGGAGAACCAAAAATCGCCCACGTCTCCGTCTGAAATCCGTCCGCAAAGCGGGGAGGGGCAATTTGCTCCGCTTGCTCTCCAGCAGAAGTGCTGGCGGTTTCAGCCTCCGTTCCTTCCGTGTTTTGTCCGCTTTCGGACAAGGACCGGAGTTCCTCTTTGATCATTTTGCGGATCAGCCGCCGGAGATGGGATTCATAAGCAGAAGGTCGACGAACCAATTTATTCACCTCTTTTCCTCAACGTGTTATAGTATATGCTGATGAGAACCATGGGTGAATGTACTGATCCTAATCGAGAGTGGAGGTTCAAACAGTGGAATCCTGCATTTTTTGCCAGATTATCGAAGGGAAGATCCCTTCAAAAAAAGTGTATGAAGACCGCGATGTACTTGCCTTTCATGACATTGCACCCGCCGCGCCCACTCATGTCCTCGTCATTCCGAAAAAACATATTCAATCGCTGATGCACCTGGAGGAAGAAGATCAAGAACTGGTCGGCAAGATCCATCTGGTCATCCAAAAGCTGGCCCGTGAACTCGGCCTGGATGAAAAAGGATTCCGTGTGGTGAATAATACCGGCGAACATGGCGGTCAGACCGTGTTCCACATCCATTTTCATCTGCTGGGCGGACGTACCCTCACTTGGCCTCCGGGCTGATTTCTTCAATAACAGGCTGAAGCGTTTTGACAGGTTTTGGACTTGTACGTTATAATATAAAATGACTCTTTGTGTCCCAACGGTTTCCAGAGCTTGGGCTTTGGAAAAAGCCTGGGAAAGGCTTGATTTGGGCATCGTTGGTAGTTTTCTGATGCAGTTGTCGTGCTGACTCTCCGCTGGGGATCAGGCCGATGCTTGCGTGGAAATGTGTGGGTCTTTTCCTTTAGCTATGGCTGCGCGCCCAAACGGCCTAGCTGACCCGTGGAGGGAGGGAATAGCATGGTAGAAACCCGTGTGCGCAAAAACGAATCGCTGGACAGCGCTTTGCGTCGCTTCAAACGCTCTTGCGCCAGAGACGGTGTATTGGCGGAAGTAAGAAAGCGCGAGCGTTATGAAAAACCTAGCGTACGTCGCAAGAAAAAATCAGAGGCCGCTCGCAAAAAGCGTCGCTAAAGAGGTGGCAACTCTTGAGTCTTTTGGAACAATTAAACGAAGATATGAAGTTGGCGCTAAAAAATAAAGAAAAAACCAAACTCTCCACGATTCGCATGCTGAAGTCTTCCATCAAAAAAGCGGAAATCGATAAACGGCGTCCGCTTACTGATGAAGAGGTGCTCGAAGTGGTGTTGCGCGAAGTGAAACAGCGCCAGGATTCACTTTCCGAGTACGAAAAGGCAGGCCGGGAGGATTTGGTGCAAAAAGAGAAAGAGGAAATGGAGATCCTCCGCGCTTACTTGCCTGAACAAATGAGCGAGGATGAAGTAAAAGCACTTGTGCAGCAGGTGATCCAGGAATTGGGTGCTTCATCCAAAGCCGATATGGGTAAGGTGATGGGTGCTCTCATGCCCAAGGTAAAAGGAAGAGCGGATGGAAGATTGGTCAACCGCTTGGTGTCCGAAGCGTTGAGTTGAGTTATGCAGCAGCGTGTTTTAACCAAAACACGCTGTTTTTTTTCAGTCTGACCACTGAATCAGGAAGGGAGAGGCGGAGAAGAAGCATGTATGAGATCGCTCAATTTCTTACCAATCCCTATGTCATGGGCGTGATTGTGGCCATCGGTTTAATCGGAATTGCGGTTGAACTGATGTCGCCGGGTTTTGGGGCACCAGGGATCATCGGGCTCATTTGTTTCTTTTTCTATTTCTGGGCTCATTTCACCATGGGAACGGTGAGCTGGGGAGCACCGGCTCTGTTTGTGCTGGGGGCCGTTTTACTCGTCTTGGAATTGATGTTGCCGACGCTGGGAATTTTGGGAGTGATCGGATTTGTGATGATTCTTGCCTCAATTGTCATGGCGGCAGCCGATTTGTGGGCGGGATTGACGGCCCTTGTCATCGGCTTTGTGCTGGCCGGTATCATTTTATGGGTGCTGATCCGCTTCATCGGGTTAAAAGCGTCCTGGAACCGGATTGTGCTGAAGGCGGAACAAAGGAATGAAGAGGGGTATGTGTCCGCAAAAAAGCGTCGGGATCTGTTGGGCATGGAAGGCGTCGCCGTCACCCAGCTCCGTCCTTCCGGGTTTGCCCGGTTTGGAGAACGGAAAGAAGATGTTGTCAGTGAAGGAGAGATCATTCCGCAAGGTGCGAAGGTTAAGGTGATCGCCGTTGAAGGGGCCAGAGTCGTCGTACGAAAGATCGAGGACTAGTCATCTTTTCCTGATCATTCATTCAAAGAGAATCTCCATTTTTCATGACTTATGGAATTTTTTTGCGATATGATAGAATTGTCAATAAAGGAAATCAGTTGAAGGAGTGAAGGGAATGACGGGCGGAGCGTTGGGGGCTGTTTTGTTGGTCATCCTGATTGTTATTGTTTTATCGATTTTCTTCTCATTTGTACCGGTAATGCTCTGGATCAGCGCGATGGCATCGGGGGTTTATGTGGGACTCTCCACGCTGGTCGGGATGCGCCTTCGCCGGATTGTTCCTGCACGAATCGTAAATCCCTTGATCAAGGCGCGCAAAGCCGGCTTGCATGTTGATATTTCCCAATTGGAAACGCACTATCTGGCCGGAGGGAATGTGGACCGGGTTGTCGATGCCTTGATCGCCGCCCAGCGGGCTGATATCGATCTGATTTTTGAACGGGCCGCGGCAATTGACCTGGCTGGGCGGGATGTGCTCGAGGCCGTGCAGATGAGCGTCAATCCAAAAGTAATCGAGACACCGGAAGTCTCTGCTGTATGTAAAGACGGAATCGAGGTAAAAGTGATTGCCCGGGTAACGGTGCGTGCCAATATCGACCGTTTGGTGGGCGGAGCGGGAGAAGAAACGATTATTGCCCGTGTCGGAGAGGGAATTGTGACGACGAATGGTTCCGCTGACAGCCATAAGGATGTGTTGGAAAACCCGGATATGATCTCGGAAACCGTGCTCTCCAAAGGGCTGGATGCCGGAACCGCCTTTGAAATCCTCTCCATTGACATCGCTGACATTGACATCGGGAAAAATATCGGGGCGAAACTGCAGATCGACCAGGCGGAAGCGGATAAACGCATCGCTCAGGCGAAAGCCGAAGAACGGCGGGCAATGGCCGTGGCACTGGAGCAAGAGATGAAGGCAAAGGTGCAGGAGATGAGGGCTAAAGTGATCGAAGCGGAAGCCGAAGTGCCGCGCGCGTTGGCCGAGGCGCTCAAGTCCGGGAAAATGGGGTTCATGGATTATTACATGATGCAAAATATTGAAGCCGATACCAAAATGCGCCGCTCGCTGGGTGATGATGATCCGGAAGCGGATGCGGAAAATTAATCAGTCCCCGCTTCACCCAAGGGAGGTGGTTTCATGGAAATTCGCATCTCAGCGCAAAAGCTGCGGAGCGGATCGCTTCAGGCGGTGAGAACCGGCTTGGAACGGGGGCAAAGGCCGGGCAAAAGGATTGGCTCGCTCCGTGAAGGGATGCGGATGAGAGAGATTTTAGGTCCGCCCCGCGCATTGAAACCGTATCGTTTTTCGCTGTTCCGTTAAAATTAAAACAAATTGAACTCGGCTCGTGAAGAGATTTCACGAGTCTTTTTTATTATTCATGGAAACAACTGCGTTTATTAGATTTTGCTTCAAATTTCATACTAAAAACCAAAGGAGGTGAAAGGCATGGCACGTCGATCCAATTCCAATCGCCTGTTGGTGCCGGGAGCGGCTTTGGTTCTTAACCAATTTAAAGAAGAGATCGCGGCCGAGTTCGGTGTGAAATTGGGTTCGGATACCGCCGCGCGCGCCAACGGATCTGTCGGAGGAGAAATTACCAAACGCCTGATCGCTGCGGCTCAAAACGAAATGAAAACGGAATAAGATGGAAGACGGCGGCATAGTAGGTCTCTATGCCGCTTTTTGTGTCTGCTTCATAAATCGGCCTTTGGGCGCATAAGAGTGAAAAAAGAAGAAGATCGGATGGGAGAGGGCGGGAGCTGATGCGCAAATGGGTTTCGGATTGGTTGGACCTGCCGGCAGAAGTGACAGAAGAAGTTCCACGGATCGAGATGGTCGGCTCGCGGCGGCTCCAGATTGAAAACTATCTTGAAGTTGAAAAATTCAGCCCAACCGAATTGAAGCTGAAAGTGAAGGAAGGAACCCTGCAAATCAAGGGGGAGAAATTAAAGATCGCCGTCATTTATCAGGATGGTGTGCGGATTGAAGGCGAGATTCAGGAGTTGCGATATATGAAGTAAGGGGAGAAATGCGGTGGCAGTGATGGGTTATCCGGCATTAGTCAAAGGAAAAGTCCGTTTGGCCTGTACGGGGGAACGGGTTACCGGTTTGATCAATCAAACGGTACAGGCAGGCATACATCTGGAAGATATTCAATGGGTTCATGAGCAGAAGCTCCACCTTACCGTACCATTAACGCATTTTTTTTCGTTCGTTTCAATCGCCCGCAGGAACAAGGTGAGACTGAAAATAGTCAAAAAAGAAGGTGTGCCGTTTTTCATGCGCAAGCTGAAGCGGCGTAAAGCGTTTTTGCTCGGTGTCGCTCTTTTTATTCTGCTCACGCTCTCTCTTTCTTCATTTGTCTGGAGAGTGCAAATTGAGGGAAACGAGCAAATTCCGGAACGATATGTACAAGCCCTCTTAAAGAAGGAAGGGGTGTTTGTCGGGCAACTTAAGGGAAAACTACCGGAAGCGGAAGTTATCCAGCACGATTTGCTCATGCACCTTCCAAAGGCTTCGTGGGTAGGATTCCGCGTGGAAGGGACAAGGGTGATTGTCACGATTGTGGAGAAAAAAGAGCCGGAAACAAAAAAAGAGGAGAACCGGGACCCGGGGCCCGTAAACCTGGTCGCCAAAAAGAACGCGATGGTTTATGATTTGCGCGTCGAGAGGGGAAATCCGCTCGTTGAGGTCAATCAGGTGGTGAAAAAGGGACAGATCTTGGTCTCCGGCATTTACGGCGACCCGGAAAATCCGGATCATGGAAAAATCGTCGGTGCAAAAGGAAAAGTGATCGGGGAAGTCTGGTATGAATCCAATGTATCGGTTCCGCTTGTGCAGAAGCGGAAGGTGTATACGGGAGAGCGGGTGAAAAAGCTGTCGCCATATCTGTTTTCCATGATCATTCCCAACCCTTTTGCCGAAAAAGTCCCATTCAAAAAGGTGGAAACGATTCGCAAAATCCACTCCTGTTACTTGGGGAAATGGCGGCTCCCGTTCGGATTGGTCGAAGATGAGATTTTGGAGATGAAGTGGGTGAAGAAGGATCTGACTCCCGAGGATGCCGTGATGTTGGGAAAAATGCGCGCGAGGGAGGAACTTCAACAGAGATTGGGGGGCAACGGACGAATTTTGGAAGAAAAAATTTTGCACCAGCGCGTGGAGAATGGTAAAGTGAATTTGAAAGTGCACTTTGATGCCATTGAAAATATTGCAAGTATACAACCGATTCTGCAAGGAGAATGAGCCATTGCAAAATCAAGATCATTCGCTGAAAATTCGCTTGCGGGATGCCGCAGAAGCACTTAGTCTATTCGGGCCTCATGACGCCTATCTGAAGCAGATTGAAGCCAATACTTCCGCCAGGATCTTTTCGCGCGGCGAAGTGGTGATCATCACCGGAAGCGAGGAAGAACTGGAGATATTGGATCATCTGTTTCGTGTGCTGCTGTCCTTGATCAGGCAGGGAAAAACGATATCAGATCGCGATATTGTCTATGCCCACCGTCTGGCCAGACAGGGACAAGCAGACGAACTGCTCGAACTTTATCAGGAAGAGATCGGCACGACGCAAAAAGGGAAGGCGATTCGCGTTAAAACGCTCGGACAACGCCATTATGTGTCCGCCATCAAGAAGTCGGATATCGTCTTCGGAATCGGGCCGGCCGGTACTGGAAAAACCTTTCTCGCAGTCGTGTTGGCCGTATCTGCCCTGAAAGCGCACAGCGTGAAAAAGATCGTCCTTACACGTCCTGCTGTGGAAGCCGGGGAAAATTTGGGCTTTTTGCCCGGGGATTTGCAGGAAAAAGTGGATCCGTATCTTCGCCCGTTATATGACAGTCTCTACACCATGCTGGGAACGGAACAAGTGGCGAAGATGATGGAGCGCGGATTGATTGAGGTGGCTCCTCTGGCCTACATGCGGGGGCGGACATTGGAAGATTCCTTTGTCATTCTCGATGAAGCGCAAAATACGACCCCCGAGCAGATGAAGATGTTTTTGACCCGCCTCGGCTTTGGGTCTAAAATGGTGATTACCGGCGACGTGACCCAGGTGGATTTGCCCAGAGGCAAAAATTCGGGATTGAAAGAGGCTGAACGGATTTTAAAGGCAGTACCGGAGATTCAGTTTATCTATCTCGGACAGGAAGACGTTGTTCGTCATACGTTGGTGCAGAAAATTATTGATGCTTATGAACAGGATCGAGTAAAGGAATAAGCAGCAAGGAGTCGGTTCAAAGATGAAGGAGAAAAAGGAACCGTCATCCCAGCGGGAGAAAAAAGGGAAAAAGGTTGAGACCTGGAAAACGAGTTTTCGCATACACTTGCTCTTATACGCGATCATAGGGATCGCGTTCTATTTATTACTCTTAAAACATGTATTGCCCGAACAATACGTCATACGCGTGGGACAAGTCAGCCCGGCCACGATCGTTTCCCCCGTCACGAAGATCGATGAATATGCGACCGAAATGGCAAAAGAGCAGGCGGCGGAAAAGGTGGAACGCGTTTACACCAAGGATGACCGGGTTACCAATCAGCAGATTGACAAAATCGACCGCTTTTTCGCCGAAGTCAGAAAGGTGCTGACTGATCACACTTTGTCCGATGATGAAAAAAAGCAGAAAGTGAAACTGATTTTGGAAGAAACATTTTCCGATGCATTTTCCGATACCTTTTATGCGAACTTGCTGAAAATCTCTCCCGACGATCTGACGGCGATCCGGCTGAAGACGAGGGACATTGTGTTTGATATCCTGAACAAGGGAGTTCGCCAGGAGGAGCTGGAGAACAAAAGGGATTCGGTGGACCGCGTCCTGGTTACTACTTTGCTGGATCAGGACTCGTTGGACAATCGTTCCCGTTCGATTGTGCGCGAATTGGCCAAAAAGAGCATTGTTCCCAATGATTTTTTTGATCGGGAACGAACCACGGCTTTGCGTGAGGCAGCGAAAGATGCCGTGCAGCCCATTCCGATTCGAAAAGGGCAAATTATCATCGCTCTGGGTGAGGTCGTCACTCCGGATCAGTACAATAAACTGCAGGAACTGGGTCTTTTGCGCAAAGAGACTAATTTTTGGCCGCATTTAGGCTTGCTGCTCTTTATTTTCGTGGTGTTGGCTGCCATCTTTACCTATATTCGCAATTATAAGCCCCGGCTTTATAAAAATAATATGAATCTGCTTCTCCTGTTTTCAATTTTGCTGTTGACGGTGCTCGGGATGAAGATGGTGGCCATTGGGCAGAATTTGGAATGGAGTATGATCGGTTTTCTCGCGCCGGTCGGCTTCGGGGCGATGCTGATCACGCTGCTCCTCGATCTTCAGGTGGCCATGGTGTGCAACGTATTGCTCGCTGTTTTTGCCAGCATCTTTTTTAACGGGGATAATCATATTTTGTTTGATTTTCGCTTTGGTTTTACCGCGCTGGTCAGCGGTGCAGCCAGTGCCTTCGCTCTGACCGATGTCCGCAGGCGGAGCGGGATTTTACGGGCGGGACTGGTCGCCGCACTTTCCGTCAGTTTGGCCATCCTGGCCCTTTATATGATGTATCCTACGGAAGGAACGATGAACGAACTGTTTTTATCCATCGGGTTCGGCATGTTGGGCGGAATCTTTTCGGCCGTGCTGACGATCGGTTTTTTGCCGTTTTTTGAGACGGCTTTTGGCATCCTGTCACCCATGCGTTTGGTGGAACTGGGGAATCCCAACCAACCTCTGCTGAGGCAGCTGCTGATCAAATCCCCGGGTACATACCACCATTCCATCATTGTCGGAAATTTGTCGGAAGCAGCCGCGGAAGCGATCGGGGCAGACGGATTGCTGGCCCGGGTGGGGGCTTATTATCACGATATCGGCAAGACGAAACGGCCGCAGTTTTTTGTCGAGAACCAGCTGAACCGCTCCAATCCGCATGATAAAATTTCGCCGAATTTAAGCAAAACGATCATCATTTCCCACGCGCGGGACGGAGTGGAATTGTTAAAACAATACCGCATTCCGAAACCGATTCAGGATATTGCCGCCCAACACCACGGAACCACCTTGCTCAAATATTTTTATTATAAAGCGTTGAAACAAAATAGCGGGACCCAGGTGTTGGAGGAGGATTACCGTTATCCGGGACCCAAAGCTCAATTCAAGGAAGCGGCGATCGTGGGTATTTGCGATTGTGTGGAAGCAGCAGTTCGCTCCCTCGCCCGGCCCACCCCGTCCCGGATTGAAAACATGGTCAAGAAAATTGTGCAGGATCGCCTGGAGGACGGGCAATTTGATGAGTGTGATCTTACGTTCAAAGAGCTGGACATGATCACAAAGTCGATCTGTGAAACGTTGCAGGGCATTTTTCACTCCAGGATCGAATATCCGGAAGAACCTGTTAAAGTAAAAGGAGTAAAGCAAGGATGAATTTGCGTTTGGAACTGGGTATAGAATTAGAGGTGACGGAAGAGGAGAGAGAAGCGATCTCCTCGCTGGAAAAAGCGTTGCAGGCTGCCGCGGATTTTGAAGAGCTGCCGCCGGTTGAAGTGGCCGTAACCATTGTTGACAATGAAAAAATTCACCAGCTGAACCGGGAATACCGCGGGATCGACCGCCCGACCGATGTTTTGTCATTTCCGCTGTGGGAACCCGATGAAGAGTGGGTAATCGATGAAGAAGAAGAGGGAGTCATGCTGGGAGATATCGTGATTTCCCTGCCGAAGGCAAAAGAGCAGGCTGCGGAATACGGCCATACGCTTGCCCGTGAACTCGGTTTTTTGGCTGTGCACGGTTTTTTGCATCTCCTTGGCTATGATCATGAGACCGAGCAAGAAGAAAAAGAAATGTTTTCAAGACAGGAGGAGATTTTAAGCCGGATCGGTCTTCAGCGATAGAAGGGGGCTTCTTCTCATGTGGGTGACCAAATTGCTGCGCAGCTTTGTTTACGCTCTGGAAGGGCTAAAGTATACGGTCATTACGCAACGGAACATGCGCATCCATTTTCTCATTGCCCTCGCTGTCCTTTTTTTCGCCTTGTACCTCCCGATCAGCAAGTTGGAGGTACTTGTCGTGTTTATCACGATTATTCTGGTTTTATTTGCGGAGTTGATCAATACCGCTGTTGAAGCGGTGGTGGACATGGTGACGGAGGAATACCATCCGCTGGCCAAAATCGCGAAAGATGTGGCTGCGGGAGCGGTGCTGTTGACCGCCGGGCTTGCGGTGATTGTCGGAATCAGTGTCTTTTATCCGTATCTCGATAAACTGTTTACCCGCCTGACCGCGGGTACTTCTTATCCTGCCAACATCGGGCTGGCCGTGATCATCGTGTTCGACTTTTTCCTCACTCTGCTTTTAAAGGGTTGGTGCCACCGTGTCGAAAAGCATACATGGGAGCCGAGCATGACCTCTTCGATTTCACTCTGCATCTCAACTCTGCTGATTCTGGTAACGGGCAACCTGCATATTACGTTTTTGGTTCTGCTCCTGCTCATGATGCTGGTGGGCATGCGCCTTCGTTACCAGCCTCGGCGACTGTCCGTGGTGATCGGAGGCATTCTCGGCATTTTTGTGGCGACGATCGGTCTGCAGTTATTGTAAATGATTCCATCCTTTCTCTATAATAGAGGCACCCAGCCAAAAGAAGGAGCATGGAAAGATGAAAGAGTTGATTGAAGCAGCGAAACAAGCAAGGGAAATGGCTTATGTTCCCTATTCAAAATTTCGGGTGGGAGCGGCTGTATTGACCAAAGACGGAGAGATTATCCGGGGATGCAATGTGGAAAATGCTTCTTACGGATTGACGAACTGTGCTGAACGCACGGCCCTGTTTAAAGCGATTTCCGAAGGTTATCGCGAGTTTGCGGGGATTGCGGTCATCGCCGATACCGAGGGACCGGTTTCACCGTGCGGAGCATGCCGTCAGGTCATGGTTGAGTTATGCCCTCCCGATATGAAAGTATTTTTGTCCAACTTGAAAGGGGCGATTCAGGAAACGACGGTGGCCGATTTGCTGCCAGGAGCGTTTCAGAAAGGGGATTTAGATGCACAAGGATGATTTTCGTTCCGGATTTGTGGCGCTGATCGGGCGTCCAAACGTTGGAAAATCGACATTGATGAATCATTTAATCGGACAAAAAATCGCGATTATGTCAGATAAACCGCAAACGACGCGCAACAAGATCCATGGAGTTCTGACCAGAGAAGAAGGGCAGATTGTCTTTCTGGATACTCCGGGCATCCACAAACCCCGCTCCAAGCTGGGCGAATTCCTGGTACAAACAGCCCGGAATGCGTTGGATGAAGTCGATTTGATCCTGTTTCTGATCGATGCGGCAGAAGGAGAGGGGCCGGGCGACCGCTTTATCATGGAGAATTTGCAGGGAGTCGAAACGCCGGTCTTTCTGGTGGTCAACAAAATTGACCAGGTTCATCCGGATGATTTGCTGCCGCTCATCGACCGGTACCGCAACCAATTTTCGTTTGCCGAAGTGATTCCCATTTCCGCCCTCCAGGGCAATAATACATCGACACTGGTCGAGCAGATCTTTCGCTACTTGCCGGAGGGGCCGCAATATTACCCGGCTGACCAGATCACTGACCATCCCGAACGCTTCATCGTAGGCGAGTTGATTCGCGAGAAAGTGTTGGAACTGACCCGGGAGGAAGTGCCCCATTCGGTGGCGGTTGTGGTGGAAGAGATGAGCAAACGAGAGGAGAAAGACCTCATCGATGTGCGGGCCACCATCTACACGGAACGTCCGTCGCAAAAGGGAATCTTGATCGGCAAAAAAGGAGCACTGCTTAAAGAAGTGGGGAAACGGGCCCGGCTGGAGATTGAGCATTTGCTCGGAACCCGGATTTTTCTCGATTTGTGGGTCAAGGTAAAAAAAGACTGGCGCAATGAAGTGTTGATGCTGCGGCAGTTTGGTTATACGGAAGACGAGTGAACCGTACGGGAAATGATCATGACTTTTTCGATCCCGGAGGAATTCCCTGCGTGCCGAGTGTTGGACGCACACCGCCACCCGGCCCGTGAGAGCACGCAGGAACAACATCATGAGTGAAAGTCAATAACAGGGAGAATGCCAATTTTTCCATCTAATACTCTCCGCTGCTCTAGGTCATCCTAATGGTTGTAATGAGGCATAGAGAAAGGATGATGCTAGTTGCGAAATTTTGTCTGGAATTGTTTCCAAGTGACTGGCAGTATCGACGCTTACCTCTTGTTCAAGGAACTCCAAACACTGGAGGATGTTGCGGAAAGGGCGGAACAAGAGGAAGAAGGGGAGGAAAACTGCTGCTGAGAGGAAAGGGCGAATCTCATGTTGGTGAAAGTGGAAGGGATTGTCCTCAAAGCGAAAGATTACGGCGAAAGCCACCAAATTTTGACGCTGTTTACGAAAGAGCAGGGAAAACTGGCGGCGATGGCCCGCGGTTCCAAAAAAACAAAGAGTCGTTTCAGTGCAGTGACGGAGCCGTTTACAGAGGCGCAATTTGTCCTGTTTACGGGAGGGAGCGGGGTTGCCACCTTGTCGCAGGCCGATTCGCTCGATTCCCATCACCCGATTCGCTCCGATTTGCTGCTCACAGCCTATGGCGCCTATTGGCTTGATCTTTTGGATAAATGCACGGAAGAGAGAGAACCCCTGCCGCCGCTTCACCGATTGCTCAGCGCCCTGCTCAAACGTTTGGAAAAAGGAACCAATCCGGAGATTTTGACGCGGATTTTTGAACTCCGCATCTTGAAATTGGCCGGATATACGCCGGTATTGAATCATTGTGTCATCTGCCGCCGGGAACGCAGCCCTGTTCGCTTCAGTGTCCGTCAGGGCGGTTTTTTGTGTGAAGAATGCCAGGAACGCGATCCGGAGGCGATTCCGGTTTCAGCGGCAACGGGCAAAATTCTGCCGGTTTTGGAGCGCATCCCGGTGGAACGGTTGGGGGAAGTAAAGGTAAGACCGGAAACGGAAGCGCAATTGCAACAGATTGTCCGTTCCTTTATGCAGGAATATTTGCCGTTTCAGTCCAAATCCCTCAACTTGTTGGAACAGATTCGCGCAACTTGGATAAAATAAGCCAAACGATGGTTGACAAAGTCTGATTGATTTGCTATATCTGTAATTAACATTTTTTCAATATACAGCGCAATGAGAGAAAAGGAGTAACCAAAAGAGCCATGCATAGCGAGTCGGGGAGGGTGCAAGCCCGATCTTGGTGTTTGGTGAATGGCAGTTCTTGAGCGCGGATGAAGGTTTGAAGAAAAAGCGGGTCAGCACGCTGCATGCTGACCAAATAGGGTGGAACCGCGGGAGAACAACCTCTCGTCCCTATGGCATCGAATCGTGTCATAAGGGCGGGAGGTTTATTTAATTTGGGGAATTAATGGAGGTGGCTGCGATGAATATGCAAGAAATGATCAAGCGATTGCAAGATTTCTGGTCGGAACAGGGATGCATCCTCTGCCAGCCGTATGATGTGGAAAAAGGGGCAGGGACGTTAAACCCGATGACGTTTTTGCGCTCACTCGGCCCTGAACCGTGGAAAGCGGCCTATGTGGAGCCTTCGCGTCGCCCTGCTGACGGGCGTTACGGCGAGAATCCCAACCGCTTGTATCAGCACCATCAGTTCCAGGTGATTTTGAAACCGGCACCGGCCGACATTCAGGAAATTTATCTGAACAGTTTGCGCGCCCTGGGTGTGGACCCGTTGCAACATGACATCCGCTTCGTGGAAGACAACTGGGAAAACCCCACGTTTGGCGCGGCAGGCCTCGGTTGGGAAGTTTGGCTCGACGGGATGGAAGTGACGCAATTCACCTATTTCCAGCAAGTAGGGAGCCTGGATGTCGATCCTGTTTCGGTTGAATTGACATACGGGCTGGAGCGGTTGGCTTCCTATATCCAGGACAAAGAAAATGTGTTTGAATTGGAATGGGTTCCCGGAGTGCTGTACGGCGATGTATTCGGCCAGCCGGAATATGAGCATTCCAAATATACATTTGAAATTTCCGATCCGGATTGGCTGTTCCGGCAATTCGATGATTTTGAGCGGGAAGCCAAACGGGCATTGAGCGAAAACTTGGTATTTCCGGCTTATGATTTCGCTTTGAAATGTTCCCACACTTTTAACCTGCTGGATGCGCGCGGAGCGATCAGTGTGACGGAACGAACGGGCTACATCGGCCGCGTCCGCAATCTGGCACGCAAAATTGCCCGGGCGTACATCGAAGAGAGAGAAAAACTGGGCTTCCCATTGATGAACCGAAAGGGAGGGGAAGAGAATGAATAAGCGAGACCTGTTGGTGGAGATTGGTTGTGAGGAAATTCCCGCCCGCTTTGTCGGCGATGCAGTCAGGCAACTTGGCCAAAAGCTGGCCGATTGGCTCAATGAACAGAGGATCTCATATGAGACGTACCATACCTATGCCACACCGCGCCGCTTGGCTGTGCACGTTCACGGAGTGGCCGAACGGCAAGCAGATCTCTATGAAGAAGTAAAAGGGCCCGCCGAGCGGATTGCCAAAACCCCGGATGGAAGCTGGAGCAAAGCAGCGGAGGGGTTTGCGCGCAAACAGGGAGTGGCGGTCGACGACCTCGTGTTTAAAGAGATCAGGGGAGAAAATTATGTATTTGCCAAAGTGCACCATGAAGGGGCAGACACCGTACGCCAATTGCAGGAAGGGTTGCCGGAGGTGCTTCAAGCGTTGCATTTCCCCAAAACGATGCGCTGGCAGGGGCGTACCCGGTTTATCCGCCCGGTTCGCTGGTTGGTTTGCCTCTTCGATGACGCGGTTGTACCGGTTGAGTGGGCAGGGTTGACAGCCGGACGCAAGACGCGTGGACACCGCTTTTTGGGGCATGAGATTGAGATCACCCATGCGGCGGAATACGTGAATGCGTTGAAACAGCAATATGTGTTGGTTGACGCGACCGAACGGCGCGAGCTCATTTTGCAGCAACTGCGCCAATTGCAGGAACAACGGGGTTGGGTTATTCCGGTTGACCCCGGTCTGCTCGAGGAAGTCACTTATCTGGTGGAATACCCGACAGCGCTGTATGGAACGTTTAACGAAGAATTTTTGACGCTTCCCAAGGAAGTGCTGATCACCACCATGCGGGAACACCAGCGCTATTTTCCCGTCGAAGATGCGGACGGGCATTTGCTCCCTTATTTTGTGACAGTGCGCAACGGCGATGACCGTTATCTGCAAACAGTGGTCAAAGGGAACGAGAAGGTGCTCCGCGCCCGCTTGGCCGATGCGCGTTTCTTCTATGAAGAAGACTTGAAACAGCCGATCGGGCAAGCGGTTGCCAAACTGGAACAGATCGTTTACCAAGAGAATTTGGGCAGTGTCGGAGACCGGATTCGGCGGATGGCAAATCTTGCATCGGCCATCGGTGAGCGCTTGAACCTTGAGCAGAAAGAGTTGCAGCAATTAAGCCGTGCGGCCCAAATCGCCAAATTTGACCTGGCCACGCAAATGGTTGGAGAATTCCCCGAATTGGAAGGTTTCATGGGAAGAACGTATGCGCGGAAAGCAGGGGAAGAGGAGGCGGTTGCCGAAGCGATCTTTGAACATCACTTGCCCCGATTCGCCGGCGATAAACTGCCGCAAACAAAAATCGGAGGGATCCTGGCCCTTGCCGATAAACTGGATGCGATTTGTTCAAGCTTTGGCATCGGCATTCAGCCGACCGGTTCGCAGGATCCATACGGATTGCGGCGCAAAGCGGCAGGAATTGTGCAAATTTTGCTGTCTCCGGCATACCGTTCGTTGTCGTTGGATGAACTGTTGGAGCTTTCTCTGGAACAATTGGAGCAAGCAGGCCTGCTAAAACAGGATAGGGCTGGTGTGAAAAAGGATCTGACGGAGTTCTTTTCCCTGCGCATCAAAACGGTGCTTCAGGAAGAGGGAATCCGCTATGATGTCATCGATGCCGTCATTGCTTCCGGCATTTCCCATCCGGCAGAAGTGCTGGAAAAAGCCGGAGTGCTGATGGATCAGCTTTCGCGCGAATCGTTCAAACAGGAAGTTGAAGGGTTTACGCGCGTTGCCAATCTCGCAGCCAAAGCAGATGGCGCAGAATTGAACAAAGAGGCGCTCACGGAACCGGCAGAACAGGCTTTACTTCGGGCGTTTGAAGAAGCGGTAGCACTATGGGAGCGTGCGGCCGAGCAAAAGGATCCGGCGGCTCTCTACAGTGCGCTTGCCCATATGGTTCCGGAAATTCATCGCTTTTTTGATGAGATCATGGTAATGGTCGATGATCCGGCAGTCCGCTTTAACCGGTTGGCCCTGCTTGCCGGGATTATGCGGTTGACCAGGAGATTCGCTTCCTTTGAATATCTGGTATTTGCTTAAAACGATCAGCGCATGTCGTCCACGGGGATGATATGCGCTTTTCTTTTCAGAGGCCCGTCTGGACTATTTCCAGGGAAATCGTTATTCACAAAAACCGCTTGCAGTCAGTCGGGATTCATGTCATGGTAAAATTATCCCCTTCCTCTGCGTAGGGGCTTTTTTACGATCTAGTCAGGAAAGCGAGGCACCATGATGGGAGAGAAAAAGAAAAGCAAAAGCGAACTACATTTAAACAGTGCAGTTGAGGGAGAATTGCGCACATTTCTGCAAAAGTCTTTTCTGGAAGCAGCAAAGCTGTACCAAAGCCTGACCGGGAGGATTCCCTCTCTGGAAGAGTG
Source organism: Thermoactinomyces sp. CICC 10521 (assembly GCF_016055135.1). NCBI lineage: Bacteria > Bacillati > Bacillota > Bacilli > Caryophanales > Thermoactinomycetaceae > Thermoactinomyces > Thermoactinomyces sp. CICC 10521. The sequence goes on along the minus strand of NZ_JAECVZ010000006.1, from coordinate 50,596 downwards.
GGAGCGCATGATTGCCCTGGGTTTCCAAGGGATGGAAGAAAAAGTGATCGCTGATTTGACCGGGTATCAGATCACGGAAGGAAAATTGAAGAAGAAAAAGCTGACGAAGCAGGCTGAATGGAGACCGGGCGATGTGGTGGCCATTCCACTGCTCGGGAAAAAAGTTTATGGTTATGGCATGATCGTTCGGGGCGGGAAACAGGATGAGGATTTATATTTGGAATATTACTCGTTATTCAGCAAAAAGAAATGGACGCTTACCGAGTTCAAAAACAAAGAGAAAACGATATTATGGACTCTTTGCACAGACCGGGCGCCTTTAGCCACACGAGAATGGAAAAGGGTCGGCCATGTTGCTTTTGATGAAAAAAGCTATCAGCTGCCTGATTTTTTTGGCTTTGATGAAACCTTTTTCGGAAACAGCAAGCTTTATTACATAAGCAAAGGGATAGCCAACAATCGCGAGGCCAGAGTTTACGGTGTGACCAGGGAAGAAGCGGAAGCTGTGAAAAACCCCGATGGCACACAGAGTGCAGAACAAATTGAAGAGTGGCTGTATGAAGCTTTTTTGGGGATGCAGCAGTGAATCCCGAATAACAGGAACCAATTTTATGATTGATTGATCCGTTGCAGGAATATCCCTGCAACGGATCAATGACGTTTAGTGTGGGGGAATAACAGGTTGCTCCTTTTCCGGCTGAGGGAAATCGCGGAAATGATGAAACGCCGGTTCCGTCTCCGCAAAGAAACGGGATTGATCTTCGGGAGAGACATAGCCTAACTGGATTCCCGTAGCTTTGGCGATAAAAGGATCAATCGTGCATAAATCCGATTTGGACAAGTCGGCGACAGCCGTTTTGCCCAACGATAGGATGACCAATTCCATTTCCCGGACCACGGCGTTCAGATACCGTACCAAGTTTCGTGCCGCCTGCTCGACATCCAGTTGATCCGTCTTTTTGCCTGTGTAAACGAGCAGGCTGGTTGGCGGTTCAAAGGGAAGTGCTTTTACCATTTGCTCGCTCGCCAGTGCCATTAAAGCCGCCGTTCCGATATAAACGCTGTCTGCGCCCAGGGCGAGTGCCTTCAACATTTGACCCGGAGTGACCAACCCTCCGGTGGCAATCAGGCTGATCTTGCGTGTGGCTCCTTTTCGCGCCAGGAAATCCGAAGCTCTGGTGATGGCGAAGAGAGTGGGCAAACCGACATCATCCTGCAACGTGGGAACTCCCCCATGCGTTCCCCCCTCCGCACCATCGATCGTGATAAAGTCGACTCCTGCCTCGACAGCAATCTGCAATTCTTTTTCCAAGTGATGCGTAGCGGCGATTTTCAAACCGACAGGTACACCGGTCTCCTCGCGCAACCTTCTCACCAGCCGGATGAAGTCTTCTTTGGAATTGACACCGGGTAGCCGTGAGTGGATTCGTGCATCTTCCCCCGGTCGCAAACCAAACACTTCCCTGTAATCTTCCCCGATATTATGCGCGGCGGTACGTTGCGGGGCCGAACCCTGAGCCCCCTGCCCCAACTGGATCTCCACCGCATCCAGAAGCTTGTATTTCTCGGGCTGGTTCATCCAACCGCCCCGATTGTACTGACCGATAAACAGATTGGCCGCTTCCCGTTCTTCTTTCATGAGTCCCGCTTCCCCTGAGTTGGTCGCTGTCCCGACCATAGTGGCTGCTTTGGCGAGCGCGATTTTGGCCGGTTTGCTCAGTGCTCCTCCAAACGACATGGCGGCGATCATGATCGGAATGGAGATAGTCATCGGTTTTTTGGCGCGGGGGCCGATGGTCACCGAAGTGTTGATTCCGACATTTTCAGGGGTGGGGAAGCGGAAGAGATGGACGGGATTAAACAGGATTTTCTCCCACGGGGACAAGTGTATCGGGCTGCCCAACGGACGGGAAACCGGAGTGCCCTGATTTGCCCTCATGGCGATTTCCATCAGATTGGTGACCCCCACTTTTGTCGTGGCGGGAACCATTTCAAACAGGTTTTCGATGTACTGATCCCGAATGGTCCGGAGAATCGCCTGATCGATTGTTTCGTTGATCGTGGCCCGAATCCATCGTTCAATGAATTTCAGCATGATCCGTATGCTCCTTGGGTCCCACGCGGTCGATCCCGTTTTTGAGGCTTTCCACCTTTTGTGCCATCGCCAGGCACATTTGCCTGATGGTCCCCAGCTGACGGGCCGCATGTTGCTCTTCCACGGCAATGTCGACCAACTCGCGATGATCATAGTTGGTGAGTTTGCCGTAGTGTTCTTGTTCAATCGTGGCCAATGTTCCCGCCATCGTTTCAATGCGGTTCAGTTCAGAGTGTAGATAGGAAAGAGTGTGTTTTAAGTCTTGATTGCTTTTCATCATGTGTTTTACACCTGCCTGTATGATTGTAGGTTATTAGAGGGTGTGGGTTGATCGGGAATGATTTGTTTTGATAGCTTCCCTTGCGATCGGGATAAAATATCGCCGAGGCAGAATAAGAGCTGCGAACTTCTTTTGTTAGGATGATCGCAAAACAAAAATTCCATTCAAAGCAGGATGTGAAACGGGCTCTTTCTCCCGAAGAAAATTTACGGTGGTAATTCGCTCGTCGATTAGTATATACTATATGTGGATATCAAAATAAAAGTATGTCACAATTAACTACATCCCCGTGATCTGGAGGTGCGATTGAAATCGAACTTTCGAAACGTCAGGAAAAAATCCTTGAAATCGTAAAAGCGGAGGGGCCCATCACTGGTGAATCGATTGCTGAAAAGCTGAATCTGACCCGTGCAACCCTGCGACCGGATCTGGCGATCCTGACGATGGCCGGCTTATTGGAGGCGCGTCCGCGCGTTGGCTATTTTTATTCGGGAAAAACAGCAAATCAGTTGATGGGTGAACATGTTCGCAATCTCTACGTCAGAGATTACAAATCGATGCCGGTTGTTGTGCAGGAGGATACTTCTGTTTACGACGCGATTTGCAGCATGTTCTTGGAAGATGTGGGTTCCCTTTACGTAATCAAAAAAGAAGGGCAGCTGGCGGGGGTCATTTCCAGAAAGGATTTGTTGCAGGCGGCCATGGGAAAACAGGATCTGCACACAATGCCGGTGGGGGTGGTCATGACCCGGATGCCCAACATCATCACCTGCCAGCCGGATGACACCCTGTTTGAAGCTGCACTGTCCATGATGCGGCACGAGGTGGATTCGCTGCCCGTGGTCAGACCCTTCGCCGACAGGCCCGGTGAATGGGAAGTAATCGGGCGCATCAGCAAAACAACACTGGTCAAAGTTTTTGTGGAACTCGGACAACCATAGAAACAAACCTGAAGGAGGGGAAACCCATTTTCATGAACAATCAACCCATTGTTTACGTCATCTCCGATTCGGTCGGGGAGACGGCTGAACTTGTTGTAAAAGCTGCTTCCAGCCAGTTTAGTTGCGGTGACATTGAAATTCGCCGTGTCCCCTATGCCACTGATCGCGAAACGATTATCGAGACAGTACAGGCAGCAAAAGAAGAACATGCGATGATCGCCTTTACCTTGGTTATTCATGAGCTGCGTCAGCTGCTGATTGAAGAGGCGGAGCGCAAGCAGGTGATCTATGTCGATATTATGGGCCCGATGCTGGAGGGAATGTCCCGTTTGTACCAGCTTACCCCGAAAATGGAACCGGGCTTGATTCATAAATTGGACGAAGAGTATTTCCGCAAGGTTGAAGCGATTGAGTTTGCCGTGAAATATGATGACGGAAAAGACCCGAGGGGACTTTTAAGTGCCGATGTTGTGCTGGTGGGGGTATCACGTACATCAAAGACGCCGCTGTCGATGTATTTGGCGCATAAACGATACAAAGTAGCCAATGTGCCCTTGGTTCCCGAGGTTGAACCGCCGGAGGAGTTGTATCGTGTGCCTGTTCACCGCCTGATCGGGTTAACGATCGATCCGAACCAGCTCAATAATATTCGCCGCGAACGGCTGAAAGCGCTCGGGCTCGCCTCCGGCGCCAATTATGCCAGCATGGAGCGGATTTTGTATGAACTGGAGTATTCCGAAAAGGTGATCCGCCGTCTGGGTTGCCCGATGATCGATGTTTCCAATAAAGCGGTTGAGGAAACGGCGAATATCATCCTGGATATCTTAAAAAGAGGAGGAAACAGGCATGCGTGAGAAATGGGTGGTTCATTTTCATGAAGGAAATGCGGGCATGAAGGATTTACTGGGAGGAAAAGGGGCCAATCTGGCGGAGATGACCCGGGCCGGCCTCCCGGTTCCTCCCGGGTTTACCATTACAACAGACGCCTGTCGCTTCTATATGAACAACGGGGGAATGTTGCCGGACGGTTTGTGGGAGCAAGTGAAGGAAGCCTTGCAACACCTGGAGAAGGAGAGCGGAAAAAGATTTGGGGATCCTGATTCACCGTTGCTCGTTTCCGTTCGCTCGGGGGCAAAATTCTCCATGCCCGGGATGATGGATACGATTTTAAACCTGGGGCTGAACGACCGTACCGTCGAAGGGCTGTCGAGTGCCACCGGTAATCCCCGCTTCGCTTACGATTGTTACCGCCGCTTTATTCAGATGTTTGGAGATGTCGTGCTGGAGATTCCCCATTATCTGTTTGAAAAGATCATCAATGAGCGGAAAGAGAAAGCCAAAGTTCAATATGATACGGAATTGGAGGCGGCCGACTGGAAAGAAGTGACGTCCCGATTTAAACAGCTGATTTTACGGCAAACGGGAAAGCGCTTTCCGGAAGATCCGATGGAGCAGTTGCGTCAGGCTGCCGAGGCCGTATTTAAATCATGGAATAATGCCCGGGCAAAGGTTTATCGCAAAATGAACAGGATTCCGGATACGCTGGGAACCGCCGTCAACGTTCAGATGATGGTGTTCGGCAATATGGGAGAGGATTCGGGAACTGGTGTGGCCTTTACACGAAATCCTTCTTCCGGGGACCGGGAGCTTTACGGCGAGTTTTTGCTTAACGCCCAGGGAGAAGATGTCGTGGCGGGAATTCGCACACCCCAGCCCATCCGCGTTTTGCAGGAGAAAATGCCGGAGATTGATCAAGAACTGAAGAGGATCTGCCAGGAACTGGAGCGATATTATCAGGACATGCAGGACATCGAATTTACCATTGAGCGGGGAAAACTGTATATTCTGCAAACCAGGGCCGGAAAGCGCACAGCGCAGGCTGCGGTGAAAATCGCCGTCGATCTGGCGTATGAGGGGATTATCGACCGGGATGAAGCGCTTCTCCGCATCGCACCGGAACAACTGGATCAAATGTTGCACCGCCGGATTGATCCCAATGCGCCCAAGGAGGTGCTGGCGAAGGGGCTTCCCGCTTCCCCCGGTGCGGCTTCCGGAAAAATCGTATTTGACGCGGATCAGGCAGAGCAGTTGGCAGGTAAAGGGGAAAAGGTGATCCTGGTTCGTCCGGAAACGACGCCGGAAGATATTCACGGGATTTTGGCGGCTCAGGGAATTCTGACGACACGGGGTGGAATGACCAGCCATGCTGCCGTGGTTGCCCGTGGCATGGGGAAAGCCTGTGTTTGCGGATTGGAACAATTAAAAATCGACCTGCGCCTGAAAGAAGCAGTGCTCGGGGAAATTCGGCTCAAGGAAGGCGATTTCATTTCCATCGATGGAAGCACGGGACAGGTGATTCGGGGAGAAGTTCCGCTGATCGATCCGGAGTTGTCCGCCGAATTCCGGGAGTTGTTAAATTGGGCTGATGAGCGGCGCGTTCTGGGCGTGAGAGCCAATGCGGACAATCCTGTCGACGCAGGGAAAGCGCGGCAGCTGGGTGCGGAAGGAATCGGTTTGTGCCGGACGGAGCACATGTTCATGGAGGCGGAACGGGTTCCGATCGTCCAGGAAATGATTTTGGCGGAGACGTTTGCCGAAAGGGAGCGGGCACTTGCCAAACTGCTTCCCATGCAGAAAGAAGATTTTAAAGGAATCTTTCGCGAAATGGACGGTTTGCCGGTAACAATCCGGTTGCTTGATCCCCCGTTGCATGAATTTTTGCCGAACAGTGAGGAATTGATCGTTGAACTGACCAAAATGCAAATGCAAGGCAGAGACAAGGAAGAAGAATACCTTGAAAAGGAAAAATTGCTGAAAAAAGTTCGGGCGCTCAGCGAATTTAATCCGATGCTCGGTCACCGCGGATGCCGTTTGGGGCTCACTCATCCGGAAATCTACGAAATGCAGGTAAAGGCAATATTCCTCGCCGCCGACGAATGTCGGAGGGAAGGAATTAACGTGATGCCGGAAATCATGATTCCGCTCGTCGGGCATGTGAACGAATTAAAACGGATGCGGGAGCTGGTCGAACGCGTGGCGGCGGAAACGGTAAAAGAGGGAGAAGCGATTTCCTATTCCGTCGGGACGATGATCGAAGTGCCGCGTGCTGCGCTGACAGCGGATGAGATCGCAACGGAAGCCGATTTCTTCTCGTTCGGCACCAACGATCTGACCCAGACGACATTTGGCTTCAGCCGTGATGATGCGGAAGGGAAATTTTTGCACGGGTATGTGGAAAATAAAATTCTGGCGGATAATCCTTTTGTCACGCTGGATCGGAAAGGCGTCGGCCAGTTGGTCCGCCTGGGCGTGGAAAAAGGGCGTTCGGTCAAACCGGAATTGAAAGTCGGCATTTGCGGGGAACACGGCGGGGAGAAAAACTCCATTCAATTTTGCCATGAAGCCGGCCTTCAGTATGTGAGCTGTTCGCCGTTCCGGGTGCCGCTCGCGCGGTTGGCAGCAGCACAAGCGGCAATATCCGTTAAAAAGGAACAAAAACAAAAAAATTGACAGAGATTCCCTTAAAATGCCCAGCCAGATCCTGGGCATTTTTTATTGAAATAATTCTTTGATCGAAGTAAGATAAATTGTTAAGAAAACATACTGGGCAGGCTCGACATTTTTTTCGTTTTCTTCTATTGTAAAAAAAGGTTAACAGAAGGAGAAGCTATTTTTTTGTAGAATAGGAGGATAAGGAAATGAACGAACTTTAATATCTATATATTACCAGTGGCGGGAGCGAAAAAATCGGAAGGACTTTGCCGAATGGTGGCGAATGATAACATTCGTTCCGCGTTTCTGGAAGAGTTTGATCAGGAGTCATACCATGGTCTGGGGTAGAAAGCAGTGGTTTTTATGGGAGGAAGAATCCCTGACGAATTGATTGACCAAGTGAGGCAGCATTTTGATATTGTCGATCTCGTCCAACAATATGTTCAGCTCAAAAAAAGCGGAAGAAATTATTTTGGATTATGTCCGTTTCATTCCGAAAAATCCCCTTCCTTTTCAGTTTCGCCGGACAAGCAGATTTTTTATTGTTTTGGCTGTGGAGCGGGCGGGGATTGCATAAAATTTATTATGGAGATTGAACAGCTCACATTTGCCGAAGCGATCAGGCATTTGGCAGATCAAGCCGGCATTCACATACCGGATACGGACGCCGATCCTGGTGATCCGGAAGAGGATGAACGCCAGCAGATGCGCAAAGCCTTGGACTTGGCAGCGAAGCTTTATCATCACATCTTGGTGGCAACCGAGTATGGAAAAGCAGCAAGACAATATTTGCGCCGGCGAAATGTCTCTCCGGAAGCAATTGCCGAGTTTCAGCTCGGGTATGCACCTCCTTCTTATCAATTTCTTCTTCCATTTCTTAAAAAAAGAGGGTTTCATGAAGAACTGCTCGAAAAAGCAGGGTTAATCACCTCACGGGACAAAGGATCGAAGAAAAGGTATTTTGATCTCTTCCGTGACCGGATCATGTTTCCCATCCACGATTCGCAGGGAAAAGTGATCGCGTTTGGCGGTCGCCTGCTTGGTGATGGACGTCCAAAATACTTAAACAGTCCGGAGTCACCGTTATTTCATAAAAGGAATCATTTATTTAATCTTCATCGTTCACGTTCTCACATGAGAAAAGAAGCGTCTGTCCTTTTGTTTGAAGGGTATATGGATGTCATTACTGCTTGGCAGGCGGGGATTTGCAACACCGTAGCCACCCTGGGGACATCATTGACCGATGCCCATGCGCGCTTGATCAAGCGAAACACCGATACGGTTTATATCTGCTATGACGCGGACAACGCGGGACAGAATGCCGCGGTACGCGGTCTTGATGTGCTGAAAGGGAGTGAAGTGACCGTCAAGGTGGCGCAGATGCCTGTCGGACTTGATCCCGATGATTACATCAGGCAATTTGGGGGTACAGCCTTTAAAGAGGAAATCTTGGCTGCCTCGTTGTCATTAACTGCGTTTAAACTGGAAAGTCTAAAGAAAAATTATGATCTTAAGGACGAAGACCAGCGGATGAAGTATTTGGCTGAAGCTATTGATGCGATTGCCGAACTGCCGCTGGCCATCGAACAGGATCACTACCTGCGCCGTTTGTCCGAAGAGTTTCAGCTGTCGCTGGAGGCCCTGAAGGAAGAGAGAAGAAAGGCGCGAACGCGAAAAAAGAGAGAGGCCAGAAGGGATAAAGAGGGAACCAAGTGGAATAATGGGTATCGAGAGGTTAGCAAACATTTGCTCGGTAGTGGTGGTCCGGCATCGGTTGCCGAAAAATCCGAGATGTTTCTTATAGCCCATATGATCCGAAGCAAATCTGTTACCGAATGGGTGAAAAATCATTTGGGAGCAGACTTTTATAATGAAATTTACGCAGCGCTGGCTGCTTATCTATATGCTTATTATGACCAAGGAAATCCCGAAAACCCTGGCCGTTTTATAAGTTCTCTCGAGGATGAGAGCCTGTCTTCAAAAGCGAGCGAACTGGCTATGCTCGAGTTACCGGAGGAGATTGCGGAGGATGCGCTTCTGGATTATGTCCGGCATGTGAAAATGGCTCCTCTTCTTAAAGAGATCGAAGAAAAAGAGAAAATGGTTGAACAATTATCGCGTGCTGATGAACCCGTCAAAGCCGCCCAGTTGTCCTTGGAAATTTTGCAGCTCAGAAAGCAGTTGCAAATGCGGATGAAGTAAGCGAGTTCATCAGAAAGGAGGAAGACGAATTTGGCAAAGGAACAAAATGTGGATACCGAGTTGGAATTAACTCTGGACCAAGTGAAAGAGCAACTGGTCGAACTTGGGAAAAAACAAGGGGTTCTCACATATAAGCTGATTATGGAAAAAATGGCTCCATTTGAGCAGGATTCCCAGCATATCGATGAGTTTTTTGAACATCTGAGCGATCAGGGAATTGAAGTGATTAACGAGGACAACGACGATGAGTTTGAAGATGCGGATGATGTCGACGTAGAAGCCGAGGATTATCTGGAAGAGGATTTGACCCCTCCCCCGGGGGTTAAAATCAATGACCCCGTTCGGATGTACCTGAAAGAGATCGGCCGTGTTCCCCTGTTGACGGCGGAAGAAGAAGTGGAGTTGGCCAAACGGATCGAACAGGGGGATGAAGAAGCGAAGAGAAGGCTGGCTGAGGCAAACCTGCGCCTGGTTGTCAGCATCGCCAAACGCTATGTCGGGCGTGGCATGTTGTTCCTGGATTTGATTCAGGAGGGCAATATGGGTTTGATCAAAGCCGTTGAGAAGTTCGATTACCGCAAAGGATACAAATTCAGCACATACGCAACCTGGTGGATTCGCCAGGCGATCACCCGCGCCATTGCCGATCAGGCCAGGACGATTCGGATTCCCGTTCATATGGTGGAAACCATCAATAAATTGATACGTGTTTCCAGGCAGTTGCTTCAGGAGTTGGGACGAGAGCCGTCTCCCGAAGAAATTGCGGAAGAGATGGGGCTCAGCCCGGAAAAAGTGCGTGAGATCATGAAAATCGCCCAAGAGCCTGTTTCTCTGGAAACGCCGATCGGTGAAGAGGACGACTCTCACCTGGGGGATTTCATTCCGGATGACGATGCACAAGCTCCTGCGGATGCCGCAGCTTACGAACTGCTGAAAGAGCAGTTGAAAGAAGTGCTGGACACTCTCTCGGAACGGGAAGAAAACGTCTTGCGCCTGCGTTTCGGGCTGGATGACGGACGTACCCGGACTCTCGAAGAGGTAGGAAAAGTTTTTGGTGTTACACGGGAACGGATTCGCCAGATTGAAGCCAAGGCTTTACGGAAACTGCGCCACCCGAGTCGCAGCAAACGGCTTAAAGATTTCCTTGAATAACTCTCTCCCGCAAACTGGGCACCCACACGGATTGGGTGCTTTTTTGTTTTTTGTTGATTAAATTTTATCCCTTTTCAATCCCCAATGCAAATAAGTTTCGGACAATTTTTGTTGAATTTGGCAGGCATCCGACTGACTTTTAAAAATTCTTGAAGTAATAAAACAAGTCAACCTATAATGAAAATGAAAGCGCTGTCATACATCTGGGAGGAGTGGAGTGCTGTGAACTATGAACTGACGAGCGAACAAAAGATGATTCGCAACTTGATGCGTGATTTTGCCGAAGGAGAAGTTGCTCCCGGAGCGGATGAGCGGGATCGGACCAAGCGATTTCCAAAAGAGATATTCGAGAAAATGGGCGAATTGAAGCTGATGGGATTGCCCTTTCCGGAAGAATATGGCGGGGCCGGTGCGGATACGGTCAGCTTTGCGATTGCCGTGGAAGAACTGAGCCGGGTTTGCGCTTCGACTGGGATCACCTATTCCGCCCATATTTCTCTCGGTTGTGCCCCGCTCTACCTGTTTGGCACGGAGGAGCAGAAACAGAAATACCTGGTTCCGTTGTGTGAGGGGAAGACACTGGGGGCATTTGGTCTGACGGAGCCGAATGCCGGTTCGGATGCAGGCGGTACCAAAACACGTGCGGTGAAAGAAGGCAATGAATGGATTATTAACGGTTCCAAATGCTTTATCACCAATGCGAGTTACGCTGATTTCTTGGCCCTGACCGCAGTGACGGGAAACTCGCAAGGCAAAAGGGAAATCACTTCTTTTATCGTTTCAACGGACCAACCGGGATTCCGGGTGATTGATAATTATGAAAAATTGGGGCTTCACAGTTCCAATACCACGGAGCTGGTTCTGGAAAACGTACGGGTTCCCGATGAAAATCGCCTGGGCGAAATCGGCAGAGGGTTTAAACAGTTTTTGATCACGCTCGACGGAGGGCGAATCGGAATCGGGGCGATGGCTGTGGGAATCGCCCAGGGAGCCTATGAACTGGCTCTTCAATATGCCAAAGAACGGACTCAATTTGGCCAATCCATCTCCAAATTTCAGGCAGTTGCCCATAAATTGGCCGATATGCATATGAAAATCGAATTGGCGAGGACTTATGTGTATAAAGCCGCCTGGCTGAAGGATCAGGGGCGCAAATTTACCAAAGAAGCCTCGATGTGCAAACTGTTTGCTTCCGAGACGGCGATGTGGGTGACGACACAGGCGGTGCAGATTCTCGGCGGTTGGGGCTATATGCGCGATTATAAAGTGGAGCGCTTCTTCCGTGATGCCAAATTGACGGAAATCGGGGAAGGGACATCGGAGATACAGCGCAACATCATCGCGCGGGAGATCGGCTGTTAACAGGGAATAGCAAAAAATTTTCACAGAAAAAAGGGGGCGGCGGCGAGTGGCGGAATTGTTGGATCTCACAGTTGGCGGGCTGTTGGCTGAGCAGGTCCACAAATTCGGAGAAGAGGAGGCCGTGGTATATCCGGAAAAAAATCTTCGCTGGACCTACCGCAAGTTCCAAAATCAGGTAAACCGAACAGCCAAAGGGCTGATGAAACTCGGCCTGAAAAAAGGGCATCATCTTTCCATTTGGGCGACCAATCAACCGGAATGGCTGATCACACAATTTGCAACAGCGAAAATCGGCACGGTGATGATTACGGTCAATACGCATTACCGGGTACGTGAACTGGAGTATTTGTTAAGGCAATCAGATACGGAAACATTAATTTTGGAAGAACAGGTGCACGGGACGCGCTTTATCGACATGCTCTACCAGATTTGCCCCGAGCTGATCCACTCGCAACCGGGAAGATTGAAAGCGAAGCGGCTGCCGCATCTGAAAAATGTCATCCTGCTGGGTGACAAACGTTATCCGGGTACTTTCATCTGGCGGGACCTGATCGAGATGGGTGCGGAGCTGGATGATGAAGAACTGATGCGAAGAGAAGCATCGCTGTCCCCCGACGATGTGATCAATATGCAATATACCTCAGGCACAACCGGCTTTCCCAAAGGGGTGATGCTGACCCACCGGAATATCGTGAACAACGCCCGCAATATCGCTGAATGCATGAGGCTGACGCAGGCGGACCGCATGTGCATCCCTGTCCCCTTTTTCCATTGTTTCGGCTGTGTGTTGGGTACCCTTGCCTGTGTCAGTGTTGGCGCAACCATGATTCCCCTCGTTACCTTTGATGCCGGCAAGGTGCTGGAAACGGTGGAAAAAGAGCGATGCACTGCTCTTCACGGTGTTCCGACCATGTTTATCTCCGAATTGAATCACCCGCGCTTTTCCCGGACCGATTTCAGTACGCTTCGGACGGGAATCATGGCCGGGTCCAACTGTCCGATTGAAGTGATGCGGAAAGTGACCGAAGAGATGGGAATCCGGGAATTGACCATCGCCTACGGGCAGACAGAATCTTCTCCGGTGATCACGCAGACGAGAACCGATGATGCGCTGGAGATGCGGGTGACAACTGTTGGGAAGCCGCTGCCCCATGTTGAAGTGAAAATCGTTGATCCCCAAACGGGCGAGCTGCTCGGAGACGGACAGCAGGGGGAATTATGCACAAGGGGCTATCACGTGATGAAAGGGTATTACAAAATGCCGCGCGAGACAGAAGAGGTGATTGATGAAGAGGGCTGGCTGCATACGGGGGATCTGGCGATACGGACGGAAGAGGGCTACTATCGGATTACCGGACGGCTCAAGGATATGATCATCCGCGGCGGGGAAAATATCTACCCTCGGGAAATTGAGGAATTTTTGTACACGCACCCCAAAGTGCTGGATGTCCAGATCGTTGGCGTCCCCGATGAAAAATACGGAGAGATTCCCGTCGCTTTTGTTCGCAAAAAAGAAGGGACCGATTGTTCGGAAGAGGAGATCCGGCAATTTTGTACCGGCAAGATCGCCAAATACAAAATTCCCGAGCATGTGATTTTTGTCGATTCCTATCCGATGACGGCAAGCGGGAAAATTCAAAAATACAAATTACGGGAGCAGTTTATGATCAACCGTCAGGAAAGTTAGGCTGGCGCAGGCGAAACGGAAGCATGACGGTTACAAACCGATTTCCTTAAACGGAATCGGTTTGTTTTTTTGGAAGAGTCCTGTAAAATTTGGATAGAAAAATCTTAAGGAAATGGAGATCTTTCAGTCATGAAACCATTGCCGCCCATTTTGATGAATTTTCCGCACTCCTTTGAAACGGAAAGGCTTGTGATCCGATGCCCCTTGCCTGGTGACGGAGCGTTGGTATATGAAGCTGCCACCGAGACGTTGGAGTTGCTGAAACCATGGATGGATTGGGCACAGAAACCGCTGGATCAGGTGGAGATGGAAGCGAATATCCGCCAGGCTTACTGCCAGTTTCTCGAGCGGAGCGATCTTCGTTTCCATCTGTTTGAAAAAGGAAGCAATCTCTTTGTCGGCAGCAGCGGATTGCACAGAATCGATTGGAGAATCCGCAAGTTCGAGATTGGATATTGGTGCCGGAAAAAAATGATGGGAAAAGGGTATATCACGGAAGCGGTCCGGGGTTTAACCGTGTTTGCCTTTGAAATATTGAAGGCGAACCGGATTGAAATTCGTTGCGACCAGCGAAATGTGAGGAGTCGCAAAGTGGCTGAACGGCTGGGTTATACATTGGAAGGCGTGCTTCGCAATGACCAGTTGTCGGCTGATCTTCGTTTGCGAAACACCTGCATTTATTCCATGATTCCTGAAGATTTTCACAGCCTTTCATTACGTAAAAGCGACGGCGCAGCACTGTAGATGCTTGCGTCGTTTTGGGCTGCACGATATTCTTGAGTTAGGAAACTATTTCGAAAAAGGGGGAATATTCTGTCATGAGCAAATCATTCCAACTTCCCGAAGAGTTGCAAACTGATTTTTTCCCGATCTATGACATTGACTATTTGGAATATTACACCGGAAATGCCAAGCAGGCTGCTTACTTTTTCTGCCAAACTTATGGCTTTCGCCCGGTGGCGTACAGTGGCCTGGAAACCGGCAATCGGGAAAAAGTTTCGTATCTGCTTGAACAGGGGAACGTGCGCATCCTGGTCAGCGGATCATATCAGCCGGATCATGAGATTGCGCGGTTTGTGCAAAAACACGGGGATGGAGTAAAGGATATTGCCCTTCGCGTCGAGGATGCCGAAACCGCTTTCACCGAGGCGATCAAACGGGGAGCGATCGCCATCAGGAAGCCTTATGCCGAACAAGATGAACATGGAATCGTGAAGAAAGCGGTGATCGGAACATATGGGGACACGGTGCATACCCTGGTTGAGCGAAAAAACTACAACGGGCTGTTCGCACCGGGATTCGTGCCGGGAGAACTCAACCTGCCCGTTCGTTCCGTCGGCATTATCGGCGTCGATCATGTGGTCGGCAACGTGGAGAAGATGGAAGAATGGGTTTCGTATTATGAAAAGGTGATGGGCTTTAAACAATTGATCCATTTTGATGATGAAGATATCAGCACTGAATATTCGGCGCTCATGTCAAAAGTCATGCAAAATGGCACAGGCCGGATCAAGTTTCCGATCAACGAGCCGGCAGAGGGGAAACGAAAATCTCAGATCCAGGAGTTTCTGGACTTTTATCACGGTGCAGGAGTTCAGCATATTGCTCTCATCACCGAGGATATTGTCGCCACCGTGGAATCTCTGAAAGAAAATGGGGTCGAATTCCTTTACACACCGGATACGTATTATGAAACACTGCTTGACCGGGTGGGCGAAATTGATGAAAGCATCGAAGATTTAAAACGTCTGCACATTTTGGTGGACCGGGATGATGAAGGTTACTTGCTCCAGATCTTCACCAAACCGATCGTGGATCGGCCGACGCTGTTCTTCGAGATTATCCAGCGCAAAGGCGCGCGTGGCTTCGGTGATGGAAACTTTAAGGCTTTGTTTGAAGCGATCGAACGCGAACAGGCTCGCCGGGGAAACTTGTAAGACAGGTGAATCAGCGAAGCGGTTTTTTCGTCTGTCATATTTTTTGGGAGAATCGGTCATCCTAAACGGGAATTGACTTTGGATTCGAGGTGACGGACAGATGAAAAGCCGCTTTTTTTCTATCGGCGTTTGTTTGGTGTTGATATTCCCACTCCTGTTTGGCATGAGAGGGAAGATGTTTGCTGCCCCTGCGGCGGAAGGACAACGGCCGCAATACCGGATTGATGCGACGTATGTACCGCAAAAGGATGAAGTAAAGGCGCATATGGAGCTGATCCTGCCCGCACAGGGAACAAGAGCACAGACGGAAGCCTTTTTTCACCTTTATCCCAATGTGTTTCGCGACTGGAAATACGGTCGGGAAGCAAAACCGCAAAAACCGGGTTACATCGATATTTCCAATGTGCGCGTCGACGGCAAACCGGTAAAGGAAAAAATCAGCGGGATTATCATGCGGATTCCTTTGCCGACACCGCTGACGAAGGGAAAGAGTGCGCGGATCGAAATGGATTTTCTTTTGAATCTGCCCCGCGGAGGAACAAGGTTAAATACCTTTAAACAGACTGCTTTTCTGGCGCAGTGGTATCCGATGCTGTCGGTCAGGGATCAGGACGGTTGGCATACAGAGCCGTATACAACCGTCGGCGATCCTTTTTACACGCAAATGTCCGACTTTGAAGTCACGTTTCGTTTACCGCAAGGATATCAGGTGATCTCCACCGGGAATAATGCAGATGGGAAGGTTCGTTCCCCCATTACGGTAAAACAGGAGCGCGTACGCGATTTTGCGGCGGTTTTGACCAAAGATTACCGGGTGACGCGCGGGAAAATGGGAAACATCCAGGTGAATTTATGGTACCTCAAAGGGATGGAAAATGTGGTGAAACCGCTGCATGAGGCGGCTGTTTCGGGGATGAAATTTTACGGAGAGCGGTTTGGCCCCTATCCCTATGATGAGGTCGACATCGTTCTCGGGGAGACGGGGTTTGGCATTGCCGGCATGGAGTATCCCGGTCTGGTGACATCGATTCCGACAGTGCCGGCAGAGTCGGGACAGGTGCCGGCTGTCAATGTGGTCGTGCATGAGTTGGCCCACCAATGGTGGTATGGCGTTGTCGGCAACAACCAGGTAAAAGAACCCTGGCTGGACGAAGGATTGACCACTTTTTCGGAATTCCTCTACATGCAAAAGAAAATGAAAGAGGATGAGCGGGGACTGTTAAAAAAAGCTGCCAAACGGACGGATGAAATTCACCGCGTCGTCGGGGTAACCTCGGTGGAGAGATTATATGACTATCCTGACGCCGTCTACGGCATGATGGTTTATATTCGTCCGGCGGCGATGATGTTTCAGCTGATGGACGAGATCGGCGAGAAAAAGGTGATGGATATTCTGCACACCTATTATGAACGATATCGTTTTAAAGTGGCGACCACCCGGGATTTTATCCGTGTTGCCAACGAGGTGGCCGGAAAAGATCTCACTCCCTTTTTCGATGAATGGCTGTATTTCAAGCATAAATAAGCGTCCGATGTTCAATCGCGGGGAAACTCGCAGCGACCTTTGCGACAGACCCGTCGGACTCTTGTTTTTCGGGCCGGAATCATTTCCGGCTTTTTTTAAATCCAGGCGTAAACTTGGTCGATCAGATCCGGATCGATCGATACGTTGCCGGCTCCGCTTACATTGACGCCTCCGTCTCCGATCGTTGACGCACCGCCAAGGGTTTTTGATCTGTTCTCAGGAGCGAGTTGAAGGGAGTTGCCCACCTGAATCCGGGCGGTGGTAAACATATTGCTGATTTTGCAGTTGAAAATATTGTTGACGGACATCTTCATCCCTCCTTCGGATGCCATTTTATTCAGCGGCGGGCGAAGATGTTATAATAAGAGGGCCGAGAACAGGAGGAGAGAGCTTTAGCCATGGTGGAATCATCATCTTACATACCAGGATGGCAAATATCCAAACGACTTCAGACCCTGGCCGAGTTTGTTCCCGACCGGATCCGCGTGGCGGACATTGGCGGCGACCACGCTTTTCTGTTGCTCCATCTGGCGAAACAAAAGCGGCTGAAAAAGGGCATCGTCGGGGAAATCAACCGGGGACCCTTTGAAAATGCCAAAAATCGTGTTCGGCTTATGGGGTATGAGGAAGTGATCGAGGTTCGTCTCGGAGACGGCCTGTCGGTCCTGGAGGAAGGGGAAGTGGATGCGGTCGTGATTGCCGGCATGGGCGGTTCACTCATCGCGAACATTCTCGAAGAGGGAAAAGAAAAGCTGACCCGTGTCCGTCGTTTGATCTTGCAACCGAATATCGGGGCGTACCGGGTTCGGGAGTGGCTGCGGCAAAACCACTTCCGCATTGTCGCCGAGACGATTGTGGAAGAGGCCGGAATTTTGTATGAGATCATCGTCGCCGAACCGGGGGAAGAGGATGCTTATGGCAGGAGCGGTCTGCCTTCTTCCCTGCTGCTGGAGATCGGACCGGTATTGTGGAGAGAAAAGCATCCGTTGTTGCATCGGAAGGTTGCAGAAGAGCTTGCAGCCAAAGAAAAGGTGTATCAGCAGTTGGCAAAAGGAAAGTCGGAGGAAGCAGTCATCCGCAGGAAAAAACTCGCGGACGAACTGGAACAATGGAGGAAGGTGTTCACATGTCTATCCGGGGAGTCGAATTGATCAAAGCGATGAATCATTATGCACCACCGCGCCTGGCCGTGGATAACGACCGGATCGGGCTGCAGGTGGGTGATCCGGAAGCAGAGGTCAAAGGAGTGCTGGTTACGCTCGATGTAAATGAAGAGGTTGTCGATGAAGCGATTCAGAGAAATGCGAATTGGATCATCGCCCATCATGCCGTCATCTTCCATCCCCTTAAAGCCGTACGCACGGATCAACCCGCCGGACGAATGTTTGCCAAATTGCTTAAACATGACATCAATGTTTATGTGGCCCATACGAATCTGGATGCCGCCGACGAAGGGGTAAATGTTGTTTTGGCAGAAAAGTTGGGCCTTCAGCATCTTCGCGTGCTCATTTCCTACCGTGAGGAAAAACTGAAAAAGCTGGTTGTCACCGTTCCGGTTTCCCATCATGAACAGGTGCTCGACGCCGTGTGTGCGGCCGGCGCCGGATGGATCGGCAAATACAGCCATTGCACGTTTAATGTGGAAGGAACCGGTACATTCATGCCCCGCGAAGGAACTTCCCCCTTTATCGGGCAACAGGGTGAGTTGGAAAAAGTGCAAGAAATTCGCCTGGAGACGATTTTGCCGGATCATCTGCAGGAACAAGTGATTCAGGCCATGCTGGCTGCCCATCCCTATGAGGAGGTTGCCTACGATCTCTATCCATTGGAACTGAAAGGGAAAAAGCTGGGATTCGGGCGAATCGGCCAACTGCCGGAACAAACAACACTGCTTGATTTTGCGCGGACGGTGAAACAGTCCTATCAACTGGACGGTTTAAAAGCGGTGGGTGAGTGGTCCAATCCTGTCCGTCGGGTGGCGATTCTCGGCGGTTCAGGGGGACGGTATATTCACGAAGCGAAACAGGCGGGCGCCGATGTGTACATCACGGGAGACATCGATTATCACACAGCGCAGGAGGCAGAGGCCATCGGGCTGAATCTGCTGGATGTCGGCCATCATGTTGAGCATCATGTTGTCGACCGGGTCCGCCATATCCTGCAACGGCAACTGGGCGAGGCCGTTTCGGTTTTTGCTTCCCGCGTCAACACCAATCCCTTCCGCTTTATCGGGGGATAGCATTTCCGCTTATTACCAGTTGCGCTTGATTTCTCGCTTTGTTAAAATATGTAGATGCACAGGAGAAAAGTAAACAAGGCAATCGCCGGTGGTGTACCGCAAGGTCCCACGGGAGGAAAGTCCGAGCTCCACAGGGCAGGGTGCCGGCTAACGGCCGGTGGGGGCGACCCTAAGGCTAGTGCCACAGAAATGTAGACCGCCGATGGAGGCTGTTTGCCTCACAGGCAAGGATGCAACGGTGCGGTAAGAGCGCACCAGCAGCATGGAGACATGCTGGCTAGGTAAACCCCACCCGGAGCAAGACCTGATAGGAGATCAGCACATGATGTGCAACTGTGGCCCGCAGTGATCTCGGGTTGGTCGCATGAGTCGTGCAGCAATGTACGACCTAGACAGATGATTGCCACTCCAATGGGTGGAAGACGAGCAAGCCGTCGACCGGACCACCCGGAGAACAGAACTCGGCTTATTGTTTGCTTTTCTCATCGCTTGTTCGGAGCAAAAAGACGCTTGTGCGTCATCCGTGACTGCTGGCATTGGCTGAATGTCGGCAGTCTTTTTTTATGTCCGGATTTCGCATAGATTGGGGCGAAAGAAGCAAAACTAACCCTAAATATGTTAAAAAAGGTTGAAGTGAGATGAATCCGGATTTTACTTCGTATGATGCGTATATTGAGAGATATAAAATGTTTTATAACGAAGAAGGGGACAATCGCCCGCCGATCATGGACGAGCCTGAATTCAACAAAACCTTTCGTTTGCTCGCGGAAAGCTATGATACTTACCAAAACTTGATTGAGATGGGACATATGGATCAGGCTGCCACCTATTATGCCAATGTGATCAACACTCTTGAAAACCGCCTGGCCATTGCCGATGCCTCCGACAATTTTCGCAGGCAGGTGATCGATCGGGAAGAAATGTAGACCATGCGCGATTTGCCATGGTCTGTTTTTTATGGCCTGGATGGGAATGTGAGGTGCGATCATGTTCGCCGAAAGATTTTTGATGATTGGTAAAACCCGCGATATGGCGGTCGGCTCGGGAGTGTGTGTCGGAGTTGATGGGGATTTCTGGCGTGCATGGGATATCAAAAAAGGCCGTTGACGAAGAAAGGTCAACAGCCTTGTTTCCCAGAGATTGCGCATCCAATATGCGATAGAGTTGATAAATTTCCTGAATCAGCCGTTTCTTTGCCATCAAGGAGACCGATTTGTCAAAAATGAGGTTTTGCGTCATCTGTTCCAGTGTTTGCAAAGCGGATTGGTCCTGTTTCAGCAGGACACAGTTTAACAGGTGGTCGGCCTGGCGGGCGAGCAATGGTCGGTCTGTCGATTCGACCATTGTTTGATAAAGATCAAATGCGGTCAAATGAGTTTTGATCGCTTGGTAAACCCGGTACCGGCGACCGGGATCATAGATCAAGATTTCGCCGATTAACCCCCGGGATGTGGACATCACCGTCCAATGCTTATCCCGTTCTTCAAAATCGGCATTTTGAACCACGAATCCTTTTGTCTGCAAGTGGTCAAAACCGGCGTAGGCCCAGTCTGCCTGATCTTTTTCCTTTACGGACAGGCGCAGGGAGAGAAGGGCGGTTCGCTTTCCTTTCAGGTAGGGAGTAAGATGAACCGTCTCTTTGACCCATTTTTCAGACGGGGTGGCATTCAGCGGTTTTTTCCAAACGAGGCAGTCATCAATCCACAGCTGTTTTTGGATGGAGATCGGCTTGCCGGAGGCCGGATAAGTGCTCATATGCCAAAAGGTGAGTTCATATGAAGGCGAAGGTGGAAGATAGATCCGCTGAACCCACTGTACATTGTTCTCGTTCCGGTTTTTCATGCCGGTGGGAACGAAGAGATTGGCATATCCCATTCCTGAGGGAGCAATATTCTCATTGTCTTCTGCCGTAAATTCCTTTTGCAACAGATACGTGACCACACCTTGAATTTGTCTCAGTTTCAGGCGGTGAAGCGCCAGTTTTAAAGCCCCCTCCACATAAGAAACGGACGGACTAGCAGGGGTGGCTGACAACTTGCTTGTATAGAGCATGAGAATAAACGGCAATCCAACCTTCCGGGTTCGTGCCTGCATCGTGTCAATCTGGTCAACCAGGCGGTCGATTTTTTGCGTGTTGCGAAACTGGTCGTCGCGAAAGCTCATTACCACACCGTCAAAGTAAGGGCGGTAGGCTTTCAGCAAGCCATCGGTGATATACGGATAGTAGATTTGCGGCAGAAACTGAAAAGAGGGATTTTCCTTTTTTCCCGCATCTTTGATCGCTTTGAGGACGGCCGGTGTGAAAAAAGAAAGATTTTCGCTGAAATCGTCCATCACAATTCCCTGCAAATTGGGATAACGCAGCGATAAACGGGCGACTGCACGCGCCCAGGCCACGTAATCTTTCCCGTACGGTTCCGGTGAGTGAATGGCCGTTTCGGAAGGAGGGACAAGATAGACCCAGACACGGATTCCCGCTTTTTGCGCTGCAGGAAGAAATTCATTGCGCAAATCGTCCCAGTCGGAAGGTTGATGCCAAACTAAGTAAAAATACGTGTTCACCTTTAAATCTTTGAGATGATGGATCATTTGCGGGGTGTCCACGTGGAAGAGCCCGTCCGCCCGCGGTTTTTTCTCCCTGATTTCAGCCCCGTAATCGCCGTATAACGGTTTTTGCCATAGCGTCCCGGCGGCCGGGTTGCCTGTGGAGTCCGGAAGCAAGGATTGCCCCAACAGCACAAACAGCATCAGTGAAGCAAAAAATGCTTTCATCGCATCGGGCTCCTCAAATGCTTTTAAGGATAGTTTGAAAAACGATCCGCAGAAATATGTAAAGGGACTGGTTAAAAAGAGGGTTATAAAAAGGATGAAAAGAGCAGAACTTATAAAAAGGCCAGACCATAAGGGGGATGAAAATGCACTTATTGAAAGAATTAACCGAAGCGAGAGCCGTTTCCGGGTACGAGCACGAAGTTCGTGCCATCATGGAACGCGAAATGAAAAAGCATCATGTTCATATCATGACAGACGGCCTTGGCGGGATATTTGCCGAGATTCAGGGAACCAGCAGCAAACCCCGCATCATGGTGGCAGCCCATCTGGATGAGGTTGGCTTTATGGTTTCTGAAATTACCAAATCGGGCTACCTTCGCTTTACGCCGTTGGGAGGCTGGTGGAGCCAGGTGCTGCTTTCGCAACGCGTGCAAATCATGACTGAAAATCGCGTGTTTACAGGCGTGATCGGCTCCAAACCACCGCACGTTTTAACAGCGGAAGAGCGCAATAGGGTGTATCCGATGAAAGAAATGTTTATTGACGTCGGTGCCCACAGCGATGAGCAGGTAAAGGAGTGGGGCATCCGGGTCGGTGATCCCGTTGTGCCGCTCTGCCCGTTTGAGATCATGCCTGACAATGATACGATTTTGGCCAAAGCGCTGGATAACCGGACCGGCTGCTGGCTGGCTCTGCAAATGGTGGAACGGCTGAAAATGGAGTCACATCCCAATACCGTGATTGCCGGGGCAACCGTTCAGGAGGAAGTGGGACTCAGAGGAGCGACGACGGCTCCGCGCCTGGTGAAACCGGATCTGGCTTTTGCCGTTGATGTGGGAATTGCCGAAGACCAACCGGGAGTGGAAACAGAAAATAAACCGAAAATGGGGAAAGGCCCGCTGATCACCTTTTTGGATGCGACAATGGTTCCCAATATTCGTCTGCGCAATTATGTCGTCGAAGTGGCCGAGAAAAACAATATTCCTTATCAGATTGAGATCATGACAGGAGGCGGAACCGATGCCGGCCAGTTCCACCTGTATGGAAAAGGAACGCCTTCGCTGGTGATTGGAGTTGCGGCAAGGTATATTCACAGCCATGTCTCCATGGTAAGCAAAACCGATCTGGAAAATGCAGCCCGCCTCCTGCATGAAGCGGTGAAAGGGCTTGACGAGCAGAAAGTGGCAGAAATCACGCAGTATCTATAGGGCGGTTTCTTATAACCGTCCTGATTCCTTTGTCAGGACAGGGGAGTTCCGGAAACAACGTTCTCATATTCTCGCAGGATTCGTGCATCTTTTGCTCAAGGTTAAAGTATGATATTCTTAAAGTGTTTGCACGTAAAGGGAAAAACGGGGTTATACAATGGAACAAACGCTATTCATAATGCTGCAGGAGTATGGGTATATAGCCATCTTTCTTTTCCTGGTACTGGGAATTGTGGGAATCCCTTTACCGGATGAGATCTTAATGACCTTTCTCGGGTATTTGACATCGATCGGAAAATTAAATCTGTATATGACTTATTTGAGCGCTTTGATCGGTTCGGCGTCCGGGATCACGATCAGCTACCTGCTGGGCCGGCAATTGGGTTACCCGTTCTTGAAAAAGTACGGACGCAAAATCTTTATTACCCGTCGCCGTCTGCGCATTACTCAGGTTCTTTTTCGCAAGTACGGAAACTGGCTTTTGTTTGCCGGGTATTTCATTCCCGGGGTTCGTCATGTAACTGCTTATCTTGCCGGGATATCGCGCCTTTCATTTTCCCGTTTTTCGCTGTTTGCCTACGCGGGAGCAGTCATCTGGTGCGCCACTTTTATCGGATTGGGACATGTCCTTGGCTCCAATTGGGAGACAGGATTTGAGGTGATGCACAAATATGGTGCCCGTATTCTTCTTGTAGCGTTGCCCGTCATCCTGATTTTTCTGGGGTGGTTTCTGTGGAACCAGAGCCAGAACAGCAACGGATTGGATACCAAATAGACCGGGCGATCGCAGTTTGCCATCATCGCACAAGAGGTGATGGTTTTTTATCATGGGAAGAGGAGCTGGAAGAATTGCCGAGAGTGAAGATTGAACTGGCAGATCAATCTTATGAATTCGAGGTTTATGACGGGGCCAATTTATTGTTGGAGGCGGCCTCCAGGTCGATTCCTCTGCCGTTCCAATGCACGACGGGACGCTGTGGAACCTGCAGGGTCCATGTGCAGGAGGGAATGGAGAATCTAAGCGATTATACCGATTCAGAGCTTTATCGGCTGGGGGATGAAGAGCTGGTTCAAGGAGGCCGGTTAGCCTGTCAATTGTTTGTTTACGGGGACGTTCGAATCTCAGTCAATTCGGAAAAGAGTGAATGAGTTTGATTAAGCGAATTCATTTGGGCAGCGAAGAGCAGGTCAGACAAATTTTACAGGTGCAGCAGGCGGCATACCGGGTGGAGGCCAAAATGATCGGCTGTGAAGAGTTACCGCCGTTAAAGGATACAAAAGATTCAATCAAGCAATCAGGGGAAACGTTCCTCGGGTTTTTTGCAGGAGAGGAATTGGCCGGTTTTTTGGCTTTTAAGCGGACGGGTGATTTTATCCGCATTTGCCGTCTCGCCGTTTCCCCCTCCCATTTTCGCCGCGGGGTGGCGTCTGCGTTGTTAAAAAAAGTATTGCAGGAAGACGGGGTGAAGGAGTGGGGAGTGACGACAGGGAAAGCCAATCTGCCGGCGATCCGCTGTTATGAGAAACACGGGTTTGTCCGGGTGGCCGAACGATTGACCCCGGAGGGGATTGTATTGATATATCTTAGAAAACAATTGACGAAAAGTGAAAAAAAGGGATAGAATAAAAACGATACATTTAGTATTTTGGTTAATTTCATATTCATATGGCCACTAGGGGTGCACATTGTGCTGAGAGGAACGGAAGGGGTTCCAACCCTTTGAACTTGAACTGGTTAATACCAGCGAAAGGAAGTGGGGAAATTCGTGTATTCGTTGTTTTTTGGATAAATACCGGTATCCCCATGCGGATGCCGGTTTTTTTGTTAAAAGAGGAGATGGATGATGGAATTGCACGTGATTTCGGACCGGACGCAATCGCCGGCTGATCTGGTCAGGATATGGCCGTCTCTTTGTCCGTGGGTGGATGCTTTTCATCTGCGGCTGAAGGACCGGTCCGCCGACAGCGTTCGGGCGATAGCGAATCATTTGTTGCAGCAAACGGATCTCCCGCCCTCTTCCATTGTAATCAA
Organism: Thermoactinomyces sp. CICC 10521; assembly: GCF_016055135.1. Lineage (NCBI taxonomy): Bacteria > Bacillati > Bacillota > Bacilli > Caryophanales > Thermoactinomycetaceae > Thermoactinomyces > Thermoactinomyces sp. CICC 10521. The sequence goes on along the minus strand of NZ_JAECVZ010000006.1, from coordinate 25,672 downwards.
CACCCATATTGATGTTGCCCTTCAGTTAAACTGTGGCGGTGTTCACCTGCCTGAAAAGGAAGAGATTTCTCCGCGTACTTTATGCAGGTTGCAACGGGTGATGCGGGTGGGGCGTTCCGTTCACTCTCTGGAAGGGGCGAAACGGGCTGAAACAGAGGGATTGGATTATATCTTCGTCGGGCATATCTTTACGAGCAACTCCAAGCCTGGACTTCCTCCGCTTGGCACAGAGCACCTTGAGGAGATCGTCAGCCGGGTGAACATTCCGGTGATCGCGGTTGGCGGGATCGGGATGGACAACCTTTCCCGGATCAGAAAGGCCGGTTGTGCCGGGGTTGCTGTCATTACCGCAGTTTCGCAAGCACCAGCCCCGGAGAAAGTGGCAGAAGAGATGAAAAGAAGGTGGAATTTTGCATCGTGACGTTTTGGTAATCGGCGGTGGGGTGATCGGTTGTTCAATCGCTTACCATCTGGCTAAAAAAGGATGTACGGTAACCGTGCTGGAGCGCGACAGGATTGGTGCACAGGCATCGTCTGCGGCTGCCGGGATGCTTGGGGCCCAGGCGGAAATGGATCGCCCCGGACCGATGGTTGATGCCGGATTGAAGAGCCGGGCGATGTTTCCACGGTTGGCTGAAGCCTTGCTGGATGAAACCGGATTGGATATCGAATTAAACAGGACCGGTTTATTGAAATTAGCCTTTGATGAAGCGGAAGCCGAAAGGTTGAAGAAACGGGGCGAGTGGCAGCGGCAAGCCGGGCAGACAGCCAGATGGCTCTCTGTAACAGAATGTTTTGAATTGGAGTCCGGTCTGAGTGATCGGATTGTCGGCGCGCTGCATCTTCCCGATGATTACCAGGTATCGGCCCCGAGGCTGACACAGGCGTTTGCCAGAGCGGCTGGCCGTCTTGGCGTCAAGTTTGCCGAAGGGTGCCGTGTCGATTCATTTCAGAGGGAAGGAAGGCGTGTGATCGGCGTTTCGACCAGTCTCGGGCTCAGGAGTGCCGATGTGGTGATTCTGGCGACAGGGGCATGGACCGAATGGGTGGCCAAAGGGATGGATATTTCCCTACCCATGGTTCCGGTGAAAGGTGAGTCCCTTGCACTGCAATCTCCGCACCCGGTTTTGAAACACACCCTGTTTGGCGAAGAAGGTTATCTGGTGCCGAAAGCCAACGGGGAAATCATTGTCGGGGCGACGGAAAAAAAAGGGAGATTCGATTGCCAGGTGCAGGCGGAAGCGATCCGTTCACTCCTCGAATGGGCCCTCAAGGCCGTTCCTGCTTTGGAACATGCCAATCTCACGCGGTTCTGGTCCGGCATTCGTCCGGGAAGTTACGACGGTCTGCCCTATATCGGGCGATGGGAGGAATACGATAACCTGTATATCGCCAGTGGTCACTACCGCAATGGAATTTTGCTCAGCCCGCTCACCGGAGAATGGATGGCGCGGATGGTTTTCGGTGAAACAGCGGAAGAGTGGTTGCCGTTTTCACCGATGCGTCTGTTGAAGACGGACGAAGGGGGGAGAAGATGAAAACCATTCAATTAAATGGCCAGCCCTATGAAGTGGAAAAACATATCGATACAATTGGCGACCTGCTAGAGCACTTTCATCTGGGAGAGCGGATTGTGATTGTGGAACATAACCGTCGGGTCTTGTCCAAAGAGGATCACAAGGCAACTCCGCTCAGGGCAGGCGACGTAGTCGAGATCGTTCATTTTGTCGGAGGAGGTTAATAGCATGCTGAAAATCGGGAGATATCAATTTCAATCCCGTTTGTTTTTGGGAACCGGAAAATTTTCTTCACTCGAAGTACAACGAGAGGCGGTGGAAGCCTCTGAAGCAGATGTATTGACGTTTGCCATCCGCCGCCTGGATGTTTTTAATCCGGATCAGCCCAACTTTTTGGAGAAACTCGATCTGAAGCGTTATACCCTTTTACCCAACACGGCCGGGGCGACGACAGCGGAAGAGGCTGTGCGGATCGCCCGTCTCGCCAAAGCTTCCAACCTGTGTGACATGATTAAGGTCGAGGTGATTGCTGATCCGAGAACGTTGCTTCCCGACCCGATCGCCACACTGGAAGCTACCCGCATCCTGGTCGAAGAGGGGTTCACCGTTTTGCCGTATACTTCCGATGACCCGGTGATCGCCCGCAAATTGTGGGAAGCGGGTGCCCATGCCATTATGCCGGGAGGTGCGCCCATCGGTTCGGGACAAGGTTTGCTCAACCCGATGTACCTCCGTTATATTATTGAAGAATCGCCGGTTCCGGTGATTATCGATGCGGGGATCGGTTCTCCGGCTGATGTTGTGCAGGCGATGGAATTGGGGGCGGATGGTGTGCTGCTGAATACCGCCGTCTCGCAAGCGGATGACCCGGTGAAAATGGCCGAAGCGATGAAATGGGCGGTAAAAGCAGGAAGATTGGGCTTTGAAGCTGGGCGGATTCCCAAACGGACGACAGCCAGTGCCAGCAGTCCGCAAACCGGCTTGGTAAAATAACAAAAATCCCCTTAAGGGTAAAGGACATCCTTAAGGGGATTTTTTATTCAGATGCGGAATTGTCGGGAGACCGGATCGGGCTTGGCCGCTTTTGTTTTTTTGGTGCGATAGCGGGAAATATTGAGCAGAATTCCCAGCGAGGTCAGTTTGAGGATCAGGGCGGTTCCTCCGTAACTGATCAGCGGCAGGGGAACACCGGTCACCGGAAGCAGCGCCGTCACCACTCCCAGGTTGAAGATCGCTTCAATGGCAATCGAACTGACGATTCCGATTCCCAGCAGCGTCCCGAATGAGTTGGGAGCCTGCAATGAGATCAATACTCCCCGCACAATGAGAAAAATAAACAAAGTGATCAAAAAAGCGCCACCAACAAAGCCCAGTTCTTCTGATATGATGGAGAAGATAAAATCTGTATGCGCCTCGGGCAGGTAGGCCAGTTTTTGAATGCTTTTCCCCAGGCCGACGCCGGTCAGCCCTCCCGGTCCGATCGCGATAAGGGACTGGATGATTTGATATCCGTCCCCGGTGGGATCGCTTAAAGGGTTCAGCATGGTTTTGATCCGGTCTACCCGGTAACTTCCCGAGAGCATCACCAGGATCAAAACGGGAACACCGGACAAAAAGAGATACATGAGATGCTTGAACCTGGCACCGGCGCAAAAAATGATGATCAGACTGGTCAGGATAATGATCATCGTCGCACTGAAATGAGGTTCGATGACAAGCAGAGCGGAAACAAAGCCGATGATGATCAGGGGCGGCAGCAACCCGCGACGGAATTTATCGAGATGGGGCTGTTTTTTCACCATGATCGAAGCTGTGTAAATGATCATTCCCAGCTTGACCAATTCCGAAGGTTGAAAGGAAAGAAAACCGAATCCAAGCCAGCGTTTGGCGCCGTTGTGCACTTGTCCGACCAGGGGAACCAAGAGCAACAGGATGACGCTCACGGCCAATATCCAGCCTACATGTTTCCGATAAGTTTCATATGGTATATTGGAAACGACGAAAAAAAGGATCAGACCCACCAAGCCGTTGGCAAGTTGCTTTTTAAAAAAATAATAGGAATCATGGATATGCGGGTCGGTATAACCTTTAAAATAACTGGCGCTAAATACCATAACCAGACCAAAACCGAGCAAGATAAAGGTAACCAAAATTAACCAAAAATCAGGTTTGCCACGTTTCATCGTGAAAATCTCCTTCTGCGAAATGTTTTTCAATTCCGTTCATGATGGCAGGATGGAAACCGAAGCGAAAAGGAGAATCAATTGTATGTTAAAGAAAATGCAACGAATTAAGCAAATCGATCCATTTATTATTCTGACGCTGTTCGTACTTGCTGCTATCAGCATTGTTGCCATATCCAGTGCGACTTACACGAGCGATCCTTCATTTGTGCAAAAACAGATGCTCTGGTATTCAATCGGCTTTCTATGTATGATCGGGGTTCTCCTCTTTGATTATAAAATTTTGCTTCAGGGTCGGTTTTTGTACATTCTTTATGGGTTTGGCATATTGTTGTTGCTCATCGTCATGATTCCCGGTGTCGGAATAAAAGTAAACGGTGCACAGCAGTGGATCGGAATCGGAAGTTTAACCTTTCAACCGTCTGAGTTGATGAAGCTGATCTTTATTCTGATCTTAGCAAAAATCCTTTCCGTGAAAAAAGGAGCACCTTGGTCCGATCTCAAGACATTGGGAAAAATAATCGCTTTTTTTGCCATCCCATTCCTGATTATCGTTTTACAGCCGGATTTGGGAACAGCCATGATTCTGATGGCGATTACGGCGAGCATGTTGCTTGTCGGGGGACTCAACTGGAAATGGTTTGCCGGGGGAATCGCCGTTGTGGCCATAGCGGCCGGCACTGTTATAATTCTCTATACCACGCATTCGCCCCTGCTCCATCTCATTTTGCAGCCGCACCAAATTCAACGGATTCAAATTTTCCTCGATCCGGCGTCCGATCCCACCGGGGCCGGCTATCAGTCGACACAGGCCAAAATCGCGATCGGATCGGGAATGCTGAAAGGGAAAGGATTTCATCACGGGACGCAGGCGCAGGGAAATTGGATTCCCGAACCGTACAATGACTTCATTTTTGCTGTGATCGGGGAAGAGTTTGGCTTTATCGGAGCCAGTGTGCTTATGTGTGCCTATCTCTTTTTGCTTTACCGCCTGATCCAAATTGCGATGAGGGCCTCGCATCCGTTTGGCGTTTACCTCACCTCCGGGATTGTCGGCATGTTTGTCTTCCAGATATACCAAAACATCGGGATGACGCTGGGGTTAATGCCGATTACTGGCATTCCGCTGCCATTTATCAGTTACGGAGGAACCTCGCTCGTCACCCAGATGATGGCCATCGGCTTTGCGCTCAATGTCGGCATGCGTTCGCGCAATGAACTGATGTTTGACACGTTTGTTGCTTAAAGTGGTGCAACCCCCTTGCCGGAATGCGGCATCCGGCCAAGGGGGGTTTTTTATAAAAAAAAGGGTGGTAAATAAAACCATTGATTGAGGAGAATGTCATAATTATCATTAATAATAGGAAAAGAAGTCAAAAATTTTTTGACCAAATTCGATCATCTCTTCACAGAAGCGTTGATTTTGAAGGAAGTACATGTCATGAAATGAAACAAAAGCGGGTAATGTTAAAATAGATGATGAGAGGAGTGGATCAGATTGTTTTTTCCCATTTGGTATGGTGTGAACCCCATCTTTGTGCTAGTTTCCATTATCGGTCTCGTGATCACGCTATGGGCCCAGTGGAAAGTGCGGGGAAATTACCAAATCTGGTCGCGGGTTCGTGCGAGATCGGGATTGACCGGGGCGGAAGTTGCACGCAGGATTCTCGATCGAAACGGTTTGTATCACGTGCCGGTGCAAATGGTTCCGGGGAGTCTGACTGACCACTATGATCCGACTGCGCGGGCGGTTCGCCTGTCGGAACACGTATACACATCTGATTCAATCGCGGCCATTTCCGTGGCGGCCCATGAATGCGGACATGCCATTCAGCATAAAGAAGCTTATGGAGCGTTGGTGTTTCGCCACCGCATGGTTCCCGTTCTGAACATTGCCTCCGGTCTGGCGCCTTTCTTGTTGATGGCGGGGATCTTTTTTAAGTTTACCGGCCTGTTGATGCTCGGTTTGATCTTTTTCTCGGTTGTGGTGCTGTTCCATCTCGTCACGCTGCCGGTGGAATACAATGCGAGCAGCCGGGCCAAGAAAATCATGGCGATTGAAGGGTTTGTGCACGGTCCTGAAGAGGAAAGAGGCGTTCGCCGCGTCTTGGGTGCTGCCGCGCTCACCTACGTTGCCGGTGCGTTGGTCGCCTTGCTTGAATTGTTGCAATATGTCTTTATTCTCTTTTTCCAGAATGACCGGGATTAACAAGCCAAAGCCCCTTTTACAGGGGTTTTTTCTTTGCCGGCATTTCGGTGGCCGGACCGTCGGGAACCACTTTCCCCCCGATTTTTCGGACTTCTCACCCGGATTGCGCCGAAAAGGCTTGAGTTTTTTGTTGTAAAAAAACGGAAGCGGCTCAGGGGTAATAGAAACGGTTGGCATTCACATACTAAAGGCAAATAAAAAGTTGAAGGAGGGAACTGTGAATGCTGACTCGTCGGCTGTTCATCAGCGGCTTGGTCGTGCTTTCGATGATCACCATGTCCGTGGGCTGTGCCACAAGCAAGCAAGGATTGCCCAATCCGAACGAACCGGGGTATCGTACGCAAAAAGTGGCCAATGAGTCGCTGCGCAACCGCAATGTGCGCAATGATGTACGCAATGGGAATACCTACTTGAATCGTACCGATACCAATGATAATAATTTGTCGCGCAACGTGCGGGTGGCGGATGACGTTGCCAGGGGGGTAGCGGGTTTGAAACAGGTGAATACTGCTGCCGCCATTGTGATGGGTCGTAACGCTTATGTTGCGGTCACTTTGAAACATAACACCGGCGACGGGAAATTGACGGAGAGGATAAAAAAACAGATTGCCAGGAGGGCCAAAGCAGTTGATCCAAGCTTGCGCAACGTCTATGTCTCCTCCAATCCGAACTTTGTCAAACAAATGAATAATTATGCCAATGATTTGCGAAACGGGAGACCGATCAGCGGGTTTATCAAAAACTTGGGCGATATGATCAGAAGAACGTTCCCGGAAGCAAAATAAGCAGAAAACCCATTTTCCTTAGAAACCCATTTTCTACGGGGAATGGGTTTTCTTATTTGTAATTAATTAAGTTTCTCTATAGGGATTTATTCGTCTTTGTTTTTTTATATAATGGTTGTGAAAGAAATGTTGGCCGAGGAGTGTGATCCATGAGCAGACTAACCCCAATGGATATTTTTAATAAGGATTTTAAGCATGCCATCCGTGGTTATGATATTGAAGAGGTTAACGAATTTTTGGATTTAGTTATAAAAAATTATGAAGAAGTGCTGCAAGAAAATGAATATTTAAAGGATCAGATCAAAAAATTAAAGAAAAATCAAGGGGGTTCGGGTGCGGCAGCCAATCAGAATGATGACCTGATGGATCAGATTCTCATGCGCCTGGAGAGATTGGAACAAATCGTGCTCAGATAAGGAGGAGACGATTGTCAGCGATTCAGCGTTTTTTCAGCGGAGTGACAGAAACTGGGGATCAGCAGGAGCCCAATTTGAGGACAAGATATTACCGAAATCAAAAATGGGAGGCAATCGAAGCGTTAAAAGGGTTGCCCGGGCAGTTTCCTTCCTTTCGGTTGATTCATGTGGATGAATCTCGCGGGGAGGTTATGTTGGAATGTCGCAATGGTATAGGGTTGAAACATGATTTGGTCGTCACCGTGATCGATATCACCCCGCTCCGGACGGCGGTTGATATTCATGCCGCACTGAGGGCAAAGTTTGTTGACTTCGGGTGGAACGGAAAAATTATCCGAAGCATCTATCAATATTTGGACCGACGATTGAGCAAAGATTTGAGTAACGGGTGAATTTCTGGACGAAAGCCGGCTGTTTAAGGAAGATTTATTTGACAGATTTTTCTGATTATATCATCGGCAGGATTGATTTATTCAACGGTACGTATGAGACAAGAGAATTCGCAGTCAGGGCAAATGTACATCTGAAGCGGTGGATACCCATCGCTTTTTTTGTGCAAAAAAAGAGACAGGATACCCGGAGAGATTTTGTTCTTTGGAGACCCCTCATCCGTCCTTCTGGTGTTGCCGCCTTGCAAATCAAGCCTGTCATCGTGAGAGTCATATTTTTTATTTAATATTAGTATAATTTCATTTATCGGAAGGTTTTTAATACGGATATGACGAAGTAATTTTCATTCCGTTTTTTGTTTGTGTATTGAAGGAGGGAGAGATTTGAAAAAGTTCGGCCTTTTTTCTCTGCTTTTATTGCTTGTTTTGGCTGCCGGTTTATCGGGATGCGCCTCAAAAGCCAATGGTCCAGAGCAAAAGATCCTGAATTTGAATGCCACCGGCGAACCGACCAGTCTCGATCCGGCCAAGGCATTTGATGAGGATACGCTGGAAATCACCAACAACCTGTTTGAAGGTTTGATGCGTCTGGACAAAAACGATCAGCCGCAACCGGCGCTCGCCGATAAGGTCGATGTCAGTTCCGACGGGCTGACTTACCGGTTTCACCTGAAAAAGACCAAATGGTCCAATGGGGATCCTTTGACCGCGCATGATTTTGAATACGAATGGAAGCGGGTGCTCGATCCGAAAACGGCCGCGGAACCAGCGTTCTTGCTCTATTTTATTGAAGGAGCGGAAGCATATAACACGGGGAAAGGGAGCGTGGATCAGGTCGGGGTCAAAGCTTTGGATGATGACACGCTGGAAGTCCGGCTGGCAAAGCCCACCCCTTCCTTTTTACAGTTGACGGCTTATCCCGTCTACTTCCCTGTTGACCGAAAAGTAGTCGAGAAAAATCCGAATGCATTTGCCGATGCAAAAACGTATGTGAGCAACGGGGCGTTTAACCTGACGGAGTGGAAGCACAATGATCATCTTACCCTTGAGAAAAATGACCAATATTACAAAAAAGAGAAAGTGAAACTCGATGGACTGCATTATTCGATTGTCAGTGATAACAAAACGATTTACCAACTGTATCAAACAAAAAAGTTGGATGTCGCAGCCGGAGCGCAAATGCCGGCGGATCTGCTTCCCTCCATGCTGAAAAACGGGACAATCAAGACGATGGACGGCAACGGGCTTGCCTTTTTCCGCTTTAATACGAAGAAACCGCCGTTTACCAATGCTAAGGTGCGCAAGGCATTTGCACTGGCCATTGATCGCCGGACCATCGCAGAGAAGATCGTCGGCGGAGGAGTAAAACCGGCGTATGGCTATGTGGCCCCTTCCGCCCCGAATCAATTTCGCAAACAAGGCGGCGACTTGATTAAGGACGGACAGTATGATGAAGCCAAAAAATTGCTTCAGGAAGGCATGAAAGAAGAAGGCTGGAGCCAACTGCCGACAGTCACGCTGCTGTACAGCAATTCCAATGAGAAATATAAAAAGATCGCCGAAGCAGTACAAGAGATGATCCATCAGCACCTGAATGTGGAGATACAATTGCAGGCCGAGGAGAAGAAGGTGTTTTTCGCCGATCAACGCAGTTCGAACTTCGTCATGCAGCTGGCAAGTTTCCTAGCTGACTACAACGACACCTATAATTATCTGGAGAGCTGGCAAACCGATCATTCAATGAATCATACGCATTGGAGCAACAAAGAATATGACGCTTTGCTGGAACAATCTTCGGAAACGAGCGATATCAACAAACGTGACCAGTTGCTTCATCATGCTGAACAGATCTTGTTTGATGAAGCGCCGATCACTCCGCTGTATTTCTACAATATCGCTTATGCGCAGCAGCCGGACGTGACGGGAATTATCCGCCATCCGGTCGGGCCGAATGATTATTCGGAAGCAGATAAAAAATAAGGAATTTGCTTGGGGAAAAACGGAAAATGGGAACAACTTGTTGCAAAACCTCTTTGTTGGCTTGGGAGCGGAGTCGGTTTCTGCTCCATTTTTATTTCCTCCATTTAACAAACGTTTTTTTACAGGAAGAAACACATACTAAGCCTAAACCCGGAAACCAAATGGAGGGATCGGCATGGCTAAGGACAAGAAGCTGAATAAGGAAGAAGAAAACCAGAACGAACCGAATGTCGCAAATAGACCGGATGATGAGGAAACAGCGGCGGAACTTTCACCCAATCCCACCTTTGCCAGTGAAGACAACGACCGTGACGACCAGAGAGGCGCGCGTACCGAAAATGGTGGTATGGGACTTGGCATCGCCGCTTTGGTTCTGTCCGTCCTCGCCTTTTTCTTCTGGCCTTTCGTTTTGTCGATTGCCGGCATCGTCGTCGGTGCGTTCGCCGTCAGAAGGAAAAGCACGTTGGGCTGGTGGGCCATTGCTGTGGGAATCGTTGCTTTGATTTTAGCGTTTGTACTCTTTCCGTTTCGTTTGATATTTTAACCTTCCGGGTGGAAACAAGTCCCCAAAAAAGGGGGCTTGTTTTTGTGTATTGGTTTATGGTATAATGATCATGTCGATACGCGGATGTAGTTTAATGGCAGAACACTAGCTTCCCAAGCTAGTAGTGCGGGTTCGATTCCCGTCGTCCGCTCCAACATGAAAAGGTACCACCGTCAGGTGGTACCTTTTCTTTTTTCATTAAATTGGGATAAAATAAGAGAGTGTTTTTTAAAAAAATATCGGGGAGGATGCTTGTGCAGGAAAAAGAATATGTCCGTTCTCTCTTTGTCCAGGAAGACGAGGTCTTGAAAGGGATTGCCGCCGGATTGGCCGAACGCGACATGCCGCAGATTTCCGTACCGCCGGAAGTGGGAAAAACGCTTTACCTGCTCACCAAGATTTCCGGAGCCAAAAAGGTGTTGGAAATCGGGACACTGGGTGGATACAGTACGATCTGGTTGGCCCGAGCCTTGCCGGAAGACGGGAAAGTGGTATCGCTTGAACTGAAACAGAAGCATGCCGACTTTGCCATGGAAAACTTGACAAAAGCAGGGCTGGATACACGCGTTTCCTTTATGGTGGGGGATGCGGCGGATAGTTTGTCCCAATTGACCCAAAGAAATGAGCGGTTTCAATTTATTTTTATTGATGCAGATAAAATGAATTATTTGCATTACTTGGAAAAAGCGATTGAACTGGCTGAACCGGGAGCGATCATTGCCGCGGACAATCTCTTTATGGGCGGGAAAATCCTGGATGAGTCTTATCAAGGTCCGTCCCCTGTGGCCGTACGGGAATTTAACCGCCGCATTGCCACCGATCCCCGGTTGGAATCCATTCTGCTTACCATCGGTGACGGTCTGGGAATTTGCCGCGTCAAATAAATATAAAAACTGCCGGAGGAAAATGTTTCACTTCGGCAGTTATTCACATGGGTTTTTCTCATTCCGGATTTGATTTTGAGCCAAAGCGGAATTTATTTCCCCATTTTTCAATCCATTTCTCCGATTTTACTGCTATTTCGGGGTACCGCCGGCGCAGGCGATCAAGCAGGCGTTTCGCCCAGGGCGTGGTTTGCGACAACAGGATCAACCCGATCAGCGTAAAGAGAAACCCTTGCAGAATCGGGACAAAAAAGCCAATAATCCCGAGGACGAGAAATGTCCAGCCAAGTACGACTTTGATCACGTGTTTTACTCTGTCATTCATGGGGAACAATAAACCACCTTTTGCTTTGGGGTGTCATCGTAATTAGTATACCCGACCAACCTGGGATAAAAAATGGTCAGCTTTTTGGACAATTAAAAAACGACATCAAAGGAGTAGATCAGATGAGCCGTCTGGAAGAGATTCTGGCCTATAATCGGGAATTTGTGAATAATAAGGAATATGAACCATATCTGGCGGAAAAATATCCGAAAAAAGAGCTGCTGGTCGTAACCTGTATGGATACCCGGTTGGTTGAGCTTTTGCCAAAGGCGCTCAATCTTAAAAACGGAGATGCCAAAGTGGTAAAAACGGCCGGTGCCATGGTGACAGAGCCATATGGCAGCGTGATGAGAAGCATTTTGGTGGGAGTGTCGCTGCTGAAAGCGAAAGAAATCTTTGTGATTGGGCACAAAGGATGCGGCATGGAAGGGCTGAGAGCCGGATCGGTTCTGGAACACTTAGAGGAGCACGGGGTCACGCAGAACGAAATTGAAGCCGTTCGTGAGCAAGGGGTGGATCTGCATAAATGGTTAGCCGGATGCGCAAACGTGGAAGAAGGGGTCATGAACAGCATCCGTCTGATCCAAAATCATCCCCTGCTTCCCCAGGAAATTCAGGTTCACGGTTTGATCATTGATCCCGAAACCGGGGAGCTGGAGCTGATTCATGACGGGCGGAAATAAGTTTGGTCTCCGGCTTTCAAGTGGAATCTTATTCTGATAAAATTGATGAAGAAAAGGGGGAATAAAAATGGCGCTCGCAACATTTGGTGCAGGCTGTTTTTGGGGAGTAGAAGAAACGTTTCGCCAGGTTCCGGGTGTAATCAACACCACAGTGGGCTATATGGGCGGGACGTTGGAGAACCCAACCTATGAAGATGTATGCACTGACCGCACCGGACATGCGGAAGTGGTGCAAATCGAATATAATCCGGAGCAGGTCTCCTATCTGGATCTGCTCGATATCTTTTGGAACAACCATAATCCGACGACGTTAAACCGTCAGGGTCCCGATGTGGGAACGCAGTACCGTTCCGTGATCTTCTACCATAATGAAGAGCAAAAGAAATTAGCCGAAGCATCCAAAGAAAAGATGGACAAAAGCGGCCGCTGGAAAAATCCGATCGTCACGGAGATCACACCGGCTTCAACATTCTGGCGGGCAGAAGAATATCATCAACGCTACCTGCAAAAGCGCGGCCTTGACTCGTGCCATATCTGATCCTGAAATCGACCGATGCTGCTTCTTGAAGAGGCGGCATCTTTTTTTACAAAAATATTATTGCGAAAATAAATAATATAATTTCTTGTAAGATAAATGATGAGGCGATAAAATAGAGATGGAATCGACGTATTTTTATTTATGCAACCGTTTGCACAAAGGAGGCTTCGGAGATGAAAAAATGGATCGGTCTTGTCGCGGTTTTCGCGATAGTGACCGCACTGTTGAGCGGATGCGGGCCGAAGCGCGATCCCCATGTTCAGGCCGGTGGAATCGAGCGGAAGCCGGACAAGCTGGTAGTCTGGGAAAACGCGGATGACGGGGTGCAAATCAACAACACCAAAAAATTGGCCGCCCAGTTTACCAAACGAACGGGGATCAAAGTCGATGTCGTTGCCGTTCCTCTCTTGAAACAGGAAGATAAACTGACGCTGGATGGCCCGGCCGGAAAGGGGCCTGACCTGGTTACCTGGCCGCATGACCGGCTGGGGGAAGCGATTGTCAAAGGTCTTTTGCAACCGATTCAGGTAGATGATTCCGTCAAAGAGCAATTTGATGATAACGCCATGCGGGCCATGACTTATAACGGTCAGGTTTATGGTCTGCCGAAAGTGACGGAGAGTATCGCTTTAATATATAACAAAAAATTAATGAACAACGTACCGGCAACGTATGAAGATCTGATGAAGTACGCAAAAGAGAACAATAAACCGGCGGAAAATAAATATGGAATCATGTTTGAGGCGAATAATCTTTATTATACGTATTTCCTGTTTGCGGCCAAAGGCGGTTCCGTTTTTGGGGAGACCGGTGGCAAAACCGATCCGGATAAAATTGAATTAAACAGCCCGGGCTCGATTGCCGGGATGAAAGAAGTGGAAAAATGGTTCAGTCAGGGGTTGTTGCCGAAAGGGCTGAAAGGGGATACCGTGAGCGGGCTCTTTAAAGAAGGGAATGTGGCGGCCGTCCTGAACGGTCCCTGGGCAGTCAAGGACTATCAGGCTGCCGGCATTGATCTGGGTGTCGCACCGCTTCCCAAGGTTGACGGAAAACCGGCACGGACGTTTGTCGGTGTGAAAGGATGGTATTTATCCGCTTACAGCAAGCATCCCCGATACGCGACTGATCTGATGAAATTTTTGACAAGCAGAGAAGCATTGAAATCACGATTTCTGGAAACGGGTGAAATTCCTCCGCGCAAGGATCTTCTGAATGATCCGATGATTAAAAACAATCCGTTGATTAATGGCTTTGCCGAGCAGGCGAAAACAGGGGTGCCCATGCCGAGCATTCCGGAGATGGGGGTTGTCTGGGAACCGGTTAACAATGCCCACACCTTTGTCGCGGAAGGGAAACAGACTCCCAAACAAGCACTGGATGACGCAGTCAGATTGATCAAAGAAAACATCAAAACGATGAAACAATAAGCAAAATCAGAAGGGAAGACAGGGGCCTCCGACTGCCGGGGCCCCGACGACCCGTCCTGCAACATGCTTTTTCAGACGGAATACAGGGTAAAGGATGCGAGGTTGGATGAATTCAGCAAAATGTCCGTTAATAAGAAGAAGCAGGGTTGCCGCCGTGCTGTCCGCTTTGTCGATGGGCCTCGGGCAAATGTACAATCGACAGTGGGTGAAAGGCGGATTGTTATTGGGGTTGCAGATCGCCTATATCGTTGTTTTCTATCCTTTTTTTAACATCGGACTCTGGGGCATTGCCACCTTGGGCACAATTCCGCAAGTGGATAATTCGCTCGATTTGATGGCGGAGGGGATTATTTCCATTTTGCTTATCCTGTTTGGCCTGGGCTGTTACGGTTTCAATATTCGCGATGCCTACAAAGTGGGAAAATTGCGGGAACGGGGAGTCAAACCTCCCGGAGTGATGCAGACCTTCCGGCATGTTACCGATCAGGGTTTTCCGTATCTTGTGATCGGACCGGCCATGATATTGCTTGTGTTTGTGGTGCTCTTTCCCATTTTGTTCATGATAGTGCTCGCTTTCACGAACTATGACCTTTATCATCAACCTCCGGCCAAATTGGTCGACTATGTCGGGCTGGATAACTTCGTGCACCTGTTTCAACTCAGCTTTTGGAAAACATCTTTTTTCAGCGTTCTCTGCTGGACGGTGGTTTGGACGTTGGTTTCGACAACGGTTCAGGTGATTTTGGGCCTGTTTTTAGCCGTGATCCTCAATCAGAAAAAACTGAAGTTTAAAAAGTTTTTCCGCACCATTTTGATCTTGCCGTGGGCAGTTCCCTCGTTTGTCTCGATCATTGTTTTTTCCGGCCTGTTTGATAACAACTTCGGAACGGTTAACCTTTTTTTGCAGGGAATCGGGCTGGGGGCACTGCCGTGGATGACGGATCCCTTTTGGGCCAAAATCGCCATTTTGCTGATCCAATTTTGGCTTGGCTTTCCCTTCAGCATGGCTTTATATACCGGTGTGTTACAAGCGATCTCTGCGGATCTGTATGAGGCGGCTGAGGTGGACGGGGCGACGATCTGGCAGAAATTTCGCCATATCACTTTGCCGATGGCGCTTTATGCAACGGCTCCGTTGCTGATCGTTCAATATGTGGGCAATTTTAATAATTTCAATGTCATTTATCTCTTTAATAAAGGGCTTCCGGCCATCCCGGGACAAACGGCCGGGGGGACGGACATTCTTATTTCCTGGGTTTACAAATTAACCTTTGAAACCTCCAAATACAACTATGCCGCGGCGATTTCCGTCATCATCGGCTTGATCGTAACCGTGCTGGCCGTTTTGCAATTCAGGGGAACCCGTTCGTTCAAAGAGGAAGGGATGATCCGATGAACAGCAGCAAACGGCAAACGTATCTCCGGCTTCTCCTGAGTTACCTGATTCTGATCATCATGGCTGTGATTTGTATTTACCCGTTGCTGTGGGTGATCGGGGCTTCATTCAGCCCGGGGGACGGCATCTTTTCCACTTCGCTGGTTCCGAAACATGCGACCTTGGCTCATTATCGCTGGCTTTTCTTCAATCCTAACAGCCAGTATCCGACCTGGTATTGGAACACCCTGAAAATCGCCCTGATCAATGCGTTTGTGTCCGTGATCATCACCACTGGTACGGCCTATGTGTTTTCCCGTTACCGTTTTTTCGGACGCAAATACGGATTAGTTTTATTTCTGACTTTGCAGATGTTCCCGTCGATGATGACAATGGTTGCCATTTATCTGTTGCTGAATTGGATCGGTCTGTTGGATACGCACCTGGGGTTGCTGATTTTTTACGCGGGAACGCAAATTCCGTTCAACACCTGGTTGGTGAAAGGGTATTTTGACACGATACCCTACAGCCTTGATGAAGCAGCGCGGATCGACGGGGCCGGCCATGTCACCATCTTCTGGAAAGTGATCATGCCGCTGGCCAAACCGATTCTGGCGGTGATGTTTTTGTTTAATTTTATGACACCGATGACTGATTTTCTGTTGCCGCAAATCATATTGACCAGCCCGGATAATCAGACGCTGGCGGTCGGGCTGTTCAGCTTTATCAACAAAGATGTAGGCAAGCAATATACGTTGTTTGCTGCCGGTTCCGTGTTGATTGCCGTTCCGATCACGGTGATTTTCCTGTCTTTACAGCGCTACTTTATCTCCGGATTGACTGCAGGAGCGAATAAAGGCTGATTCAGGGAGGAGATGAGCTTTCATGCTTATTGAAGCACTTTTTCACGAAACGAGGGTTCCCTATGCCTGTCCGGAAAATTTGCATTCCCTCAGGGTGCGACTGCGTGCCGGGAAAGGAGAAATCGCCCGCTGTCTCGTGCTCCACGCGGATCGCTATGAATTACTGGATTCCTATTTTCAGCAGACGGAAGCGGAATGGATGGCCTCGGACCAGCGGTTTGATTATTTTGAAGCTTTGCTGGAGTGCACTGCAAAACGCCTGCAATATGTATTTCTCCTGGAAGGAAAAAAAGGAGAGCGGGTTTATTTCGGAGAATCGGGAGTGTCAAAGGAACGGAACCGGGCAGGAGTTTTCCAGTATGCCTATATCCATGAATCAGCCTTGTTTGTGACCCCGGAGTGGGCCAGGGATGCGGTGGTTTATCAGATTTTTCCGGACAGGTTTGCCAATGGTGACAAGGAGAACGACCCGCCCCGGACGGAAGATTGGAGCAAGGATGCACGGCCCGGAAGGGACAGTTTTTACGGCGGTGACTTGGAGGGGGTGATCCATTCCCTCCCCTATTTGCGCAAACTGGGGGTTAATGCGCTCTATTTCACTCCCATTTTTGCCTCCCCATCCAATCACAAGTACGATACAGCGGATTATCTGAGAATTGATCCCCAGTTTGGCAATCTGGACACGTTTAAGCGCCTGATCAGGGAGGCTCACCGGCACGGGATGCGAATCATTCTTGATGCGGTGTTCAACCATTCGGGTGACCGGTTTTTTGCTTTTCGCGATGTACTGGAAAAGGGAGCGGACTCGCAATACAGAGACTGGTTTTTCATCGAGCAGTTTCCGGTTGTGCAAACGCCACAGCCCAACTATGAGACGTTTGCTGTCAATGTTCCTGTCATGCCGAAGCTGCGCACGGAAAACAGGGAGGTAAAAGAATATTTGTTCCAGGTCGTCCGCTACTGGACAGAAATGGGGATCGACGGGTGGCGGCTGGATGTGGCCAATGAGGTGGATCATGCCTTTTGGCGTGATTTCCGATCTTTTGTGAAGATGCTGAATCCGGAAGCCCTCATCATCGGCGAAGTATGGCATAATGCGGTAAAATGGCTGGAAGGGGATCAGTTTGATTCGGTCATGAATTATTTGTTTCGCGACTGCGTTTATCGTTTTTTTGCAGAGCAAACATCAGATGCCAGCGAGTTTGATGCCGAATTGACCACAGCACGCATCTCTTATCCGGATCAGGCGCTGCAAGTGGCATGGAATCTGCTTGATTCCCATGATACCGAGCGCTTTTTGACCTCTTGCGGTGAAAAGGAAGAACGGTTCCGCCTGGCCGTCTTGTTTCAGATGACCTATGTGGGGACGCCGTTGATTTATTACGGGGATGAAATAGGCATGACCGGAGAGACAGATCCTGATTGCCGCCGGCCGATGTTGTGGGATAAAGAGGAGCAAAATCAGGCGCTTTTCTCCTATTATCAACGGCTCATCCGGATTCGCCGGAGTTGTGCTCCGTTGCGGAGGGGGAGTTTCCGGACATGGTTGGCTGATCCAGGTTCCCCTGTCTATGCCTTTGTGCGCTCATGGCAAGGGGAAAATGCAGGAATTGTCCTGAATAACAGCGACAGCTGGCAAAATGTTTCCTTGCCGCTGGATACATGGGCAAAAAGGAATTGGACCGATTTGTTGACGGGGGAAAAAGGCCAGGCATCAGGAAACCGGATGGAGTTGATTCTTTCCCCTTATCAGGGAATGGTGCTGGTTTGAAAAACAGTCTGATCATTTGTTAAAGGGGTATTTTTATGGCAACGATTAAAGATGTGGCGAAACTGGCGGATGTGTCGCCATCGACAGTGTCGAGGGTGATTGCCGGAAGCAACCGGATCAGCCTTGAAACCAAGCTCCGCGTTAAACGGGCGATGGAAGAACTGAACTACGTTCCGAACGCGATCGCCAGAAGTCTGGCGCGGAGCCGCTCGCGAACCATCGGTTTTACCATCGCCCGGGAGGCGGATCAGGCTTTTTCCAATCCTTTTTTTTCAGAAGTGATGCGGGGGATGTCGACTATCGCCCAAGCAAGGGATTACAACATCCTTTTGTCTATCAGCCGGACACCGGAAGAGGAACGGCAAAAATGCATGCAACTCTTTCGCGAGCGCAGGGTCGACGGGTTGATTGTCTCCACTTCACGCAAGCAGGATCCGCTGATCGACCTGCTGATTGCCGAAAACGTTCCCTTCGCCTTGATCGGGAGAAGCTGTGAACACCCGGTTTTATCGGTGAATAATGACAATATACAAGCGGCCAAAAAAGCAACATTGCATTTATTGGAGCAAGGATATGAGAAAGTGGTTTTTATCAGCGGCGATCCCAATCTGATCGTAAGTCAGGACCGGATCAGCGGGTATAAACAAGCATTGAGCGAGAAGGGAATAAGCTTCGCGGCGGAAAGAGCAGTGACGGCGGAGTTTTCCATCGAAAGCGGATTTAATGCCCTGCAGGAACTGAAATCCCGCGGTGTCGACTTTGACGCGGTGCTGGCGGCCGATGACTTGTTCGCCTTGGGAGCCTTGCAATTTGCCGGACATAACCGACTGCGCGTCCCCGAAGAACTCGGGATTGTCGGTTTTAACGATTCGCCGTTGTTGTCCTTTACGAATCCTCCTTTGACCAGTGTCAAAATCTTATCGTACGAACTCGGCATGGAGGCGGTGAAACTGCTTTTGAACGCTTTGAGCGATCCGGAACATTGCAGCTTGCCTGCTGAGCATGTGATTCCGTCACAACTCATCATCCGCCAATCGAGTTTGAAAAAGAACAGGGAAATGGATTGCACCTGAATCTCATGTCAGGTGTTTTGTTTTATGATAGAATGGTGAAGTTATGAAGAGAGGAAAGGAGGGCAAGTCGGTGATCTATTTGGATAATAGCGCCACAACGCAAACAGATCCCGAAGTGGCCAAAGTAATGGCTGATGTGATGGTCGATGTGTTCGGCAACCCTTCATCTTTGCATGGACTGGGGGTAAAAGCCGAGCGGTTGGTCACCGGGGCGCGCAAGGTGATCGCGCAAGCCTTGAACGTTTCCCCTGAGGAAATTTTTTTCACCTCGGGCGGTACGGAAGCCAATAACCTGGCGATTCGCGGGGTAACCGAAGAATATGCCGGCCGCGGAAAACACCTGATTACAACCGAGATTGAACACCCGTCGGTATATGAGGTGTTTCAATACTTGGAACGCAAAGGGTGGAACGTTACCTATCTCCCTGTAGACTCACAGGGACGGGTGAATCCTGATGATGTGGAACGGGCGATCACAGAGGAAACGGTGCTTGTCTCCATCATGCATGTCAATAATGAAATCGGCACCATTCAGCCGATTGAGGAAATCGGGCGGCGGCTGGAGCGCTATCCCAAAGTGCTGTTCCATGTGGATGCCGTACAGTCTTTCGGCAAGATTCCCTTATTGCCCCGCCAGGCGAAAATCGACTTCCTCTCCGCGTCCGGCCACAAACTGCATGGACCGAAAGGAGTCGGTTGTTTATATATACGCAAAAATCTTCACCTCCCGCCTCTTTTGATCGGCGGCGGACAAGAGCAGGGAATCCGTTCCGGAACCGAGAACGTACCGGGAATTGTCGGAATGGCAAAAGCGGTCGTGTTGGCCCGGCAGAAGGGGGATGCTTTTATACGCGATTCTGCCAACTGGAAAGAAGCTTTTCTCAGACAGATCCAGGAGCGGTTGTCTTCCGTGATCATCAACGGCGATGTGAGCAGGGAAGGCGGTGCGCCGTATATTATCAATCTTTCATTTCCCTTCCTGAAATCGGAAGTGATCGTTCATGCGTTGGAGAAAGAGGGAGTCTATGTTTCCAGCAAGTCGGCCTGTTCCTCCAAAAAAGAGTTGCCCAGCCGCGTCCTGAAAGCGATTGGACGGTCGGATGAAGAAGCGCTCGGCTCGATTCGCATCAGTTTGGGACGGATGAACACCGAAGAGGATCTCATGCGGTGTGCCGATGCGCTGGGCAAAGTGATCCCCATGTTACAACAGGTGATGAAGGTGCATAACAGATGAAAAGAAACTGTGTTTTGCTCCGCTACGGAGAATTGGCATTAAAAGGAAAGAATAAGGCGGATTTTGAAGACCGTCTGGTAAACAATATCCGCGAAAAAACGGCGCGTTTTGCCGGTGTGAGCGTGGTGAAAACACCGGGCCGCATTTTTGTGGAACTGGAAGATGAAGCACCGGAAGCGCTCATTGACGAACTGAAGACCGTATTTGGTCTGGTCGGGATTTGCCCGGCGATCCGGGTGGAAAACGATTGGGAAAAGATTAAGGAAGCGGCCCTGGAATTGGTGCGAAAGCAGGAAGGTGTCCGGACATTCAAAGTGAACAGCAAGCGGGCGGACAAAAAGTTTCCGATACGGTCGCAGGAGATGAATCACCGCCTCGGCGGATTCATTTTGGGAAATGTCCCCGAACTCAAAGTGGATGTGCACAATCCCGAATTGACGCTTCATGTGGAAGTGCGCAGCAAATACGCCTATATCTACGGAAATGATATTCCGGGACCGGGCGGATTGCCGGTGGGAGCCAGCGGCCGCGTCCTGCTGCTCTTGTCGGGAGGGATTGACAGTCCTGTGGCCGGCTATCTCGCTTTAAAGCGCGGGGTGGAACTGCATGCGATCCATTTCCACAGCTACCCGTTCACCAGCGAGAGGGCCAAGCAGAAAGTGATCGACCTGGCACAGATCCTGACGCGTTATGGCGGGAAAATCCATCTGCACATCGTTCCGTTTACGGAAATTCAAACGGAAATAAACAAACATTGCTATGACTCTTATTCCATTACGATCATGCGCCGGTTCATGCTGCGCATCTCCGAGGCCGTCGCCAAAAAACATGGTGCGCTTGCCCTGGTGACGGGGGAAAGCCTGGGGCAGGTTGCCAGCCAAACGCTCGAAAGTATGAATACCATCAATGAAGTGACAAATATGCCGATCTTAAGGCCGGTGATCGGGATGGACAAACAGGAAATCATGACGATTGCCAAACGGATCGGAACGTATGAAACTTCGATTTTGCCCTATGAGGACTGCTGTACGGTCTTTTTGCCAAAAGCGCCCAAAACCCGGCCGGATAAACAGGTGGCGGCCCGTGAAGAAGCCAAACTGGATCTGGAACGCCTGGTGCGTGAAGCGGTTGAAGGGACGGAAGTGATCGAATTAAATCCGGGTGAACCGGAAGAAGAGTTTTCCTTCTTCTGAGCTGAAGAAAGCGATTTTTGAGTTTGCCTCCTCAAAAATCGCTTTCAAACTTGATAAAATCAGAATCTTCCTCCCTGGATATATTTTTTGATATTTTGAAATGGAGGGGATCAGCGATGATTAACTTCCAGGATGAAATCTGTGCTTTAACCAAAGAGCTCGTCGAGCATCCCAGCATTGTCGGCACGATCGGGGAGCGGGACATGGCGGCTTTTATTTATGAAAAATTGCGTCAGCTCCCTTATTTCCTTGATCATCCGCATCATTTGCGCATTACGCCGACCCGGCATGATGACCGGGAACGGTACAATGTGCTGGCGCTGGTCAGAGGAAGGGATGAAAATTGTTCCGAAACGGTGATCTTGATGGGGCATTTGGATACCGTGGGTGTCGAGGATTACGGCAAATGGATGGGACTGGCCTTTTCACCGGATGAGCTGCTCAGGGAATGGAGCAAAGGAAAAATTCCCGCTGCCGTTGCCAGGGACTTGGCCGGCGGGAATTACATGGGCGGCAGGGGAGTTTTGGACATGAAAAGCGGGGTTGCCGGCATTATGGCGATTTTGCGCTACTTTGCTGAAAACAGGCACCGTTTTCAAGGGAACCTTCTCTTTCTGGTCACATGTGATGAAGAGAATAATTCGCGGGGAATTTTATCTGCTCTGGCCGACATCCATCAGCTGGCCCGGGAAGAAGAACTCCGGTTCATTGCCGCGGTGAATTCCGATTATACGGCCCCGCGTTTTGACGGGGACCCGAACCGCTATATTTATTTGGGTACGGTTGGCAAACTGCTCCCCGCCTTTTATATTGTCGGCAAAGAGACGCATGTCGGTCAGGCGTTTGAAGGATTCGACCCAAACCTGATTGCGGCTGAACTTACCTCCCGCATTGATTACAATCCTGATCTGTGCGATGAAATGTTCGGCGAGGTGACGATGCCTCCGGTTTCGTTGAAACAGACTGATCTAAAAAAGCAGTATGATGTGCAAACTCCACAAACCGCCTTTGTTTACTACAACTTTTTTGTTCACAGTTGGTCGCCGCGCGATGTTTTGTGCCGGTTGAAGGGGATTGCCCGTGAAGCGTTTGAAGCGGCCATTGCAAAGTATCACCAGCGGGGTCGCCTTTACAGCCGATTAAGCGGAAATTCGTATGTTCCTCCGGAGATTGAACCGCGCGTTTTCACATATGAGGAATTTTACCACCTTTGCCGGGAAAAACACGGGGCGGAGTTTGAACAGCAGATCCTGGCTTTTTCCCACAATATGCTGAACAAGGAATCAGTGGATATACGCCAGTACGCCAAGCAGATGGTAGAGGAATTATGGCGCTGGGGCGGGGATGCGGAACCGGCGGTCATCCTGTTTTTCGCATCTCCGTATATCCCCCGTGTTGTCCTGAACGAAGATGATCCGCGCGACTTCCGCCTGATTGAAGCGGTTTACCGCGCGGTGGAGCAAATCGAACCTTACTGTGCGGAAAAAATACAAGTTCGTAAATTTTTTCCGTATATTTCGGACATGAGCTTTGTGGCGCTGAGTGATGATGAAAAAGAGATTCAGGCCTTTGAAATGAACATGCCCGTCTGGGGAGTGAAGCACCAGATGGATCTGGAAGCGATCCGTCAGCTGGATGTCCCCGTGATCAATATCGGTCCTTATGGCAAAGATGCCCATAAACAATGGGAACGGGTTGAAATCTCTTACTCGATGAAAATTGTTCCGAATTTGACGGTTGCGGTAATCAGGCACTTGTTTTCCTCATAATTTTAGTTAACGAGGGTGTCCAACTGACTGGACATGAAAGTTCTTTCCGGTCTGGCGGAGCGTCACTTTGCGGTATGCGAATCTCAAATTGAGGGTTCGCTTTCTCTGCTTCTTCAGCCAGTTGTGAAAGGTTAAGAGGGCAGGCATGTTGGTCCGCCAAAAAGGCGAAGCCGGTATCAGCATGCCTGTTTAAAGGAGTAAAAAAAACATGGCAAGTTGGCTAACGGATATGGCTTTTTGGATTGGCTTTTTTAACATCATTATCCTGGATCTCCTTTTGAGCGGGGACAATGCGGTGGTAATCGGGATGGCGGCGCGAAACCTGCCTGAGCATCAGCGAAAAAAAGCGGTCATGATCGGTGCTGGAATGGCGGTCATTTTGCGCGCTTCTCTCACTGCGATCGCCGCGTATCTGTTGAAGATTCCGCTCCTCATGACAATTGGGGGGATTTTGTTGTTATGGATTGCCGTCAATTTGCTGGCTGATGAAGAAGAAGGCACGGAGGTGTCCCTTGGCCGTACCCTGAAAAGCGCGATTAAGACGATCATTGTGGCGGATGTGGTGATGAGCCTGGACAATGTGCTGGCGGTAGCCGGAGCGGCGCACGGCAGTGTTGTACTGGTCCTGTTTGGTCTGGCTTTAAGCATTCCCATTATCATGTGGGGGAGCGGGCTGGTGGCTTCCCTGTTAAAACGGCTCCCCTGGCTTATCTATGCAGGAACCGCCATCCTCGGGTATACTGCCGGTGAATTAATGATCGGAGATCCTTTGGTGCGCAGTTATCTGTCCGGGGGACAGGATTATTTGGATACGGCGGTTCCGATTGTTTTGGCCATTCTTGTCATGGTCGGGGGTCATGTGATGAAGAAGGTGAACAGCAAACAAAAAACAGCATGAGCATAAGGAGGAGAAATGTTTCCTTTGCTCATGCTGTTTTTTGGCTGGGGAAGCAGGATTCGAACCTGCGCATCACGGAGTCAAAGTCCGTTGCCTTACCGCTTGGCTATTCCCCATCGACTCTATTCCTTAGCATCGCCGCTGCGGAAAAAATTATTCACGATCACGCGAAAATATTTCCATGCAATCACCTTTAGTCAATTATTTATTAATAGTTACTTGACAAAAGTAAGTGAATGAGGTTAAGATGGCATTACAGAAATTATCAGAAATGGAGGGAGTCTGATGAATACCGGTCTTTTGCTGATTCGGCTTGCAGTCGGTTTGACGTTTATGGGGCATGGATCGCAAAAACTGTTCGGCTGGTTTGGCGGGCCTGGTCTGAAAGGGACAGGACAATGGTTTGAATCGATCGGGATCAAGCCGGGTTTATTTATGGCTTTTTTGGCCGGATTGGGTGAACTGGCGGGCGGTTTTTTGTTTGCCGCCGGTCTTGGGGGACCTGTCGGGGCCGTTTTGATTGTGTTGACAATGCTGGTGGCTGTTTTTAAAGTTCATGGAAAGAATGGTTACTGGGTGACACAAGGGGGATATGAATACAATTTGATCCTGATTGTCGTTGCCGTCGGTGTCGCCTGCACCGGTTCGGGAACATATTCGCTTGATGCCGTTCTATTCAGATGATGACAGAAAGAGGAGTCAAAAATGTTGAAAGTATATCCGGCTGAATCACGATACACCTCCGATCACGGTTGGTTAAAGACAGCGCACAGTTTTTCATTTGCCGACTACTATGATCCAAACAATCTTCAATTCGGTCCCCTGCGGGTGTTGAATGATGATATTGTTGCCCCGCTCACCGGCTTTGGCCCCCATCCCCACCGGGAGATGGAAATTGTCTCGATTGTTCTGCAAGGGCAATTAAGGCATGAGGACAGCTCGGGAGCGACGGAAACCACCACATTCGGCGGTGTTCAGAGAATGACCGCAGGCACGGGGATCGTCCATTCGGAAGTGAATCCTTCCAGTGAAGAAAAAGTAAATTTTTTGCAATTATGGTTTCTGCCTGAGCAAAAAGGGCTGACGCCCTCTTATGAAAAAACGGAATTTCCGGTTGAGAAGATGAAAAATCGTCTTTTGCCGATTGTCGCGAAAAATCCTGCTTCCAAAGAAATTGCCCATATTCATCAGGATTTGACCATTTACTTGGCTGATCTGGAAAAAGGAAAAGAAATCGTCTTTTCGCAAAAGCCGGGACGGAGAATTTTCCTGTTTGCGATTGAGGGACGATTGGTTGTTAATAAAGGTGAAGCGATCTTAAACAGACGCGATTCTGCCCGCATCACGCAAACCCCCGTACTTCAGTTGGATGCTGAATCCGATGCGCGATTCATGCTGATTGATTTGCCTTGAGTCCGATCATCATGAATAACTTCGGGGAGCTCATAATGTTTTGAGTCTGTTGGCAAACTGGTTGCATGTTTTTGAAAAAAGCCGGGAGATCTGATGATCCTCCCGAGGTTGTTGACAAAGAAGGTCAACAGCCTTTTTTTGTTGAAAAGGTATAAAAAAAATTCCGAAGGAAGGTTTCTATGTTCAGGACGAATTCATCCAGA